>CAYLYV010000057.1:0-26100 GCA_964387655.1 uncultured Cypionkella sp. | reverse complement strand
CCGCCGCCATCAAGCAGGCCGGCGTCGTCTTGTCGCAGCCGGTGGTCAGCACCACCGCGTCGATGGGGTAGCCGTACAGGATCTCCACCAGCCCCAGGTACGCCAGGTTGCGGTCCAGCGCGGCAGTGGGACGGCGGCAGTTCTCGAAGATGGGGTGCACCGGAAACTCCATCGGGATGCCCCCGGCGTCGCGGATGCCCTCGCGCACGCGCCGCGCCAGGTCCACATGGATGCGGTTGCAGGGGGACAGGTCGCTGCCGGTCTGCGCGATGCCGATGATGGGGCGGCCCGAGCGCAGCTCCTCGGGCGTGAGCCCGTAGTTCATGAAGCGTTCGAGGTAGAGCGCGGTCATGTCCGAGCGTGCGGGGTCGGCAAACCACTCGCGGGAGCGGAAGGGGCGGCGGGAGATGCGCCGCCTGCGGAGGTTTCCCCGGCGCAAACGGCGGTTGTTGCGCCTGTGGCTGGGGTGGATGCAGATTCGGCTGCGGTGGCTGCGGATGATCCGACTGCGGCCGAGACGGCTGCGGCACCCGCGATCCTGCCCCGCTTTGATGTCACACGGATAGCGCCTGATGGAGCGGCGACGGTGGCGGGGCAGGCGGCTCCGGGCGCTACGGTGGCGTTGCTGGTGGATGGGGTTGAGGTCGCGAAGGCCGTGGCGGACGGTCAGGGCAAGTTTGCCGCGTTATTCGATGTGCCGCCAAGCCCGGTGGCGCGGTTGTTGTCGTTGCAGGCGACGGGCGCGGATGGCGTGGCGGTGGCGGGGACCGAGACTGTGGCGCTGGCTCCGGTGGTTGGTGCGGCCGAAGTCGCCGTGGCAGGCGCGGTAGAGCCCACGATGCAGGCTCCGGCGGCGGTGCTGATCGCGCCCGAGGGGGTGAAGGTGTTGCAGCCCGGTGCGGAGGTGCCTGATGAGGTGGCCGCGAATGTGATGGTGGAGAGTATCAGCTATGCGCCGGATGGTGCGGTGATGCTGGGCGGGCGGGCCGGGGCAGGCGCGGGGGTGCGGGTGTATCTGGACGGTCTGGCGATTGCCGATGTGGCGGCGGGGCCGGATGGCGCTTGGGCCGCGACGCTGAAGGATGTGGCTGCGGGGATTTACACCTTGCGGGTGGATCAGTTGGCGGCAGATGGCACGGTGACCTCGCGGTTTGAGACCCCGTTCAAGCGCGAGACATTGGAGGCTTTGGCTGCGGCCTCGGGGCCAGCGGTTCAGCCCGAGGTGAGTGCCGAGGCGGCACCCGTTGTGGCCGAAGCGAGCAGTCCTGCCGCGCCGCAACCGCTTGCAGAAGCTGCGCCGGCCGCGAATACGACGACTGCCGATGCAGCGACGGAGGTTGCCGAGGCGGAGGTCGCTGCGGACGATGCGGCACCTGCGCCTGAAACCACCGCCGCAGATGCAGCGCCTGTTGTTGAGGCTGCGCCTGCTGACGCTGCCGCAGCGATCCCTGACGCAGCACCTGTCCCAGAAAGTGGGTCTGCCGCCACCGCACCTGTTGTGGACGCAGCAGGTGTTACAGCGGAACCTGCGGCTCTGGCACCTGCGGCTGTGGCTGTGGCCAAACCCGCCCCAGTCTCGGTGACAGTGCAGCCGGGCTATACGCTTTGGGGTATCGCGCAGCAGAATTTCGGCGATGGCGTGATGTATGTGCAGGTGTTTGAGGCCAACAAGGACAAGATCAAAGACCCTGATCTGATCTATCCGGGGCAGGTGTTTACGATTCCTGCGGCTCCTTAGCGGGCGATATGACGGGGGCCGTCACGCTTTGGCCGTGGCGGCAGCAGGCCATCACCTCGGGATGTTCCATGCAGCAATCGTTCAGAAGGAAGCTGATCGTGGCGCCCATCCCGGCGGCATCGACCGAATAGAACACGTTGCGCGCGAGTTTGCGCGAGCGGATCAGACCCGCTTGCTCCAAAGCCGCCAGATGAAACGACAGCCGCGACGATGACAGCCCCAAAGCGCGGCTGATCTCGCCTGCGGCCAGTCCCTGATCGCCGAGCGGCATCAGCAGGCGCATCAGGTCCAGCCTTGCATCATTGGCAAGCGCGGACAAAGCGGCGAGGGCTTGGGATTTCTCCACGTTTCAACTGCTCATGAATCATTGAACTATCTTGGTGTAGCGGATAGAGCAAGGCGGGTAAAGCGGGTGCGGCCTTTTGGCCCCTGCGATGAGGGATCAAGTGATGCGGAAAACGACAGTCAAGGCCAGCGCGGCCACAGCTAATCCGGCCACGGCCAATGCGACAGATGACACTGATGGCCATGCGGGCGGCTGGGCGACGATGAAGCGGGTGGCGCCGTATCTGTGGCCGGAAGGTGAGACCTGGATCAAGGTGCGGGTGGTTGCAGCCCTGCTGTTCTTGCTGGCCGCCAAGCTGGTGTCGATCACCATGCCGTTCATGTACAAGCAGGCGGTGGATGCTTTGGTTGGCAAAGACCCGAGTGCGGCGACGATGCTGGGCTTGGGGGCTGTCGGGTTGACGGTGGCTTACGGTTTGGCGCGGTTTGGCACTGTGGCGCTGGGTGAATTCCGCGACTGGGTGTTCGTGCGGGTGGGCCAGCGGGCGTTGCGCAAGCTGGCGTTGGAGACATTCACCCATATTCACCGCCTGTCGATGCGCTATCACATCACCCGCAAAACCGGCGGGCTGTCGCGGGTGATCGAGCGCGGCGTGAAGGGGGTCGATTTCCTGTTGCGCTTCATGCTGCTGTCGATTGGGCCGCTGATTCTGGAACTCTCGTTGGTGTCGATCATCTTCGCTTTGTATTTCGGTTGGGCCTATGCCGTGGTCGTGGTGGTGACGATCACGATCTATGTGACCTACACGTTCAAAGTCACCGAATGGCGGGTGCAAATCCGGCGGCAGATGAATGATCAGGACACCGATGCCAACCAGAAGGCGATTGACTCGCTGCTGAACTTCGAAACGGTGAAGTATTTCAACGCCGAAGCGCGGGAAGCCGCGCGGTATGATGGCGCGATGGCGGCCTATGAGGGCTTTGCGGTGCGCACCGGGCAAAGTCTGTCGGTGCTGAACATGGGGCAGAGTTTCATCATCACCACCGGGCTTATTCTGGTGATGGTGATGAGCGCTTATGGGGTTGAGGCCGGGCAGTTTACCGTCGGCGATTTCGTGATGGTCAACGCCTATATGGTACAGATCACCATGCCGCTGAACTTTCTTGGCACGGTTTACCGAGAAATCCGGCAGGCTTTGGTGGATATGGCGGCGATGTTTCATCTTTTGGGGCAGCCGGAAGAAGTCACCGATAAGCCGGGAGCTGGCGCATTGCAGGTGGCGGGCGGCGAGGTCACGTTTGACGATGTGCGCTTTGCCTATGATCCGTCGCGGCCCATTCTGAAGGGGATCAGTTTCACGCTGAAACCGGGGCAGCGCTATGCTTTGGTCGGGCCGTCAGGGTCGGGCAAGTCGACGATCGGGCGGCTGTTGTTCCGGTTTTATGATGTGACGGGGGGCAGCATCCGCATTGACGGGCAGGATTTGCGCGATGTGACGCAAACCTCTCTGCACGGGCTGATCGGGGTGGTGCCGCAGGACACGGTTTTGTTCAACGATACCGTGCATTACAACATCGCCTATGGGCGCGCGGGTGCGACCGAGGCCGAGATTGTCGCTGCGGCGAAGGCGGCGAAGATCCATGATTTCATTATCTCGTTGCCGGATGGCTATCAGACCACGGTGGGCGAGCGTGGCTTGAAGCTGTCGGGCGGTGAGAAGCAGCGGGTTGGCATTGCGCGGACCTTGCTGAAGAACCCGCCGATCCTGGTGCTGGATGAGGCGACTTCGGCGCTGGACACCCAGACCGAGCAGAGCATTCAGGAAAGTCTGCGCGAGATGGGGCAGGGGCGGTCGGTGATCACCATTGCCCACCGTTTGTCGACGATTGCCGATGCCGATTGTATTCTGGTGCTGGAGGATGGCGTGGTGACCGAACGCGGCACGCATGACGATTTGCTGGCGCTGGACGGTAAATACGCGGCGATGTGGGCGCGGCAATCGGCGGATGAGGAAGAAGCGGCAGAAGCCGCGTAAGGCGCAGCAGAGGCTTTGCTTTACGGGTTGCGGTTTTCGGGGCAGGATGACGTCACTTTAGGGTGAATTTCATGCTGCCTCGATTGTTTTTGATATTTTGCCTTTTGCTGCCCGTGCAGGCCATGGCCGAACGGAGGGTGGCGCTTGTGCTGGCGACAGAGGATTACCGCAGTCTGCGCAAGCTGGACAATCCTGTGAATGATGCCCTCGCCGTTGAGGGGTTGCTGTCGGGCCTTGGTTTTGAGGTCACGGTGGAAACCAACCGCGATCTGCGGCGGATGCGCAGGGCGTTGCAGGATTTTCGTGAGGACGGTGCGGGCGCGGATGTGGCCTTGCTGTTTTACGCAGGCCACGGGGTTGAGATTGCCGGGGTGAATTATCTTTTGCCCGTCGATGCGCGGGCGGGCACGGCGCAGGCGGTGGCAGACAGTGCCATGCCATTGTCGGAGGTGCAGGCGGCTTTGGCCTCGGTCGCTCCGATTGGCATCGTGTTGCTGGATGCCTGCCGGGAAGATCCTTGGAGCGGTGGTGGCGCGGGGCAGGGGCGCTCGGCGGTGGCTTTGGAGGATGCGGTGGATCAGCCCAGGCCCGGTTTGGGCCGGGTGGGGCGGGCGGATGGCGTGTTGTTTGCGTTTTCGGCGGCGCCGGGCGAGGTCGCGGCGGATGGCGAGGGCGCGGATAGCCCGTTCACCGAGGCGCTGTTGCGGCATTTCGCGACTCCGGGCGTTGAAGTGCGCACCGCGCTGACCTTGGTGCAGCAGGATGTCTATGACCGCAGCCGGGGCAAGCAGTTGCCCTATATCGAAAGTGGTTTGCCGCGGCTGTTTTTCGCAAGCGCGGTTGGCGAGTTGGGCGAGCGGGATCGGTTGTTGGTGGCGATGGCGGGACTGCCTGCGGAGTTGCGCGCGGAGGTGGAGGCTTTGGCGCGGGACAAAGACATGCCGCTGGCGCCACTCTATGGCGCGCTGATGTCGGGGGATTTGGCGGGCAAGGATCGCGGCGCACGGGCGCAGGCTTTGGTGCAATCGGCGGAATCGTTCCTGCGGTTTCGCGCGCAGCTGCAGTTGTTGTCGGCGGATGATCCCAAGGTGGCCGAGTTCCGGGCCGAGGCCGAGCAGGCGCTGGATTTGGGTGCGTTTGACCTCGCGCGCGCGGCTTTGGATAAGGCGGCCAAGCTCGACGCTGCGGCGCGGGATGCGTTGCGCGACAATTACCGCAGCCGGACTTTGTCCGAGGCGCAGACCCATGCTTTGGCTGCGTCAGCCGCGAAGGCCGATCTGCGCTATGATCTGGCGATGGCGGATTTGACCAAAGCGTTGGCGCTGTATGCCGAGTTGGAGGGGCCGGAGTTGGCCCGTGCGGACCGCGAGGCATACACGGATTTGCTGTGGGATCAGGGCGATTTGTTGCGCAACACGGGCAATACCGGCTTTGCGCTGCGCAGTTACCGTGCGTGGGAAGTGGTGGCCGCAGGGCGGGTGGCGGAAGCGCCTGACGACCCGGATTTCCTGCGCAACTGGTCGGTGGCGCGGGTGAACATCGGCGATATGCTGCTGTCGCAAGGCAATCTGGATGGGGCGGAGGCGGAATTTCGCGCGGCGTTGCAGGTGGATCAGCGGCTGGTGGTGCGCCCCGATGCGCCGCTGAAATGGCGGCATGATGTGTTTGTGGCGCAATCGAAGCTCGGCGATGTGGCACAGTTGCGCGGCGATCTGGCCGGAGCCTTGGCGTTGCAAGAGGCGGCGCTTGCGCTGCTGCGGCAACTCGTGATCGAATATCCCGATCGCGACGATGTGCATGGCGATTTGGGGCTTTCGCTGGACCGGGTGGGCGATCTGCGCAAGCTGGCGGGCGATCCGCGCGGGGCGCTGGTGGTTTTCAATGAGGCGATGGCGTTGCGGCAGGGCTTATTGGCCCGCCTGCCCGAACGGGATGATCTGCGCAACGATCTGGCCACCAGCTTGGATAAGATCGGCGATGTGTTTTTGACGCTGGCTGATCCGAAAGCCGCGCAGGTACGGTTCAAGGCTGAAGTGGCGCTGCTGGAGAAACTGGTGGCAAAAGACGCGGCGCAGGTCAAATGGCAAAACGATCTGGCGATGGGGTATGTCAAGCTGGGCGATGCGCGGGCGGCGTTAGGCGCACCTGCCGAAGCGGCGCAGATATACGCCAAGGCGCTGGATTTGCGGCGGAAACTGGCAGCGCTTGACCCTGCGAATGCCGATTGGCAGCGCAGCGTGGCTTTGGCGCAGGCGCGCTTGGGTGATCTGGCGTTCAAGCGCCAAGATTTTACCGAGGCCGAGCGGTGGTTCACGGCGGCTTTGAAGATATCGCAGGTATTGGCCGAGGCCGATCCGGGCAATGCCAGCCGCCAACAGGATCTGGCGAGCGATCTGGATCGCTTGGGCGATGTCGCCTTGATGCAGGGCGATCCTATGCGGGCGCGGGATTTGGTGCGTCAAAGCTATGCGATCTCTGCTGAAATGGCGGCGCGCGATCCGGGGAATGTCGAGAACCAGTTGAACCTTGTCGCCAGTCTGGTGCGGATGTCGATTTATGAGGATGATCCCAAGCTGCGCCAGCGCGAGGCTTTGGCGGTGCTGAAAGCCTTGCAGGCAGAGGGCCGACTTGATCCGGGGCGGGCGGGGTGGATTGGGTTGATCGAGGCGCAGCTTCAAGCGCCTTAACTTAACCCTCACGCACCAGAATGACCTCGCCCAAGCCTACCGCACGGCTGCCCATCACATTGGCGACCACCACGCCATCGAGGCTGATCACTGAGACGCCAGCAGATTGCGCGACGGTGAGCACCGGGGGGATTTCGACGTGGCTGGCGTCAAAATGCGGTGTGTAGTGCAGCTCCAGCTGGTCGGTCTGGAAGGCGTAATCGGTGATCGTGGCGGCGGCGGTGCCATTGGCCCATTGATGCTCGATCTCAAAGCGATCCGCGCCTGCGCCGCCGGTGGCGGTGTCGCCTTGGCCAATGATGAGCGTGTCATTGCCATCGCCGCCTGACAAAGTGTCTGCGCCATCAATGGCGGTCAGGCTGGCTTCGGCGGAATGGGTGTCGGAATAGCCTGAGAGCGTATCGTCGCCACCGCCACCGAGCAGGCTATCTGCCCCCGCGCCGCCTGCCATCAGATCATGGCCGCTATCGCCCGCCATGCGGTCCGCGCCATCGCCGCCATACAGGGTATCCAAACCCTCCCCGCCGCGCAGGGTGTCAGCCCCCAAACCGCCGTCAATGCTGTCATCGCCCGCATGGCCGAGCACCGAATCATTGCCGTCGCCCATCGCGCCGTGATCGTTGCCCGCGCCAAGATCGGCGTAATCTGACCCGGACGAGCCGGTCAGATGATCCGCGCCGCCCTCCAGATGCCAAGCTAAGGGATCACTGTCGCCTGCAAGGCTGTCGTCGCCTGCGGTGCCCTGCACATCGTCGGTGTAATGCTCGGAAACAAATTGCGGATCGGTGGCGGCGTCGGGCACCAGGACGATATCATTCAGGTTGAAGTCATCGACGCCGTCCAGTTGCGCCACAATCGCGCCGTCCATCCTGATCTCGGTGCTGCCGTCGGGGGTATGGGTCAGCGTCATCACCGGAGGCACTTCGACCGAGTTGTCGGAGGAATAATGCGGCGTGTAGGTGATGTGCAGCGCGTCCTGTGCGGCGTTGAAATCGGTGATATGGGTAATGGCGGTGCCATCACTCCAGCGGGTGTCGAGATCGAAGGTGTCGTTGCCCGCGCCACCTTGGGCGATATCGCCGTGGCCCAGCAGCAGCAGATCGTTGCCATCGCCGCCGACCAGTTGATCGCTGCCCTCGGCCCCGGTCATGCCGCCCGCACCTGCAGCGCCCGTCACAAAGCCCGAGAGCGTGTCGTCGCCCGCGCCGCCGCTCAGGATGTCAGCGCCCAAGCCGCCCCAAACCTCGTCATTGCCGTCGCCGCCCGCCAAGCCATCATCGCCAAGATTGCCCTGCACATGATCATGGCCCGCGCCACCAAACAGCGAATCCGCGCCGACACCGCCCTCTAAGCTGTCATTGCCCGCGCCGCCAAGGGCGATGTCATTGCCAGAACCCATTTCGGCATGATCGTCGCCGTCGCCTAAGTTGGTGTAGTCATTGGTCGAAGACGCCGTCAGATCATCATCGCCGCCGTGCAGGAACCACGCCTGATTGTCGGCATCCGAGGTGACGGTGTCATTGCCCTCGGTGCCGTCATGGGTATGGGCATAGTTTTGCGGATTATACTGCGGGTCATCATTCGCATTGTCGTCTGAGGTGTCATCAGAGCCACCGATGCCGACATTCAGGCCCAAAGCGCCCAAAAACAGGAAGATATTGGCAAGGATCGCAGGTTCCATCGGGCAACTCGGGCAATAGGGACAGGTTTGCGAAAGATTTCATGCAAATACGGTAACAATTCGTCCTAATCACGGCGGTTTAGCTGATCTGCGCGGATTCGCGATCGGCGTTCGGCGGCGAGACGAGCCCTGCGCCGCTTGCACCGTCGCGGGGCTTGGCAAGTTGCGGGCTTTGCCTGTAAGACAGGGCCAAGTGACCTTGCGTGTTTGCGAGGCGAAGACCAAAGCCGGGGGCCAGATCCTTGGCACGAAAGAGAGGCCAGCGTGAGCAACCCAGACAGCTTTATCAGCGAGGTGACTGAAGAGGTCCGCCGCGATCGGCTTTATGCGATGTTCCGCAAATATGGCTGGATCGGCGTGGTGATCGTGCTCGGCGTGGTCGGCGGGGCGGCCTATACCGAATGGACCAAGGCGCGCGACGCGGCCCGGGCGCAAAGCTTTGGCGATGCGCTGCTGGATGCGGTTGATCTGGGGGCACCAGAAGATCGCGCACAGGCGATGGCGGCGATCCCGGCGGATGGCGGGCAGATTGCGCTGAAAGATCTGATGCTGGCGACCGATGCGGGCAGCGATAAAGCGGCAGCCTTGGCAGCGCTGGATAAGCTGGCGGCAGATCAAAGCCAACCACAGGTTTACCGTGACCTCGCGGTGTTGCGCCGGGTGATGCTGGTGGGCAAGGATCAGCCGATTGCCGACCGTCGTGCAGTGCTCGAGTCGATTGCTGTGCCGGGGCGGGCGTTTCGCACCTTGGCGGCCGAGCAACTCGCCTATCTGCTGATTGAAGACGGCAAGAAAGACGACGCGATTGCAGCCCTTGCCGCGCTGATGCAGGATCAGGATGCGCCCGGCGGCTTGCGCCAGCGGGCGGGGCAGATGATCACCGCTTTGGGGGGCACGCCGCCCGAGCCGGCAGCGGGCGCTGCGGCTGAACCGGCTGCGGATGCGGGCTGAACCGCCCTTTGGGCGTCAAGGAATGAATGTGGGGGTGTTTCGCGTGATGACCAGCGGCAAGATCGGGATGGCGGGGCTGATGCTGTGCATTGGGCTGGCTGGATGCGAAAAAGACGTGATCCTTGAGGGAGAGCGTTTTCCGGTGCGCGCGCCGCTAGAGGATTCGGTCGCGGTTGAGGGGCAAGCGGCACCCGTCGCGCCCTCGCTGCAACCCGCCAATACCGCAGTGCCGATTGCGCTGCCGGGGGCCTCTGCCAATGCAGACTGGAGCCATCGCGGCGGCAATGCGCGTCATGCCTCTGGCAACGGCGCATTGTCGGCCAATCCTGCGCGGGTGTTCAGCGTCAATATCGGTGCGGGTGACAGTAAACGGTCCCGTATCGCGGCCTCACCCGTGGTCTCGGGCGGGCGGGTGTTCACCATGGACGCCACCGCGCGGGTGACAGCGGTCTCGACAGGCGGTGCGGCGCTGTGGACGGCGAATATCACACCCGAGTCGGGGGATACCAGCAACGTGGTCGGCGGCGGTCTGGCTGCCAGCGGCAATCGGGTTTACGCGACCTCGGGCTATGGCGAGTTGGTGGCTTTGGACGCCAGCACGGGCGGTATCGCGTGGCGTCAGCGCTTTGACAGCCCGATCACCGGGGCACCCACGGTTCTGGGCAATGTGGTTTACGCGATGGGCCGCGATGGCTCGGCGCTGGCGGTGTCCGCAGATACCGGCAAGCAGCTGTGGCAACAGCCCGGCGCGCCGAATTCCAGCGGCATGATCGGCACGGCCTCGGTTGGCGTGGGCGATAATGAGGTGGTGCTGCCGTTTGCCAGCGGGCAGATTTCGGCGGTACAGGCGGCGACGGGCGATCCGATCTGGAACGCCGGGGTGTCCGGGCAGCGGCTGGGCCGCAGCTATGGCGGCATGGGTGATGTGACGGGCGATCCGGTGATTGTCGGCGATACAGTCTATCTCGGCACCGCAGCCGGGCGCACGGTCGCGATCAATATGACCACCGGCGGGCGGATCTGGACCGCCAACGAGGGCGCGTTGAACCCACCGTTGGTCGTCGGAGGCTCGGTGTTTGTCGTCAACGACGAAGCCCGTCTGGTGCGTCTGGATGCTGGCACCGGTGAGGTGATCTGGTCGGTGGAGATGCCGTATTACGTCAAGGCCAAGCCGAAGAAACGCCAAGCCATCTACGCGCATTATGGTCCGGTTCTGGCGGGTGGGCGCATCGTGGTGGCCTCGTCCGACGGCAGCTTGCGCGGTTTTGATCCGACCAATGGCAATCAGGTCTACAGCGTGGAAATCCCCGGCGGTGCGGCCTCGGCCCCCGCGCTCGCACAAGGTTTGCTGTTCGTGGTCGGCGGCAACGGCCAACTTCACGCTTTCCGTTAAGGCGCGGGGCGTGTATGGGGGCAGCTTAGTTATACCCGGACGCCTGAAATGAGCTTTACCCTTGCCATCGTTGGCCGCCCCAATGTGGGCAAATCGACCCTGTTCAACCGTTTGGTTGGCCGCAAACTTGCCTTGGTCGATGACCAACCCGGTGTGACCCGCGATCTGCGCGAGGGCGACGCCAAGCTGTTCGATCTGCGCTTCACCGTGATCGACACGGCGGGGCTTGAGGAAATCACCGATGACTCGCTGCAAGGCCGGATGCGGCGGTTAACCGAGCGCGCGGTGGATATGGCCGATGTCAGCCTGTTTGTGATCGACGGTCGCATCGGTGTGACGCCCTCGGATGAGACCTTCGCCGACATCCTGCGTAAAAAAGGCGCGCGGGTGATTTTGGCGGTGAACAAGGCCGAAGGTAAGGCCGGCGATGCGGGCGCGATTGAGGGCTGGTCGTTGGGTCTGGGCGAACCTTTGCGCATTTCTGCCGAGCATGGCGAAGGCATGGACGATCTTTACCGTCTGCTGCTGCCGCTTCAGGGCGAATTTGCCGAACGTGAGGCCGAGAATACGCCGGATACCGAAGTCGATGTGTCGGAAGAAGAAGCCGAGCTGGAAGAAGATGTCGAAGCTTTCCGCCCGACCACCAAGAAGCCGCTGCAAATCGCGGTGATCGGTCGCCCGAATGCCGGGAAATCGACGTTGATCAACAAAATCTTGGGCTATGACCGCCTGTTGACCGGGCCAGAGCCGGGCATCACCCGCGATGCGATCTCGATCAAGGCCGAATGGCTGGGCACGCCGATCAAGATTTTCGACACGGCGGGGATGCGCAAACGCGCGCGGATCAATGAGAAATTGGAAAAGCTGTCGGTGTCGGATGGTATCCGCGCGGTGCGCTTTGCCGAAGTGGTCGTGGTGCTGCTGGATGTCGAAATCCCGTTTGAGGTGCAAGACCTGCGCATCGCGGATTTCGCCGAAACCGAAGGCCGCGCGGTGGTGATTGCCATCAACAAATGGGATCTTGAGGACGAAAAGCAGGAAAAGCTGGCCGAACTCAAAGAGATGTTCGAGCGTCTGCTGCCGCAGCTGCGCGGCGCGCCGATGATCACCGTCTCGGGCAAAACCGGGCGCGGGCTTGACCGCTTGCATGATGCGATCTTGGCGGCGCATGCGGTGTGGAACCGCCGGATACCTACCAACCGTCTGAACACTTGGCTGGGGGCGATGGTCGAATCGCATCCGCCACCGGCCCCGCAAGGCCGCCGCATCAAGCTGCGTTATATGACGCAAGTAAAGCAGCGCCCGCCGGGATTCATTGTGATGTGCAGCCACCCGGATGATCTGGCCGACAGCTATCGCCGCTATCTGGTGAACGGTCTGCGCGAACATTTCGCAATGCCCGGCACGCCCATTCGCATTACCTTCCGCTCACAAGCCGACAAAAACCCGTTCCGCAATCCGAAGTTCCACACGCCAAGCCGGTTGCGGAAACACAAGGAAAAGAACACCGGGCAGTAAGCTTGGGGGTTTGCATGAAAAAGCCGCCGTCCCGTAACAGGATCGGCGGCTTTTCTATAGGTTTGGCTTTGGTGGTTGCGGCGGAGTTTGAGTATTTAGACCAAGGTGAAGGGTTTCATCTTAGCCTAAATACTCCCGCCGGAGGCTCCACCGTTAAACCAGCACGCCATCCGCCGAAATCCGGGTTTTGCCGCGCAGATAGGGGTGCAGCACGCTCGGCAGATCGACCGAGCCATCGGCTTGCTGGCCATTCTCCAGCACCGCGATCAGGCAGCGGCCGACGGCGAGGCCGGAGCCGTTCAGGGTGGCGACAAATTCCGGCTTGCCGCCCGGCACTTTGAAGCGGGCGTTCATCCGGCGGGCTTGAAACTGGCCGCAGGTGGAAACCGAGCTGATCTCGCGGTATTTGTTTTGCCCAGGCAACCAGGCCTCCAGGTCATGGGTTTTCTGCGCGCCAAAGCCCATGTCTCCGGTGCAGAGCACGATGGTGCGGTAGGGGATTTCCAGCTTCTCAAGGATGGCTTGGGCGCAGTTTGTCATCCGTTCGTGTTCCGCCAAGGCGGTGTCGGGGGTGCAGATTGTCACCATCTCGACCTTCTCGAACTGATGCTGGCGCAGCATGCCGCTGGTGTCTTTGCCGGCAGACCCGGCTTCGGAACGGAAGCATTGGGTATGGGCGGTCATGCGGATTGGCAGGGTGGCTTCGTCCAGCACTTCGCCCGCGACGGTGTTGGTCAGGGTGACTTCGGACGTGGGGATCAGCCACCATCCGTTGGTGGTCTGGTAGCTGTCTTCGGCGAATTTCGGCAGTTGGTTGGTGCCATACATCGCGTCTTCTTTGACCAGAACCGGGGTCCAGGTTTCCTGCAACCCGTGTTCCTCGATATGGGTGTCGAGCATGAATTGCGACAGGGCGCGGTGGACGCGGATCACGGCACCTTTCAGGACGACAAACCGCGCGCCGGAGAGTTTGGCGGCGGTTTCGAAATCCATGCCGGGTTTGACGCCTGCAATCTCGAAGTGTTCTTTGGGGGTGAAGTCGAAATTGCGCGGGTGGCCCCAGCGGCGGATCTCGACGTTGCCGTCTTCATCGGCGCCGTCGGGGACTTCATCGAGGGGCAGGTTGGGGATCGCCATCAGAAGGTCGCGCAGCTCGCGGTCAAATTGCTCGGCTTCGGCGCTGAGGGCGGCGAGTTCGGATTTCTTCTCGGCGACAAGGCTGCGCAGGCGGTTGAATTCGGCCTCATCACCCCGGCCCTTCGCGGCACCAGCCTCTTTCGAGGCGGCGTTTTGCAGGGCTTGCGCGGTTTCCGAAGCAAGGATTTTGCCGCGCCGGGCTTCATCGAGTTTGAGGATCGAGGCCGAGATACCCGACAGGCCACGGCGGTCGAGAGCGGCTTCAAAAGCGGCGGGGTTCTCGCGGATGGCGCGGATATCGTGCATGGCAGGCCTCTTGAAATCAGGATGCTCAGGTTATGCCCGATTTGCTTGCGCAGGGGAAGGGTGGCTGTCCACGCGTGGACAACGAGGAGCCTTATGCGATTTCAACGGCTTGCGCGGGGGCATTCAAGCTTTGTTAACCAACGCAGGCGTAGCGCAGGCAAGATGCCAGTGATTTGGGCAGAGCTGTTTTGCATCGGTTTGTAAACGCAGAGTTGCCGAAGTTGCACTAGGCGCAACGGGCGGATTAGGCTAAGGCCGAAGTTAAGGTATGAGGTCGGTTTGGCAGCAACGGTTGTGAAGGTGGGTTACAGGCGGTCGGTGGACCTTGCGCGGTTTGTCGCGGCCTTTGGCATTGTCTGGGACCACGCCCGCGCGCCCTATGCCGATATTGGCTATACGGCGCTGGCCTTGTTTCTGGTGTTGACCTCATTTCTGGCGGTGGGATCGTTTGAACGCTCGGATGGTCAGCGGTTCTGGCTGGCCCGCGCGCAAAGGATTGCGCTGCCGTGGTTGTTCTGGTGCGTGTTCTTCCGGCTGGTGTTTGAGGTCGTCTCGGATGAGCCACCTCAGCTGTTGTCAGATCCCTGGACGCTGCTGATCGGGCCGTCGATCCATCTGTGGTTTTTGCCGTTTGTGACGATCTTTCTGGTCACAATTCCGTGGGTGTCCCGCTTTATTGACCGCCCTGCGCGGATGTATCTGGCGGCGATACTGCTGGTGGTCGTGTCGATCCCTTTGGGTCTGCTGCACGCGAAACTGGCACCGCAAGCCTGGTTCATCAATCCGGCGGGCTTTCCGCAACCGCTGCCGCAATGGTTTTTCGCGCTGCCGCTTTTCTGGTTCGGCGCGGTCTTGGCGGCGGGCAAGCGGATGGGGCTGGTCTGGCCGGTTATTCTGGCGGCGGCGGTGATCAGTGTGGTTTTGTATGAGCGCAGTCCGGAATTTGCCTCAATGCAGATGATTTTGGTGGCGGTGATTTTTGAGGCGGTCTGGCGGGTGAATATCAAGGGCAGTTGGCCGACATGGCTCGCCGGATTTGCCTTTGGCATCTATCTGTTGCACCCCGCGACGATGCTGGTGGCGTTCAAGCTGTTCTCCGACACGGTGGACCGCAGTTTCGCGGCTGTGTTCGCCTTTGCGCTGGCTTGGGCGCTGACGGCGGCCTTGCAGCGGGTGCCTTGGGTCAATCGGTTTCTGTAGAGGGTTTGGCTGCATCAGGATTGGCCGCTTGCCACAGATCGCTGAGGGATTGACCCTTGCGACCCCAGTTGTCGGTGTCAATCTCGTCGATCACGACGAAAATATACTCGGGGTTCCGTCCAAGTTCCTTGACCAGCACCTCGGTCATGCCCCGGATCACGGCGCGTTTTTGTTCGACCGAGGCGATGCCTTTGGCGATTTCAACTTTGACATAGGGCACGGTCGTCTCCTTATCGCCCGAGATGGGCGTGATCTTTGCAAGCTTATCAACCACAATTTGCGCAGAAAATAACCCTCTGGGCTGGTATACCCTTCCAAAGCACCTAGATCGGCGTTGGCTTGCCTATCCGCCGGAGCGCGGGTAGGGTGCCCGCCGACAAATCAGGGGAATGTCCCCGAAATGAGAGGACTTCCATGTTCGTAACCCCCGCTTTCGCACAAACCGCTGGTGCTGCTGGTGCAGGCTCGGCTTTCGCTTCGTTCCTGCCTTTGGTGCTGATCTTCGCAATCATGTATTTTCTGCTGATCCGTCCGCAGCAAAAGAAGATGAAGGACCTGAAGGCGATGGTTGATGGCTTGCGGCGCGGCGATCAGGTGCTGACCCAAGGTGGCATCATTGGTAAAGTCACCAAGGTCGGCGATGATGGCGTGCTTGAGGTCGAGATCGCCGAGGGCGTGAAGGTGAAAATTCCGCGCCACACCATTTCGCAGGTGATGAACAAGACCGAACCGGCGAAAGCTGCGTAAGGTTTCGGCCTGATACCTGCGTTGCTGTGACCGCTGCTAACCCGAGCCTTACCTTAACCTGAGACAAAACATCATGCTCTATTCGCCGCTGTGGAAGCGCCTTTTGATCCTTGCGCTCTGCGCTTGGGGGATTGTCGCGTCGCTTCCCAACCTGTTTTACACCGATGTCGAGGCGCATAACGACGCTGCCACTGCGATTGCAGCCAATGCGGGGGTGGCAACACCGGAGCAGACGGCGGATCTGGCGAAATGGCCGTCGTTGCTGCCCTCGGCTTTGGTCAATCTCGGCTTGGATTTGCGCGGCGGCGCGCATCTGCTCGCTGAAGTGCAGGTGGCGGATGTCTATGCGCAGCGCATCGACAGCCTGTGGCCGGAAGTGCGCGATGCCTTGCGCGATGTCCGCGATCAGGTTGGGGCGGTGCGGCGGATGCCGTCAGTGCCGGGCGTGCTGCGGGTTTCGGTGGGCAATGCCGATGGTTTGGCAGCGGCTGTGGCCAAGGTGCAGGCTTTGGCCTCTCCGGTGGTCAGCTTGACTGGGGTGGGTCAGAAGGATCTGGAAGTCACCACCGAGGGCCAAGAGATTGTGGTGCAACTGTCGGAACCCGAACGGGTGGCGACGGATACCCGCACCATGCAGCAAAGCTTGGAAATCATCCGCCGCCGCGTCGATGCGGTGGGCACGCGGGAACCGACGATTCAGCGCGAGGGCACCGACCGGATTTTGATTCAGGTTCCCGGTTTGGGGTCTGCTGCCGAGTTGAAGGCGATCATTGGCACCACCGCAAAGCTGACGTTTAACACCGTGGTGGGGCGCACGACCAATCCGGCCGCCGATCCGGGGCCGCGCAATTCGCTGCTGGCCTCGTCGGATGAGACGGATGTCTATTACATCGTCGCCGACGAGCCGGTGGTGTCGGGCGAAGAATTGACCGATGCGCAGCCGTCGTTTGACCAGAACGGCCGGCCTGCGGTCAGCTTCAAGTTCAACGTCTCGGGCGCACGGAAGTTTGGCGAATATACTTCGGCCAATATCGGCCAGCCGTTTGCGATTGTGCTGGATGACAAGGTGATCTCGGCCCCGACGATCCAAAGTGCGATTCAGGGCGGCTCGGGCATCATCACCGGCACGTTCACGCTGGAGGAATCCACCAACCTCGCGGTGCTTTTGCGCGCGGGGGCACTGCCTGCGAAGATGAATTTCCTCGAAGAACGCACGATTGGCCCGGAACTGGGGCAGGATAGCATTGATGCGGGCAAGACGGCGGCGATCATCGGTGTGGTGGCGGTGTCGCTGTTCATGCTGGCGTCCTATGGGCTGTTCGGGCTGTTTGCCAATGTCGCGCTGGTGATCAACATGGCGTTGATTTTCGCGGTTCTGGCTTCGATTGGTGGCACGCTGACGCTGCCGGGGATCGCCGGGATCGTGCTGACGATCGGCATGGCGGTGGATGCCAACGTGCTGGTCTATGAGCGGATCCGCGAGGAATTGCGGGTGCATAAAACCACGGCGCGGGCGATTGAGATCGGCTATGAGCGCGCAATGTCGGCGATTATCGACGCCAACATCACCACGCTGATCACCGCAGCGGTGCTGTTTTTCCTTGGCGCGGGGCCGGTGCGTGGCTTTGCGGTGACCTTGGGGATCGGCATCGTTACCTCGGTGTTCACCGCGCTGCTGGTGACGCGGTTGATCATTTCGGTCTGGTTCAACTGGCGTCAGCCTAAAGAAATCGTGGTGTAAGGAGAAAACTGATGGCTTGGCGTTTGCGACTTGCACCCGAGAAGACCACTATCGACTTTTTCAAGCACCAATGGCTGACCTTTGGCGGCTCGGTTTTGTTGATGCTGGCGGCGTTCCTGTTTTGGGGCACCGAGGGGCTGAACTACGGTATCGACTTCAAGGGCGGCACCACCCTGCGCACCGATTCGTCTCAGCCGATTGACGTTGGGGCCTACCGTCAGGCGATGGATGGCTTGCCGGTGGGTGATGTGGTGATCACCGAGGTGTTTGACCCGTCGTTTCGGTCGGATCAGCATGTGGCGATGATCAGGCTGTCCTCGGTCGAGGCCGATCAGGCGGTGAGTGAGACGGAATTGGCAGCGGTGAAGGCTTCGCTGTTGAAGCTTGATCCCGCGATCAAGTTTGTCTCGGAAGAAACTGTGGGGCCGAAAGTGTCGGGCGAGTTGGTCTATACCTCGATCCTTGCGATGGTGGTGACCTCAATCGGCATCATGCTGTATATCTGGATGCGGTTTGAGTGGCAGTTTGCCTTGGGTGGCGTTTTGGCGCTGCTGCATGACGTGTTCATCACGGTGGGGATTTTCGCGTTTTTCCAGATCAAATTCGATCTGACCATCGTGGCGGCCCTGCTGACGATCTTGGGCTATTCGATCAACGACACCGTGGTGGTGTTTGACCGGCTGCGGGAAAATCTGGTCAAATACAAGACCATGCCTCTGCGTGATGTGATGAACCTGTCGGTGAATGAGACGCTGAGCCGGACGCTGATGACCTCGATCACCACCTTGATCGCGGTCGGCTCGATGATGGTGTTTGGCGGCGACGTGATCCGCGGCTTCTCGTTTGCGATCTTTATGGGGGTTATTCTGGGCACCTATTCCTCGGTCTATGTCGCGAAAAACATCGTGTTGATGATCGGGCTGGACCGCAGCGAAAAGCCGAAGAACGGCAAGCCGTCGGATCACGAATTCGCCAATATCGACGCGTGATTGCTGTCGCCGCTTTGGCGGCAAAACCGGGGTTCCTATTGCCTGAAAGGCTGTTGCGATGCGCCTGACCGAAATCACCTATGGCGCGGCTTTGGCGATTGAAAGCTATGGGCCGGGGTTTTTTCGGGTCGGCACCCATGTGCTGCGCGGGCCAAGCCTGATCACGCCGTGGGATGCCGGGGCTTGGGGCGGGTTTGACGATCTGGCCGGGCCATTGTCACTGGTGGGCAAAATCGACGTTTTGCTGTTGGGGCTGGGGGCCGAGGTTTCGGTGGTGCCAAAGGCGTTCCGGCAGGCACTGGAAGCGCAGGGCATTGGCGTGGAGCCGATGAACACCCCGGCTGCCTGCCGCACCTATAACGTGCTGTTGGGCGAGGGCCGCCGCATCGCAGCGGCCCTGTTTGTGGTCTGACACCTACATCTCGCCGCCCCGGACCTGATCCGGGGCCTCGACGTCAGCCATGAGGCCCCGGCTCAAGGCCGGGGCGGCGGGGGGTTACCAAAGTCCGTGGACTTCGGGGGCGATCAGCCGCGTGTAAATCTCACGCGCCTTTTCCATCGTGGCGGGCGGCAACGGGGCCAGAGCATCGGCTTTCGCATTGGCCTGCGCCTGCGCAGGTGATTTCGCGCCGGGGATCACCACGGTGACGGCGTCTTCCATCAGAATCCAGCGCAGCGCAAATTCGGCCATTGTGGCGCCTTGTGGCACCAGTGGGCGAAGTTCTTCCACGGCTTGCAGTGCTACGTCATAAGGCACGCCCGAGAAGGTCTCGCCCTTGTCAAACGCCTCGCCGTTGCGGTTGAAGCTGCGGTGATCGTCGGCGGCGAACTGGCTTTGTGCCGACATTTTGCCGGTCAGCAAGCCCGAGGCGAGGGGGACGCGCACGATCACCGCGACGTTCTGCGCCTTGGCGGCCTTGAAAAATTCCTCGGCGGGGCGTTGGCGGAACAGGTTGTAGATGATCTGCACCGAGACCACGCCGGGGTTTTTGATCGCCGTCATCGCCTCGGCGATGGTTTCCACCGAGACGCCGTAAGCCGCGATTTTGCCTTTGGCCTTGATCGCATCGAGGGCTTCGAACATCGCCGGATTGGAGTAAACCGGGGTGGGCGGGCAATGCAGTTGCACGAGGTCAAGGCAGTCAACGCCAAGGTTTTGCAAGGAACGGTCGATGAAGGCCTCAATCGCCGGGCCAGTGTAGGCTGCGGCGGTGTGCGGGTTCAGGCGGCGTCCGGCTTTGGTGGCGACGAAGGGGCGGGTGCCGGGACGTTCGGCCAGAACCTCGCGGATGATGCGCTCAGAGCGGCCATCGCCGTAGACATCGGCGGTGTCGATGAACGTGACACCCGCATCAAGGCTGGCATGCAGGGCGGCTTTGGCATCGTCAAGGCTGACTTCGCCCCAGGTGCCGCCGATGGCCCAAGCGCCGAAGCCGAGCCGTGTGGTGGTTTTGCCGGTGCGGCCAAAGGGGGTGGTGGATAGGGTCATGATGGTCTCCTGTTCGATGGGCAATATAGTGGCGTGCCGAGGAAAGGCCATGCTGTCGCAGGGTCTTTTCGCATCGACGGCGATGGGTTAGGGGTGAGGTATGGACATGCAGGTCATTGATCTTGCCGTTGCCCGTGGCGGCGTGGCGGTGCTGGAAGGGGTGACGTTTCGGCTGTTGCCGGGGCGGGCTTTGGTGTTGCGCGGCCCGAATGGCATTGGCAAGACGACGCTGCTGCGCACTCTCGCCGGATTGCAGCCAGCATTGACGGGTGAGGTGACGGTGGCGGCCGAGACCGTGGCCTATGCCGCCCATGCCGATGGCGTCAAAGCGGTGCTGACGGTGGCGGAGAATCTGGCGTTTTGGGCGGCGGCTTATGGTACGCATGGGGTGGCGCAGGCGCTGGCGGCGATGAACCTTGGAGCCTTGGCGAACCGGCGCGCGGCGCATCTGTCGGCGGGGCAAAAGCGGCGGCTGGGGCTGGCGCGGCTTCTGGTGACGGGCCGGCCGATCTGGTTGATGGATGAGCCGACCGTGTCACTGGATGCAGCTTCGGTGGTGCTGTTTGCAGGCGTGGTGGCGCGGCATCTGGCCTCGGGTGGCTCGGCGCTGATCGCCAGTCATATTGATCTGGGGCTGGAGGCCGAAAGCTTGGATTTGACGCCGTTCAAGGCACGCGCGCCGGGGGCGGGTGGTCGGGTCGGTGCGTTTGATGAGGCGTTCGGATGATCGCGCTGCTGATCCGGGATCTGCGGCTGGCGATGCGGGCGGGCGGTGGCTTTGGCCTTGGGCTGGCGTTTTTCCTGCTGGTGGCGGTGATCGTGCCGTTGGGTGTGGGGCCAGAGTCTGCGGTGTTGGCACGGATTGCACCGGGGATTCTGTGGGTGGGGGCGTTGCTCGCCTGCCTTTTGTCGCTCGACCGGATTTTTGCGCTGGATTATGAGGATGGCAGTTTGGATTTGCTGGCGACTTCGCCGATGCCTTTAGAGGCCGTGGTGGCGGTGAAGTCGCTGGCGCATTGGCTGGTGACGGGGCTGCCGCTGGTGCTGGTCTCGCCGGTGCTGGGGCTGCTGTTGAACCTTGAGGCGACGGGATATGTTTGGCTGGTGGTATCCTTGGCTCTGGGGACGCCCGCGCTGTCGGTGATCGGCAGCTTTGGTGCGGCGCTGACGGTGGGGGTGAAGCGGGGCGGCTTGTTGATGAGCCTGCTGGTGCTGCCGCTCTATATGCCGACGTTGATTTTCGGTGCCGAAGTTGTGAAGCGCGGGGCGGCGGGTTTGGCGGTAGGCACGCCCTTGGCGCTGCTGGCGGGGATCACGGCGGGGGCGGTGGCTTTGTTGCCGTTTGCCTCGGCTGCGGCAATCCGCGTCAACCTGCGTTAAGGCGGCTGTGCTAGGATCGCGAAGATGAGGATGACGATGTCGATCTGGGAATACGCGAACCCGAAGCGGTTCATGCAGACCTCTGGCCTGCTGTTGCCTTGGGTGACCGGGGCGGCGGTGCTGTGCCTTGTGGTCGGGCTGGTTTGGGGCGGGTTTTTCACCCCGGATGCGGATAAGTTCGGCTCAACGGTGAAGATCATCTACCTGCATGTGCCCGCGGCGATGATGGCGATTTCGGCTTGGATGATGATGTTGGTGGCGTCATTGATCTGGCTGATCCGGCGGCACCATGTCTCGGCCCTGTCGGCGAAAGCGGCGGCTCCGATCGGGCTGACCTTCACGCTGATTGGTCTGGTCACGGGCGCGATCTGGGGGCAACCGATGTGGGGAACGTGGTGGGCTTGGGACCCGCGGCTGACCTCATTCCTGATTTTGGCACTGTTTTATCTGGGCTATATCGCGTTGTGGGAAGCGGTGGAGGACCCGGATACGGCGGCAGATCTGACCTCGGTTTTGTGCATCGTGGGTTCGGTGTTCGCGTTTCTGTCGCGCTATGCGGTGCTGTTCTGGAACCAAGGGCTGCATCAGGGTGCCAGCCTGTCGCTGGACCGTGAGGAGCATGTCTCGGATGTGTATTCCTCGCCACTTTATCTCTGCATTGTCGGGTTCATCCTGCTGTTTGTGACGCTGGTTTTGTTGCGCACCCGCACTGAAATTCGGGCGCGAAGGGTGCAGGCCTTGCTGGCACGGGAGCGGTTGGCATGATGGAACTTGGCAAATACGCAGGCGCGGTGATCGGGTCTTATGCGGTCTCGGTGGCGCTGATCGTGGTGCTGGTGGCACTGTCGATCTGGCAAAGTGCGCGGGTCAAGCGCGCGCTGAACGAGGTTGAGGCGCGGCAGGAGAAGAAAAATGGCTAAATGGTTGATGTTTGTGCCGCCCTTGTTGTTCGCGGGCTTGGCAGCAACGTTTTATGTGGGCATGCAGCGCAGCGATCCGCAGAACCTGCCGTCGGTGTTCATCGACAAGCAGGCCCCCAGCCTGAACGCGGGGGGGCTGCCGGGGTTTCCGGCACTGACCGATGCCGATTTGCGCACCGGTAAGGTGACGGTGGTGAACTTCTGGGCCAGCTGGTGCCCGCCGTGCCGGGCCGAGAATGGCACGCTGAAGGCTTTGGCGGCAGAGGGCATCCATGTCGTCGGCGTCAATATGATGGACCGCCCCGACGATGCGGCGGCGTTTCTGGCGGCGGACGGCAACCCGTTTGCGGCGATTGCGTTTGATCCCAAGGGCAAGACCCGGCTGGATTGGGGCGTGACGGCCCCCCCCGAAACCTTCATTCTGCGCGGCGATGGCTCGGTCGCCTATAAGTTCATCGGACCGATGGTGGGCGATGATTATCTGCAACGCTTCCGGCCCGAGTTGGACAAGGCGCTTGCAGAATGAGCCCTCGCCGAATGAGCGCCCGATGGGGTTTCTTTATCTTGGCGGTTCTGGCGGCGGGTCCGGCCAGCGCGAAACCCGGCACCCCCGGCCCGGCTTATTTCACCGGCAGTTACGAGCGGATCGGGCGGCTCGGCGGCAGCATTGCGGCCCTGCAGAATGACCGGGTGACGATTGTGCCCGAGGGCCAAGGCGTGGTGATCGCGGGCTGCACCGGAGCCGCGCTGACGATGAGCTTTGGCCCGGCGTTTGAGATCACCAATCTGATGACGGGCAGCCAAGCCGGAGTGACGGTGGAGTGTTTGTTTCACAACAACGGCTACAACCGCCCGATCCTGACCTGCCGCGCAGCCGATGGGGCCGCGTTCACGCTGTGGCCTATGCTGGTGGCAGTGCCAAGCTGTGGCGGCTGACCTGAGCAGTTTGCGTCTATCTTAAAGCACGCGCCGCGCAAAAAGCTGGGCGCAAGGTGCCGCTTTTGCATCGGGTAAATGCAAGCCGCGCTAAGCCAGCAGCAGCGCAAGCACGATCAGCAGGCATATGCACGGCCCGACCAGCGGCAGGGCTTTCAGCAACTGCGCGCGCAATCGGCCCAGAGGCTTTGGTGGTGGGGCGAGGGGTGGAAAACGCTCTGACATGGCAGGTCTTTCTGAGGCTCTGTGCTCAGGGGGCCGATGGGAACTTAACGAGACCATAAGGCCGTTGCCATCAAACAACATTGTTTTAGAAACAGAGTGCTGCGCATCATAGCAAGGCCCGCTGCCCAAACCTGCGCCACCTGAAATCAACCGAAGAAGCTGTAGAACACCAGCACCCAGACCGCCGCTCCACCGCCGATGCAGGGCAAGATCCACCAGCTTTTGCGGCGGCTCTCGCCCTCCTCGTCGTCTGGTCTAGGCACGTGTGTAGCTGCGCGGCTCGACCACAGGGCTGGTGTCCTTGATGGCGCGGGCGACGATGGATTTTGCGATATGACCGACAAGGAGTTTGCGGGCAGGTGGCATGACATGATGGGCCTCCTTGGTGCGCATGTCGGGAAACAGCGCCATGATTTCCACCCGGTCGACGGCGGACATTGACGACATGCCGACCGGGCCAAGATAGAACGACTCGGTGGCCGCGCCATTGGAAATCAGCAGCTCGTGGCTGTCGAGCAGGATGTGGAAATAGGTGACGGGGGCATGGGTTTCGACCACCGAGACGCCTTCCACCGACAGCAGATGCTTGGCGGCGGCGAGTACCTCGCGCGCACCGACCATGCGCAACGCAACCTGCGAGCGGATCAGGCAACGGTGCTGCGGTGAGACTTCCAGCGGGCGCAGCGGCAGGCCGTCGCCCAAGGCGCCAATTTCAATGCGGATCGGGCGCAGTTGCGGCGCAAGTTGCAGCTGGCGCGCCGACAGTTTGCGGCTGCCGATCCAGCGGATCGGGCGAAAGCCATTGTCCACCGTCACCACATCATCGCCGACTTGCAGATCTTCGACGGCGATCTCGCCTCTGCGGGTCATGATCATGGTGCCCGCGGTGAAACAGGGCACGAAGGGCACAGCGCCGCCTGCGGTCAGGTTCATCGTCAGCAGCGCGTTGTTCTGCACGAACTGCAGTGGGTTGGCGAGAATGGCATTGACTGCGGGGCGCAGCAACGGCGGAATAGCCCCGCTCAGCGCAGTGACCAGCTGGGTGGCGAGGGCGTCGAGCAGCGCGGCCGGATCGGCCTCAGAGCCATCGGCGTTGTAGAAATGCAGCATCTGGCTGCCATCGGCATCCAGCAGAGCGGTGCGCACCGGGGGGCTCAGCTGGATATTCGCCAGCGTGATGCCCAAGATCGTGACCTTGACCCCGGCATAGGACAGGCCGGTGCCCAGCAGGGTCGCCGGATCGCTGCCGATGGTCGCGGATTCGCCCGCATTCCACGCGCCATTGTTCGGGGCAGAATCGTCAAACGTAACCGTGGCAGAGGTCGAGGTGTCAAATCTGGTAAAGCTGATGATCTGGGTCGCGCCCAAGGTGATCAGCGCGCCGTCATTCTGATAAAGCTCGATGTCTCTGGTGCGGTCCGGCATGGCAGCGTCTCCTCGGGCGAAGGCGCAAAATCGCCTAAAAGTTGAGTGAGTCTCTGTTTTTCTTTTTAAGAGATATGCCGACAGAATCAATTAACAACTCACGCGTGTTTATGAAAAACCATAGGTTGTTTGCGCGAGCGATGTTCCCTTTGCTGCGCAGGCAGATGGTGCAGAAACGCTGCTGGTCGCGCGACTTTGAGGATTGTCTGTATTGTGTATGTTTATCAGTGACTTGCTTTGGGAATGATCAAGCGCAGGCAGATGTGAGTGTCTGGTATTGGCGGTTCGTGAGCGGGTTGTGACGCATTGGTTTAGATTTGAGAATGCAGCGTTTCCGAAATGTCATCAATAAAGCGAAAATATTGCCATGCTCCGCGCAAGTTTTAACGCAACAAGCACCCCGAAGGGTGCTTGCCAGAATACAATCTAAGGCTGAGTCGCGGGTTTAGCGCGAGGCCAGATCACGCAGAACGTAGTGCAGCACGCCACCGTGTTCGACGTATTCAATCTCAATCTCGGTGTCGATCCGGCACTTGATCTGGATGACTTTCACGCTGCCATCGCCGTAAGTGATGGTGCAGGGCACGGTGGACAGCGGTTTCAGATCGCCCGCGAGGCCGTCGATGCTGACCACTTCGTCACCCTTCAACCCCAAAGTCTTGCGGGTATCACCGCCGGTGAACTCGAACGGGATCACCCCCATGCCGACGAGGTTGGAGCGGTGGATCCGCTCGAAACTCTCCGCGATCACGGCTTTGACGCCCAGCAAAGCGGTGCCTTTGGCGGCCCAGTCGCGCGAGGAGCCTGCACCATATTCGATGCCGCCAAAGATCACCAAGGGCGTGCCGGCTTCTTGATAGGCCATCGAGGCGTCGAAAATGCTGGTCTGCACACCGTCCGGGCCTTTGGTGTAGCCGCCTTCAACGCCGTCCAGCATCTCATTCTTGATGCGGATGTTGGCGAAGGTGCCGCGCATCATCACTTCATGGTTGCCACGACGGGCACCGTAAGAGTTGAACTCGGAAACCGGAACTTGCCGTTCGGTCAGATACTTACCGGCAGGCGTTCCCGCTTTGAACGAACCTGCGGGGC
Source organism: uncultured Cypionkella sp. (assembly GCA_964387655.1). GTDB lineage: Bacteria > Pseudomonadota > Alphaproteobacteria > Rhodobacterales > Rhodobacteraceae > Cypionkella. Next base: position 224 of record CAYLYV010000057.1, on the reverse strand, counting down.
TGATGTGGTCGGTGGTGATCATATCGCCCAGCAGTGCCAACACGCGGGCGTTCTGGATGTTGCTGATCACGCCCGGCGTTTTCGCCATGCCGCGGAAATAGGGCGGGTTCTGGATGTAGGTCGAGGTTGCAGGCCAGTCGTAGGTTTCGCTATCCGTGCCCTTCACCGCCTGCCATTTCTCATCGCCCTTGAACACATCGGCGTATTTCTCCTGGAACGCCGCG
>CAYLYV010000056.1:21510-26509 GCA_964387655.1 uncultured Cypionkella sp. | reverse complement strand
GCAAGGCCGATGGCGGCGAGGAAGTAGATCGAGGCGAGCGAGAGGCCGTCAAGGGCGAGGTCAGCGGCCTGCATGGCGGCGACTTTGTGGCCGATGGATGTGAGGGCGGCTGCGGCGGCGGTTGTGACGGCGGGGTCGGGTTCGGTGTAGATGTCGTAGAAATGGTGGGCTTTGAGCGCGGCTTTGGCTTCGTCATCGGTGGCGGCTTGCGGGACGGTGCCAGCGGCTTCCAGCGCGGTATAGGCGCGGTCGCGGGCGGCTTGGGTGTTCAGATCGGCAAGGGGGATGCCGCCGACTGCGCCGCCCACAAGGTTGGCGATCAGGGCGGTGCGGGCGGCCTCAATGGTCAGGCGGGCGGGAGCGAGGTTGGCGGAGACCAGCAGGTCGTAGGCTTCGGTTTCGGTGAGGTCGCGGCCGGGTTTGAGTTCTCGGGCGATGTTTGCGGTGGGGGGCGTGGCTGACGCCAGTTTGGTGGTGGCGAGCAGAGGGTTCAGCGCGCCACGCAAGTCTAGGCCGAGATCGGCACCGAAGCTGTCGATGGCTTTGATGCGGGCGTTTGAATCAGGGTCAAAGCGCAGGGTGAGCAGGCGTTCGAGGCGTTGTTTTTGTGCCTTTAGCGTGGCGTCGGGTTCATTGGGGATGGCGGTGCGCAGAGGCGCTAGGGCCTCGGGTTTGGGGTCTTTGGCGATGGAGTCCAACGCGGCGGCGCGTTTGGTGGCGTCGGGGTCGGAGAGCGTGAATTGCACCAAGGCGGTGGCGATCATGCCGCGCACGCCTGCGTTGGGTTTCAACTCGGTGATGTCGGATTTGGCGGCTTGGCCTGCGGCGGCTCCGGTCAAGTCGCGCAGGGCGTAGCCGTCGGCATTGGCGGTGATCAGGAAGAAGATGCCGTCTGATTTGCGGATGCCGAGGCCCTTGTTACCCCATGATTCCAGGACCTGCGCAGCGGTCGGATCACCACTCGCCGCCAAAGCGTCAATCACCGGAGCGATGGTCTGGCGCGAGGCTTTCTCGACCAAAGCGGCATTGGCGGTGAGGATTTCGGCGGCGGTTTCGGCGCGCAAAGGGGCGGCGAACAGCAGTGCCAGAAGGCAGGCCAGCAGGAAGCGCATGGGGAATCCGTCTATTGGCAGCAGGGCGCTGGGGAGGTTCGGAGGGGCCGGATGGCCCCTCCGCTGTGATCAATAGTTCGACTTCAACTGCACGCAGGTTTTGGTGTCTTTGTTATACATGCCGCATTTCAGGTCTTTCCAATCGGCTTCCAGCACCGCCGATTCCGGTAGGAAATCGGTCCAGGCGTCACCCGCAACCGGCTCGGTCTGGGAGATGATGTCGAACTGGCCATCGGCGCGGATTTCGCCGATCAGCACGGGTTTGGTCAGATGGTGGTTCGGCAGCATCTCGGCCACGGTGCCGGTCAGGTTGGGGAATTTTTGGCCGATCATCGCATCGGACACCGCGTCAACGGCGGTGGTGCCAGCGGCAGTGACCGCGTTCACCCACATGTTGAAGCCGATGTAATGCGCTTCCATCGGGTCATTGGTCGGGCGTTTGTCGTCTTTGATATAGGCGTGCCACTGCTCGATAAAGGCTTTGTTTTCCGGGGTATCGGCGGACATGAAGTAGTTCCAAGCTGCCAAGTGACCGACGAGGTTGGAGGTATCCAGGCCTGCAAGTTCTTCTTCGCCGACTGAGAAGGCGCAGACGGGGAGTTTATCGGCGGTGACACCGGCGGCGGCGAGTTCTTTGTAGAAGCCGATATTGGCATCGCCGTTGATGGTGGAAATCACGCCGACTTTTTTGCCGTCTGCCCCCAAGGCCACCACATCCCCGACGATTTTCGACCAATCGGAATGGCCGAATGGGGTGTAGTTGACGAAGATGTCCTCTTTGGCGATGCCTTTGGAGATCAGGTAAGCCTCAAGAATATTGTTGGTGGTGCGCGGGTAGACGTAGTCGGTGCCGAGCAGGGCGAATTTCTTCACGCCGAGTTCTTCGAGGTAGTAATCCACCGCGGGGATCGCCTGTTGGTTTGGCGCAGCACCGGTGTAGAACACGTTCTTCGAGGATTCCTCGCCCTCGTATTGCACCGGGTAGAACAGCAGGCCGTTGAGTTCTTCGATCACCGGCAGCACGGATTTGCGCGACACGGAGGTCCAGCAGCCGAACATCACGTCCACTTTCGAGACAGTCAGCAGTTCGCGGGCTTTTTCGGCGAACAGCGGCCAGTCAGAGGCGGGATCGACCACGACGGCTTCGAGTTGTTTGCCGAGCAGACCGCCTTTGGCGTTTTGCGCCTCGATCAGCATCAGCATGGTGTCTTTCAGCGTGGTTTCCGAAATCGCCATCGTGCCGGACAGCGAATGCAGCACGCCGATCTTGATGGTTTCGCCGGCAGCGAAGGCAATGCGCGGCAGGGCAAGCGAGGCAATGCCGGAAGCTAATAGCGCGCGTCTGGTCAGTTTCATATTTTGTCCCCTGTTGGGCCCGCTCTGGCGCTTCCATTCAAGGGAAGAACGTCCATACTGAGAGGGCAGCGTTTGTTGCAAACGTGCGGTGGCGAGGCCGTCCAAAACCAATCGCTGCCGCACACCCTTTGCTTGAGCAGACCCAAGCTTTTGCAGCAAAGGCCGGGGGGGCCTATGCGGCAACGGTCTTGCGCGGGAAGCCGCCGACAAAAGCGGATCGGGTGGGGGGATGCCTGTTTTATGGGCGTGGAAGGATGCTGCAGCGCAGAAAATGTGCGGGGTTTTGTGGAATCGTCGGCAATCCCCCACCCAAGGCTGAAGGAAACCGACATTTGAGGTCGCGGGGCGGGATGGACGGCGGCGGCAGGCTGCCTATGCTGCGGGAAATATCGGCAGAGGGGACGGCGATGACGGTTCACGGCTTTACCACGGCAGAATTTGTACCGCTCAGGGCGGCATTTGAGGCTTGCTTTGCGCTGGGGCAGCATGGCGGCTCGGTCGCGGTGGTGCATCGGGGCGTGCTGGTGGCCGAGTTGTGGGGCGGGTCTGCGGATGCAGCGGGGACGCGGGATTGGCAGCAGGATACGTTGGTGAATGTGTGGTCCTGCACCAAGGGCATCGCGGCGGTGGCGATGGCGATGTTGGTGGATCGTGGGCTGGTTTCCTATGACGATCCAATGGCGCGGCATTGGCCGGAGTTTGCGGTGGGCGGCAAGGGTGATCTTACAGTGGGCGAATGTCTGTCGCATCAGGGCGGCTTGGATGGGCTTTCGGTGCCGATGGATCTGGCGGGGCTATACGCGGGCGCACCCTATGCGGAGGAATTGGCCGACATGGCGCCGCTATGGCCCCCGCGCAGTCGGTCGGTGTATCATGCGATTTCGCTGGGAACGCTGGTGGCAGAGCCGTTGCGACGGGTTTCGGGGCAGGGCTTTGGCAGCTTTTTGGCGTCGCAGATCGCGGGGCCATTGGGCGCGGATATGTTTGTGGGGTTGCCGGAGGCGGAGGAGGCTCGGGTGGCTGAGGTGATCGAGGGGCGCGGGGTGACGGATGGGATTGCCGAGGTGTTGGCCTCTGCGCATCCGAACGCGTGGGAAAACCCGACGATCCGCCCGACCGAGCCGAACACGCGGGCGTGGCGGGCGGCGGAGATTCCGGGGGCGAATGGGCAGGCGACGGCGAAGGCTTTGGCGCTGATCTATGGCGATTTGGTTTCGGGGGCGTCTAAACTTTTGTCGGTGCAGGGGTTGGCGGAGGCGACGAAGCCGCGATTTCAGGGTGTGGATGCAGCGCATGGCGGTGAAGTGGCCTATGGCGCGGGTTTTGGGCTGATGCAGCAGGGCGCGCGGGCGGGGAGTTTTGGCCATTCAGGCTGGGGCGGCAGCTTTGGCTTTGCTGATCCAAGCGCTGGGTTTGGCATGGGTTACACAACCAACCACATGCTGGGGTTTGACGACGATATTGATCCGCGCCGCAAGGTGCTTGTCGAATGCGTTTACCGCGTGCTTGATGGGCTGAACTGAGAGGTTGCCATGCAAAAACCCCGTGCCCGCGCGCTTGGCCTGCCGTTTCCGGGCCAACCCGGCCCGCTGAACGCGATCACCGATGTGGCGGGGGTGACGGTGGGGTTTACCACTCTGACAGATCCGGCGTTGAAGATGCGGACGGGGGTGACGGCCATTCGTCCGCGCGCGGACAAGGGTGTGCCAGTGCCGGTTTGGGCCGGGCATTACGCGCTGAACGGCAATGGCGAGATGACCGGCACGCATTGGATTGACGATGCGGGCTATATGATTGGCCCGGTTTGCATCACCAACACGCATGGCGTGGGCGCGGTGCATCACGGGGTGACACGCTGGATGATCGAGCATTATGCGGAGTTTTTCCAAGCGGATCACGGTTGGGCAATGCCAGTGGTGGCGGAGACTTATGACGGGGTGTTGAACGATATCAACGCGCTGCACGTAAGCCCCGATCACGCGGTTGCGGCTTTGTGGGCGGCGAAGGATGGGGCTGTGGCGGAAGGCTCGGTCGGTGGCGGCAATGGGATGATTGCCTATCAGTTCAAGGCGGGGACAGGGACAGCCTCACGCGTGGTGGAGATCGGCGGGCAGGGCTATACGATGGGCTGTCTGGTGCAGGCCAATCACGGGCGCAGGCCGGATTTTCAGGTGTTGGGCAAGCCCGTGGGTGCGTTGATGCCAGAGGGGGTGTTTGACCGGGGCTTGCCGCAAAAAGAGCTGGGGTCGATCATCGTGGTGCTGATCACCGACGCGCCTTTGTCGGGGCTGACGCTGCGGCAGGTGGCGAAGCGCGTGGCCTTGGGGATTGGCCGGGGGGGCACGCCGGGGGGGAATTCTTCGGGCGATATTTTTCTGGCTTTGTCGGTGGCCAATCCGGGGCCGATGCCGCAACGGGCGGGGGCAGTGCTGACCAAGACCGAGATCAATGGCGAGGCGATTGATCCTTTGTATCTGGCGGCAGTGCAGGCGGTGGAGGAGGCGGTGGTCAATGCCATTGTCGCGGGCGAG
>CAYLYV010000056.1:0-21500 GCA_964387655.1 uncultured Cypionkella sp. | reverse complement strand
AAACCCGCAGGCCATATCGTGCCGGGCATCGACACCGCGCGGTTGGGCGCGTTGTTCTGATGTTTGATCTGGTGATCTTTGATTGTGATGGGGTGTTGATTGATAGCGAGATCATCTCGGCGCAGATGCTGATTGATGCGCTGGCTGAGCGCGGGGTGCAGATTGATCTGGCCTATGTCGCGCGGCATTTTCTGGGGCGCAGCTATCCGACGGTGATGAACACCATCCGCGAGCAGTTCAACCTGACGCTGCCATCGGATTTCGAGGAAGAATACCGGGCGCGCCTGCTGGAACGGTTTGAGCGCGATCTGAAGGTGATGCCGGGGGTGGCGGAGGTGATTGCGGATATGGGCGTGCCCTATTGCATCGCGACCTCGTCCAGCCCGATGCGGGCGGCGCGGTCTTTGAACATGGTGGGGCTGGGGCATCTGGCGGGGCCGAAACTGTTCACCTCGACCCTTGTGGCGCGCGGCAAACCTGCGCCGGATTTGTTCCTCTATGCGGCGCGCGCGATGGCGGCGGACCCGGCGCGCTGTCTGGTGATTGAGGACAGCTTGACCGGGATCAGGGCGGGCTTGGCTGCGGGCATGGTGGTGTGGCGGTTTACCGGCGGCAGTCATCTGAAAGACCGCGCCTTGGATGAGCCGGAGGATGCGCGACCGCACTTGAGGTTTGCATCCTTCGCCGCGTTCTACGACATTGCGCCTGAGTTGAAGGGGCGAACATGAGCCGGACCGAACCAGAACCGACACTGAACGATGAAGCCGCCCGCGCGGGCTGGCTGTATTACGTCGGCGGGTTGACGCAGGATCAGATTGCAACCGAGTTGGGGGTGTCGCGTCAGCGCGCGCAACGCTTGGTCAGCCGGGCGATGGCGGAGGGGCTGATCAACGTGCGGCTGAACCATCCGATTGGCGCCTGTCTGGATCTGGAGGCCGAACTGACCCGGCGCTTTGGCCTGCTGCGCTGTCGGGTGGCGCCCAGTCTTGGGCCGGGTTCGGATGCGGTGCGGGCGATTGGGCCTGCGGCGGCGGCAGAGCTGGAGCGGTTTTTACGGATGGCGGAGCCTTCGGTGATCGCTTTGGGCACCGGGCGGGCGATGCGGGGCATGGTCGATGCGGTCTCGCCGATGGATGCCGATCAGCACCGGTTGGTGTCGCTGATCGGCAATATTGCGCCGGATGGTTCGGCGTCATTCTTTGACGTGGTGATGCGGATTTCCGACAAGGTGCGTGCGCCGCACTACCCGATGCTGGTGCCGGTGATCTCGCCCACCCCCGCCGAAAACGCGGCGTTTCATGCGTTGGGTCCGGTGAAAAAGGTGGTCGATCTGGCGCAAGCGGCGGATGTGATTTTTGTCGGCGTCGGCCAGATGAGCAATGATGCGCCGCTGCTGAAGGATGGATTCGTCACGCGCGCCGAGTTGGACGAGATGCAGGCGGCAGGGGCGGTGGGCGAAGTCGCGGGTTGGGTGTTCGACTCACGCGGTGTTTATCTTGACGTGGGCACCAATACCCGCACCGGTGGTGTGCGGGTAGCACCCGGATTGGATCGGCCTTCGATTGGCATTGCTGCGGGTGCATCGAAGGTTCCGGCGATTGCGGGGGCACTGAAATCCCGCATTATCAATGGATTGGTGACAGACGAGCCAACCGCGCGGGCGTTGCTAAAGCGCCTATAATCTTTGCAGATGCGGCGGAAAAAGGGGCTTGACGGATTACACCCTTTTGTGAGCAATTACTCAGTAAGCGATGAAATGCTCAATCGCTGATCTGGGAGGATACCAATGAACATGACGCTTCGCGCGCTGCTTGGCGCGACGGCTCTGCTTACCCTTGCGGGTCTTGCATCGGCCGAAACCACGATCACCGTCGCCACCGTGAACAACGGCGACATGGTCCGCATGCAAGGGCTGATGGACGATTTCTACGCCAAAAACCCCGACATCAAAGTCGAGTGGGTGACGCTGGAAGAAAACGTGCTGCGCCAAAACGTGACCACCGATATTGCCACCGGCGGTGGCCAATATGACGTGATGACCATCGGCACCTATGAGGTTCCGATCTGGGGCAAGCAGGGTTGGCTTGCCAGCCTGAACGACCTGCCCGCCGACTATGACTCTGCCGACATTCTGCCCGCCATCGCTGGCGGTCTGACGGTGGACGGCAACCTGCTGGCCGCACCGTTCTACGGTGAGTCCTCGATGGTGATGTATCGCAAAGACCTGATGGAAGCCGCTGGCCTGACCATGCCGGATGCGCCGACCTGGACCGATATCGAGGCCGCCGCCAAGGCGATGACCGACAAGTCGAAAGAGCAGTATGGCATCTGCCTGCGTGGCAAGGCCGGCTGGGGCGAGAACATGGCCTTCCTGACCGCGATGTCGAACTCGTTCGGCGCGCGTTGGTTTGACGAAAAATGGGTGCCGCAATTCGATCAACCCGAATGGAAAGCGACACTGGATTTCTACTTGAACCTGATGACGCAATACGGCCCTCCGGGCGCGTCGAACAACGGGTTCAACGAAAACCTGACGCTGTTCCAGCAAGGCAAGTGCGGCATGTGGATCGACGCCACCGTTGCGGCTTCGTTCGTGACCGGCAAAGACAGCACAGTGGCTGACAAGGTTGGCTTCGCTCTGGCCCCCGATAACGGTCTGGGCAAGCGCGGCAACTGGCTGTGGGCATGGTCTTTGGCCATCCCGTCGTCTTCGCAAAAGCAAGACGCTGCCAAGGCGTTCATCAACTGGGCGACCAACAAAGACTATCTGGCCTTGGTTGCGTCGAAAGAAGGCTGGGCCAACGTTCCTCCGGGCACGCGCACCTCGCTGTACGCAAACCCGGAATACGCCAAGGTTCCGTTCGCCAAGATGACGCTGGACAGCATCAACTCGGCTGACCCGACCAAACCGACGGTCAAGCCGGTGCCTTATGTCGGTGTGCAGTTCGTCGCGATCCCGGAGTTTGCGGGCATGGCAACCAGCGTGGGTGAGTTGTTCTCGGCAGCGCTGGCTGGGCAATCGACGGCTGATGAGGCTTTGGCTGCGGCACAGACCCTTGTGGCCGACGAGATGACCTCGGCTGGCTACATCAAGTAACCACCGGAGGCCGACATCTTCTTCGGTCGGCCTTCCTGCCTTCCCCGCAATCTCCCAAGGTGCGGGGAAGGCTATCAGCCCCTGATCCACGCCCCCCCTTACGTTCCCGGTCTTTGTTCGGAGAATTCTCATGGCGACGCAATCTTCCCGCGCCACGGCCAGACTTATGGTCGCGCCCTCGGTCATCCTGCTGTTCATCTGGATGATTGTGCCGCTGGCGATGACGATCTGGTTTTCGTTCCGCATCTACCGTCTGCTGTCGCCCGAACGTTCTGGCTGGGCCGGCGTGCGCAACTACACCTGGTTCTTCAACGCGCCCGATTTCTGGCTTGGTATCAGCAACACGCTGTTGCTGGTGGGCGGCGTGCTGGCGATTACCATCATCTTCGGTGTGCTGATCGCGCTGCTGATTGATCAACCGGTCTGGGGTCAAGGCCCGCTGCGGATTCTGGTGATCTCGCCGTTCTTCGTGATGCCGCCTGTGGCGGCTTCGATCTGGGAAAACCTGTTCATGCATCCGCAGAATGGTTTGCTGGCCGCCGCAGCCCGAGGCTTCGGCAATGAGCCGATATTGTTCCTTGAAACCTATCCGATGGCCTCCGTCATCTTCATTGTGTCATGGGAGTGGTTGCCATTCGCCACGCTGATCTTGCTGACGGCGTTGCAATCGCTGTCGTCCGAACAGCTTGAAGCCGCTGAAATGGACGGGGCTTCGGCGCTCAGCCGCTTCCGCTATATCACGCTGCCGCATATGACCCGTGCGATCACCGTGGTGATCCTGATCCAGACCATCTTCTTGCTGGGCATCTTCGGTGAGATTTTCACCACCACGCAGGGCGGCCCCGGCTCGGCCTCTACGACACTGCCCTACATGATCTACAAACAAGCCCTGATCGCCAAGGATATCGGTCGCGCGGCTGCGGGTGGGATCATCGCCGTCATTCTTGCCAATATTGTCGCCTTCTTCCTCATGCGCAGCATGGGCAAGCATCTAGACGCGTAGCAGAGGGAGAACACCATCATGGCCCGCGCAGTCTCAACCCGCCGCAAGCTGTTCTTCACGCTCGCTGCTTGGTCAGTCGCCCTTCTTATCTTCTTCCCCGTCCTGTGGACCATTCTGACCAGTTTCAAAACCGAAGCCAGTGCTGTGGCCTCACCGCCAGAGCTGCTGGGCGCGGATTGGACATTGCAGAATTACAGCGATGTCTGGGCGCGTTCGGATTATCCGCGCTTCTTCCTGAACTCGGTGATCATCTCGATAGGCTCGACCGTCTTGGGTCTGCTTATTGCCATTCCTGCGGCTTGGTCGATGGCATTCGTGCCGGGCAACAAGACCAAAGATCTGCTGATGTGGATGCTTTCGACCAAGATGATGCCTGCGGCGGCTGTGCTGATCCCGATGTATCTGATCTTTCAGAAAACCGGGCTGTTTGATACCCGCACCGGGCTGGTTCTGGCGCTGATGCTGATGAACCTGCCGGTGATCATCTGGATGCTCTACACCTATTTCAAGGAAATCCCCGGTGAAATCCTTGAAGCCGCCCGGATGGATGGGGCCAGCCTGAAGAATGAGGTGCTCTATATCCTCACCCCAATGGCCATTCCGGGCATCGCCTCGACCATGCTTTTGAACATCATTCTGGCTTGGAATGAGGCGTTCTGGACCATCACGCTGACCACGGTAAACGCGGCCCCGCTTTCCGCCTTCATCGCCAGCTTTTCGGCACCGCAGGGGCTGTTTTACGCCAAGCTTTCGGCGGCTTCCACAATGGCCATCGCGCCAATTCTGATCATGGGCTGGTTTGGCCAGAAACAACTCGTCCGCGGTTTGACCTTCGGCGCGGTGAAGTGAGGATATCATGGGTAAAATCGTTCTGAAATCGGTGCGCAAATCCTTCGGCGATGTGCATGTCATCCCCTCCGTCGATCTGACGATTGAGAATGGCGAGTTCGTGGTGTTCGTCGGCCCCTCGGGCTGCGGCAAATCCACTTTGCTGCGCCTGATCGCGGGTCTGGAGGATACCTCCTCGGGCGTCATCGAGATTGACGGCAAGGATGCAACCGCCCTGCCGCCCGCCAAGCGGGGCTTGGCGATGGTGTTCCAGTCTTATGCTTTGTATCCACATATGACGGTGCGCAAGAATATCATGTTCCCGCTGAAAATGGCGGGGATGGATGTTGAGGCGGCGACCAAGAAGGCCGATGCGGCTGCGAAGGTTTTGAACCTGACCAGCTATATGGATCGCAAACCCGGCCAGCTTTCCGGCGGTCAGCGTCAGCGCGTGGCGATTGGCCGCGCGATTGTGCGCGAACCTGCGGCGTTTCTGTTTGACGAGCCGTTGTCGAACCTCGACGCGGCTTTGCGCGGCAATATGCGGCTGGAGATCACCGAACTGCATCAGACGCTGAAAACCACGATGATCTATGTGACGCATGATCAGGTCGAAGCCATGACGATGGCCGATAAAATCGTGGTGCTTCAGGCTGGCAATGTCGAGCAAGTGGGGTCGCCGCTTGATCTGTATAACCACCCGGCGAACGCCTTTGTGGCGGGCTTCATCGGCTCGCCCCGGATGAACCTGCTGGAAGGCGCGGATGCGCAGGCGTTGGGCGCGAAAACCATAGGTGTGCGGCCCGAGCATCTGGATATCTCGACCACGGCGGGCAAGTGGAAGGGCACGGTTGCCGTTGCCGAGCTGCTGGGGTCGGACACCTTCCTGCATGTGAATGTCGAAGGCCACGGCTCGATGACGGTGCGCGGCGGTGGTGACGTGAATTTGCGCCACGGCGACACGGTTTACCTGACCCCGCAAGACGGCAAGGTGCATCGGTTCGGCACGGATGGGAAGGCATTGGCATGAGACTGGCTGGTAAAACCGCGCTGATCACCGGGTCGGCCCGTGGCATCGGGCTGGAATTCGCCCGGGCCTATATCGCCGAGGGGGCCACGGTGGCCTTGGCCGATATCAACGCCGAGGCGGTTGCGAAAGCCGCTGCGGCACTGGGGCCGAAGGCGATCGGGGTGCAGTTGGACGTGACCTCGCAGGCCTCGATTGACGCGGGGTTTGCGAGTGCGATTGCGCAGATGGGTGGCTTGGACATTCTGGTGAACAACGCGGCTTTGTTCACCGCCGCGCCGATTGATGAGATCAGTCGTGCCGATTATGACCGTTTGTTCGCGGTGAATGTCTCGGGCACGTTGTTTTGTATGCAGGCTGCGGCCAAGCATATGATTGCGCGTGGAAAAGGTGGCAAGATCATCAACATGGCCTCGCAGGCGGGCCGTCGTGGAGAAGGGCTTGTCGCAGTTTATTGCGCCACCAAGGCGGCGGTGATCAGCCTGACGCAAAGCGCAGGGCTGGGGCTGATCGCGCATAAGATCAACGTCAATGCGATTGCCCCCGGCGTCGTGGATGGCGAGCATTGGGACGGCGTCGATGCCTTCTTCGCCAAGTATGAAAACAAACAGCCGGGCCAGAAAAAGCGCGAAGTCGGCGCGGCTGTGCCCTTCGGGCGGATGGGCACCGCTGCGGATTTGACCGGAATGGCGATATTCCTCGCCACACCTGAAGCCGAATACATCGTCGCGCAATGCTTTGGCGTTGACGGCGGCAACTGGATGGCATGACCATGAATGACAGTTCACAAACCGCGAAAATGCCCGCCTATGACCGCAGCAAGCTGACCCCCGGTATCGTGCATATCGGTCTGGGCAACTTCCACCGCGCGCATATGGCGGTCTATCTGGACGATCTGTTCGCGATGGGTCTGGCCCACGATTGGGCGATTTTGGGCGCGGGCGTGCGCGAGGGTGACGCGCGGATGCGCGAGGCGATGCTGGCGCAGGATTGTCTGTCCTCGATCATCGAGTTGGACCCGAAAGGCAAATCCGCCCGCCGGATTGGCGCGATGATCGGCTTTATCGAGGTGCAGCCGGATAATGCCGCGCTGATCGCGGCGATGGCGAAACCTGAAATCCGCATTGTCAGCCTGACTGTCACCGAGGGCGGCTATTTCATTGATCCTGCCACGGGCGAATTTGACCCCACTGCGCCCGAAATCACAGCCGATGCCGCCAATCCGCACCGCACTGCCTTTGGCGCGATCATCGCCGCGCTGAAAGCCCGCCGTGCTGCTGGGACGCCGCCGTTTACCGTGATGTCCTGCGATAACCTGCCCGGTAATGGTCATGTCACCGAAGCCGCCGTGGTGGGTCTGGCTCGGCTGTCCGATCCGGCTTTGGCCGATTGGATCAAGGCCAATGTCGCCTTCCCGAATGGCATGGTCGACCGCATCACCCCTGCCACCGGGCCCCGCGAACGCGCTATGGCTGCGGCTTTTGGTCTTGGCGATGATCCGGTGCCCGTCACCTGTGAGCCGTTCCGGCAATGGGTGCTGGAGGATAACTTCCCCGCTGGCCGCCCGCCGCTGGAGAAGGTCGGCGTCACGCTTTCCAAAGATGTGCATGCCTATGAGGCGATGAAAATCCGCATCCTGAACGGCGGCCACGCCACCATCGCCTATCCCGGCGGCCTCTTGGACATTGAATATGTGCATGAGGCGATGGCGCATCCGCTGATCCTGGGTTTCCTGAATAAGCTGGAAACCACCGAGATCATCCCGACCGTGGCGCCGGTGCCCAATACCAATCTGGTGGATTACTACGACAAAATCGTCGAGCGGTTCTCAAACCCCGAGGTTGCCGATACCGAGCGCCGTCTTTGCCTTGACGGCTCCAATCGTCAGCCGAAATTCATCGTGCCGCCGTTGCGCGACCGCTTGGCTGCCGGGCAATCTTGCGATGGCTTGGCCCTTGTCTCAGCGCTTTGGTGCCGTTATTGCACCGGCACCTCGGACAAAGGCACCTATATTCCGCCGAACGATCCGAATTGGGAGGCTTTGCAAGTCACCGCCAAAGCCGCCCAAACCAATCCGCAGGCTTGGCTGGACCAGCGCACGATCTATGGCGATCTGGCGGATAACCCCACGTTCCAAGCGGCTTTCGCCACCCAACTCGCCCGCGTCCGCGACGAAGGTACGGAAGCGGCGTTGCGCACCTACATCGGCTGATCCCCACTGAACAGCTGATGTGCAGCCGCGCGGACTTCCCCATACGCGCGGCTGCGCCTATCTCTGCCTCAACAGCATGGCCGTGCAGGATCATCCCGCGCCGCTCTGGGAGACAGATATGACGATTGAACTTGGCCTTGATACCTTTGGCGACGTGACCGTCGATGCCACGGGTGCGCAGAAACCGATGGATCAAGTGATCCGCGATGTGGTCGAAGAAGCCGTAGTAGCCGATCAGGCGGGCGTGCATTTCATCGGCTTGGGTGAACACCACCGCCCGGATTTCGCGATTTCTTCGCCGGAAGTGATCTTGGCGGCCATCGCCGGGCGCACCAGCAAGATCCATTTGGGCACAGCGGTGACGGTGTTGTCGTCGGATGATCCGATCCGGGTGTTCCAGAGGTTTTCCACGCTGAATGCGATCTCGAACGGGCGGGCCGAGGTAATTCTGGGCCGTGGCAGTTTCACCGAAAGCTATCCGTTGTTCGGCTATGCGATGGATGATTATGAGCTGCTGTTCGAGGAAAAGCTGGATATTTTTGCCAAACTGGTGCGCGAATCGTCGCTGACGTGGTCGGGTGAAACCCGCACGGCGTTGAAAAACCAGATCGTTTATCCTCCGGTCGGCCCGCAGGGGCTGACCACTTGGGTCGGCGTTGGCGGCAGCCCGGAATCGGTGGTGCGGGTGGTCCGTCAAGACTTGCAACTGATGCTGGCGATCATCGGCGGCGATCCACGGCGGTTCTTGCCCTATATCGACCTCTATCACCGCGCGGTGGATCAGTTGGGCAAAACCGTCCGCCCGATTGGTATCCATTCGCCGGGGTTTGTTGCGGAAACCGATGAGGCCGCGCAAGAGGCGCTCTGGCCACATTACCAGACCATGTTCGGCCGCTTGGGCCGCGAACGTGGTTGGCCGCCGACAACCAAAGAGCGGTTCTTGGAGGAGGTGCATCATGGCTCGCTTTATGTCGGCTCCCCGGAAACCGTGGCCAAGAAGATCGCAAGCACCATCCGCGATCTGAAAATTCAGCGGTTTGACATGAAATACGCCACCGGGCCGCAGCCGCATGATCAGTTGGTCAACTGTATCCAGCTTTACGGCGAGAAGGTGATTCCGATGGTGCATGATCTGCTGAAGGCTTAATTTGGCCAAGCGATTACGAAGCAAAAGCTGCGACGGACCTCTCCTGTCGCAGCTTTTTTCTTTTCGGTGGTGCCATTATGGTCTGGTTTATTTTTGCGCCGCGTCATGACAATGCCCAGATTTACGCGCAAGATCACACAACTCTAAGCTCAACCGCCGCTCCGGCGAGGAGATTCTATGCTCGATATATCGCCGGATCGGTTGACCCTTGAACCCATCGAAATCGCCTCGCGCGATGAGATTGAGGCGCTGCAACTCAGCCGTCTGAAATGGTCGCTGGCGCATGCCTATCACAACGTGCCGCATGTCAATGCCGCCTTCAAAGCCGCAGGCGTGCACCCTGATGATCTGCGTCATCTGAGCGATATTTCGCGGTTTCCCTTCACCACCAAAGCCGATCTGCGCGCCAATTATCCCTTCGGCCTGTTTGCCGTGCCGCGTGAGAAAGTCGTGCGGCTGCATGCGTCCTCCGGCACCACCGGCAAGCCGACCGTTGTGGGCTATACGGCGAAAGACATTGATACTTGGTCGCATCTGATGCAGCGCACCATGCGGACTTGCGGCACGCAGCCGGGCGAGGTGGTGCATATTTCTTTCGGCTACGGGCTGTTTACCGGGGGCTTGGGCTTTCACTACGGCGCCGAGAAAATGGGCTGCACCGTGGTGCCGGTGTCGGGGGGCATGACGCATCGGCAGGTCAATCTGATCGAGGATTTCGGTGCCACCACGATCTGCTCGACCCCGTCTTACATGCTGTCGATTCTGGATGAATACCGTGCGCAGGGCCGCGATCCGCGCAAAAGCGCGCTGCGGGTGGGGATTTTCGGCGGCGAACCCTGGACCAACGCGATGCGGGCTGAGATTGAGACGGCTTTCGATATGCATGCGCTGGACAATTACGGGCTGTCCGAGGTGATCGGGCCGGGGGTGGCGGCGGAATGTGTGGAAACCAAGGATGGCTTGACGCTGTGGGAAGATCATTTCCTCGCCGAGATTATCGACCCCGACACAGGTGCTTTGCTGCCAGACGGGGAATATGGCGAGTTGGTTCTGACTTCGCTGACCAAAGAGGCGATGCCGGTTGTGCGCTATCGGACGCGGGATCTGACCCGGATCTTGCCCGGCACGGCGCGCTCGATGCGGCGGTTGGAGCGGATGCGCGGCCGTAGCGACGATATGATGATCCTGCGCGGGGTGAATGTGTTTCCGTCGCAGATCGAGGAACTGGTGGTGGCGCACCCGGGTCTGGCTCCGCATTTTCAGATCGAGTTGCGCCGGGAGGGGCGGCTGGATTCGATGCGGGTGCTGGTGGAGGCGGTTGTCGCGACGGATGAGGGCGCGTTGGCGCGGCTTGGCTTGGGGCTGCACAAACGGATCCGGCAGATGTGGGGGATCAATGTGGAGATTTCCGCAGGCCAGCCGGGTTCTGTGCCGCGCAGCGAGGGCAAGGCGGTGCGGATCGTCGATCATCGGCCTAAGGTTTGAGGCTGCGGAGGGTCCCAACTCGGGACCTTTTTTAGGTGTTTGAAATCAATGCTATAAGGTGCCGGATTTAAGGATTCTTTAAGGATTTGGCAGTTTAGTGGGAATTGGCGGGATGAGTCCCCTCCAGTGTCGAGTGCTGAAATGATCTGCGAGAGTATGTTATGATCGTGCCGCTTTTCCTGTGCCTCGCCTCGGGGATCGGGCTTGCCTTGGCGGCAGCTTTGCCGGGTTGGCAGGATTTGGGGATGCTGGCGGGGCCGATGCTGTTGGCCAGTGCTTGGCTTTTGCTGCGGGCAGGGCTGGCGCGCGGGGCCGCTGCCCGTGGGCGCGCTGATCACGCCATCGCCAGACAGGTCGACGCGCAGACTGGTCCAGCCCGGCGTGGGCTTTTTGCGCGCAAGCAGTCACCGCCGAAATATGTCGTGGTGGATGGCTCTAATGTCATGCATTGGAAGGATAACGTGCCGCAGATCGACCCGGTGCGGGCGGTGGTCGATAAGCTGACAGCGGCGGGCTTTGCGCCGGGCGTCGTGTTTGATGCCAATGCGGGCTACAAGTTGATGGGCAAGTATAAGCACGACTATGCGTTCAGCAAGCTGTTGGGATTGCCGCATAATCGGGTGCTGGTGGTGGCCAAAGGCACGCCTGCGGACCCGGTGATTTTGGCCTCGGCCCGAGAATTGGGCGCACGGATCGTCAGCAATGACCGATTCCGCGATTGGGCTGAGACGCATCCAGAGGTCAGCGTGCCGGGCCATGTGATTGCGGGCGGCTACCGCGATGGGCAGGTTTGGTTGGATATGATGTGAGTGGGGCGGATCGGGGCGGTGGGTTGCACCCACCCTACCATGCGGCAATGGCGGCGGGGGCGGGCACAGGGTGCGCGGGCTAAGACGGGGGAGCCTCCGGCGGGAGTATTTTGGCCAAGATGAAGCTGTAAGGCGCAGTCGCGGCAGGTTGTGGCGGCGAGCCATGCCAGCGGGGCGTGGCAGCGATTGCATTTCCGGCCCCCTCGGACTATCTGACGATAGACCGATGTTACCGCAGGACAGGCGATGAACTGGATTTCAAACTACGTCCGCCCGAAGATCAACTCGCTGTTTTCGCGCCGCGAGGTGCCGGAGAATCTTTGGACGAAGTGCCCGGAATGCGGGACGATGCTGTTTCACCGCGAGCTTGCGGCGAATCTGAACGTCTGCACCTCGTGCGATCACCATATGGCGATTTCGCCGCGCGATCGCTTTACCGGGCTCTTTGATGTCGGCGTGTTTGTCGAGGTTAAGGTGCCGGAACCTGTGGTCGATCCGCTGCATTTCCGCGATCAGAAGAAATACCCGGATCGGTTGAAAGCGGCGCAAAAAGTGACCGGCGAGCGTGAGGCGATGCTGGTGGCCGAGGGCGAGGTTGGCCGCACGCCGATCATCGCGGTGGCGCAGGATTTCAGCTTCATGGCAGGCTCGATGGGCATGTATGTCGGCAATGCCATTATTGCGGCGGCGCAGCGGGCGGTGGCGACGAAACGGCCACTGGTGCTGTTTTCGGCGGCGGGCGGCGCGCGGATGCAAGAGGGGATTTTGAGCCTGATGCAGATGCCGCGCACCACGGTGGCGGTGCAGATGTTGAAGGAGGCGGGGTTGCCTTATGTCGTGGTGCTGACGCATCCGACGACCGGCGGCGTGACCGCGTCTTATGCGATGCTGGGTGATGTGCAGATTGCCGAGCCGAACGCGCTGATCTGTTTCGCGGGCCCACGGGTGATTGAGCAAACCATTCGCGAAAAGCTGCCCGAGGGTTTTCAGCGCGCCGAATATCTGTTGGATCACGGCATGTTAGACCGGGTGACGCACAGGAAGGCGTTGCGCGAGGAACTGGTGACGATCCTGCGGATGCTGATGGGGCAAAGCCCCGCGGTGAAGGGCGATTTGCCGCCACCGGGTGATATTCTTGAGGCGGCTGAGGGCAAAGCGTGAGTTCTGACGCAGTTCTGGAGCGGATGATGACGCTGCATCCCAAGGTGATCGACCTTGTGATGGACCGGGTGGAACGGTTGTTGGCGGCTTTGGGTAACCCCGAACGCGCGGTGCCGCCGGTGATCCATATCGCTGGAACCAATGGCAAGGGCAGCACGCAAGCGATGATCCGGGCGGGGCTGGAGGCGGGCGGCTCGCTGGTGCATGCCTATACCTCGCCGCATCTGGCGCGGTTTCATGAGCGGATTCGTTTGGCCGGGGAGTTGATTTCGGAGGATGCGCTGACGACTTTGCTGGATGAATGTGTGCAGGCCAACGGGCCGGATGAGATCACGTTTTTCGAGATCACCACCTGTGCGGCGTTTCTGGCGTTTTCTCGGGTGAAGGCGGATTATACTTTGCTGGAGGTCGGCTTGGGCGGGCGTCTGGATGCGACGAATGTGGTCGAAAAGCCGGTGCTGACGGTGATCACCCCGGTGTCGATCGACCATCAACAATATCTGGGCGAGACTTTGGCCGAGATTGCGGGCGAAAAGGCCGGGATTTTGAAGCGCGGGGTGCCTTGCGTGATTGGTCCGCAGGAAGACGAAGGCCTGGCGGTGATCGAGGCGCGCGCGGCGCGGTTGGGCTGCCCGGTGCTGGCGTTTGGCCAGCAGTGGAGTGCCTGGGAAGAACGCGGGCGGCTGATCTATCAGGATGAAAACGGGCTGTTGGATCTGCCATTGCCGAACCTGCCGGGGCCGTTTCAGGTGCAAAACGCCGGAGCTGCGATTGCGGCGTTGCGGGCGTTGGGGAAAGATCAGGCGGCTTGTGAGGCGGCGGTGACGAAAGCCTATTGGCCCGCACGGATGCAGCGGTTGCGGGTGGGGCCTTTGGTGGAAAGTGCGCCGGGGGTGGAGTTGTGGCTGGACGGCGGGCATAATCCGGCGGGGGGCGCGGCGGTGGCGGCGACTTTGGCGCGGATGCCGGTGCGCGAGACGCATCTGATTTGCGGCATGCTGAACACCAAGGATGTGCGCGGGTATATGGAACCGCTGGCAGCTCATGTGACCCAGCTGCATGCGGTGTCGATCCCCGGTGAGAAGAACACTTTGCCCGCTGACGCCACGCGGGATGCGGCTTTGAGTGTCGGGATGCAGGCCGTCGTGGCGGGCTCGGTGGCCGGGGCTTTGGCGGCGATTGCGGCGGTGTCACCGGGCGCGCGGGTGCTGATTTGCGGCTCGCTGTATCTGGCAGGCGGTGTTTTGCGCGAGAACGGCTAGGGCTTTGCGCCGTAACGCGCCATGAACATTGACACCGCGCCGTCGATGACACGGGCGGTGTCGGCGGGGGTGCAGCAGGGGCTGGGCGTGAAGATCATGCGGTCTTGAATGTCGACCTTGCACAGTTGCGCGAATTGGGCGGCGGCGAAGGGGATGTCGTCGATCACCAATTCACCGCGCTCGGTGGCGCAGCGCAGCATTTCCGCGATGCGGTCTTGCACCAGTTTCGGGCCGGAGTGGTAGAATTGATGCGCTACGGCCGGGAAATTCTCTGCTTCCGCGACGGCGATGCGGTAGATGCGCTGGCCAAAATCCGACAGCATGAAAGAGGTGATCTTTTGCGCGGCCAAGCGCAGGATGTCGGCAATCGGGGTGTTGGGGTCGATATGGGCTTCGGCATCATCGGCCTGACGCCGGCATTCAGTGCTGGCGATTTCCAGAAAAAGCAGGCGTTTGTCGGGGAAATAGGCGTAAAGCGTGGCTTTGGACACCCCGGCCTCGCGCGCGATGTCATCGACCGAGGCGCGTTCAAAGCCGTCGCGCATGAACACAATGCGCGCGCCTTCCAGCACTTGATCGAACTTGCGACCCTTAACGATCAGTTGTGGCTTGGCACCCATGCTGTCCCCCTTGCCACAGTCTATAGCGGCAGCGGGGGGACGGGCAAGCCTTGGTCACTTGCCGGGTTGGGCGGCATTTTGCGCCGAGATGGTGGTGGTGGTCGGCGGGAAGGTCAGGTCGGGGAGATTGACGCTCATCGAGAAGGCCGAGGCTTGGGTGGCGACGGCAAGGGTGAGCAGAAGGGCGGTGGCGAAGGGTTTCATAGCAGGCTCCTATATCTGAACTCATCGGTTCAGAAGTAAAAATGAACTGATTCGTTTAGTTTGGCAAGTGAAATCTGAACTAAACAGTTCAGATTGTGATTTG
Source organism: uncultured Cypionkella sp. (assembly GCA_964387655.1). GTDB lineage: Bacteria > Pseudomonadota > Alphaproteobacteria > Rhodobacterales > Rhodobacteraceae > Cypionkella. Next base: position 6,542 of record CAYLYV010000056.1, on the reverse strand, counting down.
GGCTTGGCAATTCATCTATGGTTAGCCTATTTAGAATCATTCCAAATTAGACCGAGACGAGGCTGACATGGGTTTCAACATTTCCAACCGCAGGCGTTTTTCCGATCTGACCGAGCAAGAGGTGTTGGCTCTGGCGATTTCATCCGAGGAGGATGACGCGCGGATTTACCGGAGCTTTGCGCAAGGGTTGCGGGCGGAGTATCCGGCTTCGGCGGCGGTGTTTGACGAGATGGCGGTCGAGGAAGACGGGCATCGGCAGATGTTGATTGATCTGCATGTCAGCCGCTTTGGCACGGTTATTCCGCTGCTGCGGCGCGAGCATGTGGCGGGCTTTTATGCGCGTAGGCCGGTGTGGCTGACAGAGAATCTGGGGCTGGAGCGCATCCGCGACGAGGCCCGCGCGATGGAGCATGGCGCGGCGGAGTTTTATGCGCGGGCGGCGGCGCGGACCAAGGATGCGGCGACGCGGAAATTGCTGGGCGATCTGGCGGCGGCGGAGGCGGGGCATGAGCAGCACGCGGAGGGGTTGGAGGCCGACCTGTTGGGGCCGGAGGTGCGTGACGGCGAGGATAAGGTGGCACGGCGGCAGTTTATTCTGACGTGGGTGCAGCCGGGGTTGGCGGGGCTGATGGATGGCTCGGTGTCGACCTTGGCGCCGATCTTTGCGACGGCGTTTGCGACCCAGAACACCTGGACGACGTTTCTGGTGGGCGCGGCGGCGAGTGTGGGGGCGGGGATCTCGATGGGGTTCACCGAGGCGGCGCATGATGATGGGGTGCTGTCGGGGCGGGGCTCGCCGTTTAAGCGCGGGTTGGCTTCGGGGGTGATGACGACGCTGGGCGGGATGGGGCATGCGCTGCCGTATCTGATCCCGGATTTCTGGACCGCGACATCGATTGCGATGGTGGTGGTGTTTGTGGAATTGTGGGCGATTGCCTGGATTCAGAACAGGTTTATGGAGACGCCGTTTTTGCGCGCCGCCTTGCAGGTGGTGCTGGGGGGGGCTTTGGTGTTTGCGGCGGGGGTGTTGATTGGTGGCGGTTGAGGCCCTTGTCCACGCGTGGACAAAAATTATAACCCTTATAAATCAATTGATTGAGTTTTAACGTTAAGAGTTTGTTCATAGGTGCGCGGGAAGGCTTGTGTCTGACCGGGTGGCGTGAAACTCTGACCCCATGCTGGCGATCCTCCTGAAAACTCTGCCGTTCTTTGCGGTGATTGGCCTTGGCTATGGTGCGGGGCGGCTGCGGTTTTTCAGCGCTGAGGCCACGGCGTATCTGACGAAATTCGTGTTTTACTTCGCGCTGTCGGCGATGCTGTTCGGCTTTGCGGCCAATCTGGACCTGAGTGACGTGTTCTCTTGGGCCTTTGTCTGGGCGTATTTTCTGGCCTCGGCTTTGGTCTGGGGCACCGTGGCGGGAGTGGCGCTGCTGCGTGGCGCGAAGCCCGAAGTCGCGGTGTTTGAGGCGCATACCGGCATCATCGGCAATGTCGGCTTTCTGGGCATCCCGATGCTGACGCTGCTGTTGGGTCCTACGGCGGTGGGGCCGGTTTTGCTGGTGCTGGCGGTCGATTTGCTGGTGTTCACCTCTGTCTTGACGCTGGTGGTGACGGGGTTGCGCGAGGGCCGGATGTCTTGGGGCATCTTTGCGGTGTTGGGCTTGGGCGTGTTGAAAAACCCGATGATCGTCTCGGTGGTGTTGGGGATGGCTTGGGGGGCGACCGGATGGGCGCTGCCGCTGCCGGTGAATGAATTCATGACAATGCTGGGGGCTGCGGCCACACCTTGCGCGCTGTTTGCGATTGGGGCGAGCCTTGCCGGGCGCAGTGCCGAACGGCTGGAGGTGGCGGCTTGGCTGAGTTTTGCCAAGCTGGTGCTGCATCCGGCGGCGGTGGCGCTGGCGGCACTGGTGATTTTCCCGGTAGAGCGCTATGCGGCAGGGGTGATGGTGGCGGCGGCGTCTTTGCCTGTGGCGGGAAATGTCTTTATTCTGGCGCAGCATTTCGGGGTGGCGCCGCAACGGGTGTCGACCGCTATCCTGATCTCGACCGCCGCTTCGGTGCTGACCGTGACGGCGGTGATTGCGTTTGTGACCAACTGAACCTGAGGGGGCATTTATGAAAACCATTTCTGAAAACCGGGCTTATGGCGGCGTGCAGGGGGTTTACAGCCATGCGTCTGCGGTGACGGGCGGCGAGATGACCTTTGGGTTGTTCCTGCCCGCCGAGGCCGAAGAAGGGCTGGTGCCGGTGCTGTGGTATCTGTCGGGGCTGACCTGCACGCATGAGAATGCGATGGTGAAAGCCGGGGCGCAGCGTTGGGCGGCGGAGGTCGGGATTGCGTTGGTGTTCCCGGATACCTCGCCGCGGGGCGAGGATGTGCCGAATGATGCGGCCTATGATCTGGGGCAGGGTGCGGGGTTCTATGTCAACGCCACGCAAAGCCCGTGGGACAAGAATTTCCGCATGTGGGATTATGTGACCGAAGAACTGCCGCGCGAGTTGTTCAAGGCGTTTCCGATTGCTGAGGCCGCGCAGTCGATCACCGGGCATTCGATGGGCGGCCATGGCGCTTTGACGATTGCGATGAGCTTTCCGGGGCGGTTCCGCAGCGTTTCGGCCTTTGCGCCGATCTGTAATCCGACGACAAGCGATTGGGGCCGCAAGCAATTTGACGCCTATTTGGGGCCGGATGAGGCGGTTTGGGCGGCGCATGACGCGACATTGTTGATGAAAAAGCGCGGCTTTGATGGGCCGATTTTGATTGACCAAGGCACTTCGGATCAGTTTGTTGATTTGTTGAAGCCCGAGGCTTTGGCAGGCGCGATGGCCGAGCGGCGGCAGGGCGGCAGTTTTCGGATGCAGAAGGGCTATGACCACAGCTATTTCTTCGTGAGCACCTTCATGGAGGAACATGTGGCATTTCATGCGGGGGCACTGAATGCTTAGAGCGGCGGTTTTACTGGCTTTGCTGGCGCAGCCGATTTGGGCGGGTGAGGCGGAAGATCAGGTGTTAGCTGCGGTGAACAAGGCGCGGGCGGGGGCAGGCTGTTCGGCCCTGACCGTCAATGCCAAGCTGGTGGCGGCGGCGAAAGGCCATGCACGTGCGATGGCCGAGCAGAACTTCTTCGGCCATGCCAGCAAGAATGGCGGTAAATTCTCCAACCGGATCAAGGCGCAGGGCTATCGCTATAGCAAGGTTGCCGAGAATATCGGCGCGGGGCAATCCTCGGCGGCGAAGGTGATGGCGACTTGGCTGGGCAGTTCGGGACACCGCAAGAATATCCTCGATTGTGCTCTGACCGAAACCGGGATCGCGGTGGTGTACCAGCCGGATGATAAGCCGATCAAAGGCCAGAGCCATGCGATGAAGTATTACTGGGTTGAGGTATTTGCGCGCCCATGACGGGACGGATTTTCATTGATGCCGATGCCTGCCCGGTGAAGTCTGAGGCCGAACGGGTGGCTGTGCGGCACGGCATGCGGATGATTCTGGTCTCAAACGGGGGCATCCGGCCTTCGGCGAACCCGCTGGTGGAAAGCGTGTTTGTGGAGGCAGGCCCGGATGAGGCCGACAAGTGGATCGCTGAGGCCTGTGGGCCGGGCGATGTGGTGGTGACCGGGGACATTCCGCTGGCGGCAAAATGTGTGGCGGCGGGGGCCAAGGTGGTGAAGCACAATGGCGAGGAATTGACCGGGGCCAATATCGGCAATGTGCTGGCGACGCGGGATCTGATGCAGGATCTGCGCAGCGCGGACCCGTTTCGGCAGGGTGGCGGGCGGCCCTTTTCCAAGGCGGATCGCTCGCGCTTTCTGGAAGTTTTAGAGCGGGTTGTGCGGCAAGCGAAGCTTTGATGTCGCCTTCGGGCTAGATTTTCAGCAGCGGACGCGGTGAGTTGCGTTATGTCAGACAATTCCAAAAAACCCGCCACCGGTATCCTGTTTGCATTGGGCGGCGGAGTGGTGCTTTCGGTCAATGACCTTGCGATCAAGGCGTTGTCGGGCACCTATGCGCTGCATCAGGTGATCTTGCTGCGGGCGTTTGTCGGTATGGCGATTGTGCTGGCGGTGATCTGGGTCTCGGGCGGCGGGTTTCGGCAGTTGCTGACCAAGCGGCCGCTGGATCACCTGTTCCGGGTCAGCATCGTGATGGTGTCGAACGTGACCTATTTCGTCGGGCTTTCGCTGATGCCGCTCGCGGATGCGGTGGCGACGGCGTTTGTGGCGCCGTTGTTTGTCACACTGATGTCGGCGGTGATCTTGCGCGAACAGGTAGGTCCTCGGCGCTGGGCGGCGGTGGGCGTGGGGATGCTGGGCGTGGTGGTGATGACGCGGCCGGGGGCTGGGGTTATTCAACCGGCGGCGATTCTGGTGCTGATCTCGGCGTTCTGCTATGCCTCCAGCCACATGATGACGCGGCGGATGCGGGCGACCGAAAGCGCTATGACGTTGAATTTCTTCGTGCAATGCGGGTTTATCGTGGTCAGCCTGTGCTTTGGCTTTGTGGCGGGCGATGGCGGTTTGGCGCAGGCTCCGGGCAGCACGTGGGAGTTTTTGTTCCGGCCTTGGCATACGCCGCCGATCGGCGACTGGTGGGCGTTTATCGCCACGGGGGTGGCGGTGGGGGTGGGCGGTTTGATGATGTCGCAGGCGTATCGCACTTCTGAGGCCGCGCTGATCGCGCCGTTTGAATATATCGGCATGCCGATGGCGATTTTCTGGGGGGCTGTGGTGTTTGGCACTTTCCCGGACAGCACGGCTTGGGTGGGGATTGCGTTGATCTGCGGCGCGGGGCTTTATACCCTGTGGCGCGAGACGGTGCACAAGAAGAAGGATCTGGATGTTGCAGCCCCAAGCGGTGATCTTTGATATTGGCAATGTGCTGACGCGCTGGCAGCCAGAGGCGTTTTACGACCGGGTGATTGGCGAGGAACGGCGTCGGGCTTTGTTCGAGGCGGTGGATCTGCACGGCATGAATGACCGGGTGGACGAGGGTGCTTTATTCCGCGAGACGATCTATGATTGGGCCGAACGGCACCCGGCATGGTCTGCCGAAGTGCGGCTGTGGTATGATCGCTGGATCGACCTCGCCAGCCCCCGGATTGAGGGCAGCATCGCCTTGCAGCGGGCGTTGCGGGCCAAGGGGGTGCCGGTGTTCGCGCTGACCAATTTCGGGCGGTATTCGTTTGAGGAAGCCCTGCCGAAGCTGGATTTTCTGGCCGACTTTGATCGGCTTTACGTTTCGGGCGTGATGGGGGTGATCAAGCCTGATCCGCTGATTTATCAGATGGTTGAGGAAGATTGCGGCATCGCGCCGGATCGGCTGTTGTTCACTGATGACAAGGCCGAGAATATCACGGCGGCGGCCCGCAGGGGTTGGCGCACACATCAGTTTGAAAGCTGGCAAGGCTGGGCGCAACGCTTGGTTGCCGAAGGCTTGTTAAGCCAGAAAGAGGCAGGATTATGAGCATTGAAATCGTCAGGCCAGAGGCCGAAGCGCTGCTGTCTTGGGCGGGGCTGTGTGAGGCGCTTGAGGCCGGGCACCGGTTGCCGCGCGCGGAAATCAACGATCTGTTTTTGTATCGCGGTGCGGATACTTTGCTGGATCGGGCGGCGTGGATTGATGGTTTGGGCAGTCTGGTCAAGGTCGCCACGGTGGTTCCGGGCAATGCGGCGCGCGGTTTGCCCAGCATCCACGGTGCGGTCAATCTGTTCAACGATCAGACCGGGGTGCTGGAGGCTTTGGTGGATTTCCATCTGGTGACCAAATGGAAAACCGCCGGAGACAGCCTGCTGTCGGCCAGCAAACTGGCGCGCAAGGACAGCCGGAACATCCTGCTGGTGGGGGCCGGGACGGTGGCGCGCTCGATGATTTCGGCCTATGCGGCGCTGTTTCCCGATGCCAAGTTCAGCATCTGGAACCGCTCGCCTGCCGGCGCGGAAGCGATGGCAGCGGCGGATGGGCGGGTGACGGCGGTGGCCGATCTGGCAGCGGCGGTGCGCGGCGCGGATGTGATCTGCTGTGCGACAATGAGCAAAGAGCCGTTGTTGAAGGGCGTATGGTTGCAACCGGGACAGCACATCGACCTGATCGGTGCCTATACCCCGGCGATGCGCGAGGCGGATGACGAGGTGATGCGGCGCGCTTCGGTGTTTGTCGACAGCCGCGCCACCACGGTGCATCACATTGGTGAGTTGAAAGACCCGATTGCGCGCGGCGTGATCAGCGAAGCGGATATCAAGGCCGATTTCTACGACATGGCGAAAGGCGCGTATCGGCGCAGTTCAGACGATGAAATCACCGTCGCCAAGAACGGCGGCGGCGCGCATCTGGATCTGATGACCTCGGCCTATATTCTGGCGATGTGGCGTCAGCGCTGAGCGATTTGAAAGCAAAAGCGCCCTTCAAGGGGCGCTTGGCACATCGCAAGATTTTCAGAAATTTGGCTCGGGAAATACTGGTCGGAGCGAGAGGATTCGAACCTCTGACCCCCTGCTCCCGAAGCAGGTGCGCTACCAGACTGCGCTACGCTCCGACCGTG
>CAYLYV010000055.1:0-26927 GCA_964387655.1 uncultured Cypionkella sp. | reverse complement strand
TGGTGGCCGCAACGACCAGTGCCATCTGGGCAATCGTGGCGACGGTCGACAACACTGCGCCCGCGACACAAGCCGCCAAAAGGTCTTTGGATTTCTTGGCCCGCGATCCCATCGCACCGATCGTGGCTGTGCTGGAGATGAAGCCCGAAATGGCTCCCGCGAGCGGCAATCCGAACCGGGCGCCGAACAGCCGGACCGCGACATAGCCCGCTGCGCTGATGGCCATGACCAGCACGATCACGATCCAAATCGAGTGTGGATTGAGTGCCAGATAAGGACCCATCTGGCGGTTCGGCACCAAAGGTAAAACGACAAGTGTCGCCGCGGCAAAGATCAGCGCGTCATCCAACTCGTCTTTCGAGATCACGCTGATGACAAGGTTGTGCAGCCAGGCCTTCGCGTACAGAAGCACAGTCACCGTTACCGCAATTGCAGCGGCCGTCTGTGGCGCTCGCGTGCACAGGCCCCCCAGCAGGGACGTCAGGACGAGAACGATCTCTGTGGTCAATCCCGGGTCCTGATCCTGGGCGCGCCAATAAGAAACCGCAGCCATCGCTGCAACGCACGCAGTCAGGACGGCAAGCAACACAACCCCACCCAGGCTGAATGCAACGGCGCCAGCAATCGAGGTGATCGTAAACGTTCGAATGCCTGCAGGAGACCGCGCTGGTCCTTCGCCCTTGCGCCGCTCCCTTTCCGCGCCGATCAATGCGCCAACGGCGACTGCGCTGACGAGATTCAGCATGGAAGGGTTCAGGATCAGCGCATTTTCCATGAAACTCGACGTGGCCTTTGTCCAAGATCAATGATCTACACCTCGCACGATGTATTTGTATTGATATGGATCACTTATTTTTCACCACCCCGGGTCGGGGCAGTTCGATGGGGGGCAGACCGCGTGAAAACGGTAACCTGCATCAACCCAAGCATTTCGTTGCAGGGCTAAACTCGTCTCAAAACTATACAGGAAGAAAAGAGTGTCAGACTCCGCACCGCCTCAACACCTCAAGCGCTCGCTGACGCTCTGGCTGGCCGTGCTCTATGGGCTTGGCGTGACGATCGGCGCGGGTATCTATGTTCTGGTCGGGATCGCTGCGGGGCGAAGCGGCATGCACGCACCGCTTGCCTTCGTTCTGGCCGCACTTGTGATGTCGTTCAGCGCCGCGTCGTTCGCGGAACTCGGCACGCGCATGCCCGTCAGCGCAAGCGAGGCCGCTTATGTTGAAAAGGCGTTCAATCTGCCGTGGTTAAGCCTGACTATGGGGTTACTCGTGGTGCTGACAGCGACAATCTCGGCGGCCACGATCAGCGTTGGCAGCGCGGGCTATCTTGGTGTGTTTATCGATCTGCCAGCGCGCTGGATCATCACGCTTGTCGTGGTATCTATGGGGCTGGTGGCGTGTCTGTCGACGCGTCAATCCGTCACCCTGGCGGGGATCATGACCTTGGTGGAACTTGGCGGGCTTGTGCTGATCATCATCGCCGGCGTCGGAACCGGGAGTGGTGTCGTGACGCGTCTACCCGAGCTATGGCCTGGATCGGGTGAGATCGCGGCCTGGGTCGGACTTTCAGGAACGACGCTGATCGCAGTGTTTGCATTCATCGGCTTCGAGCATCTGGTCAATGTCGCCGAAGAGATGAAGAACCCATCGCACACTCTGCCTTGGGCGCTTTTTCTGACACTTGGCTTGACCGCTCTGATTTACGCGCTGGTGGTTTGGGTGGCCGTCGTTGCGGTGCCGCCGGACGAACTTGCCAGATCCAGCGCCCCATTGGCGCTGGTTTTCGAGCGGCTAACCGGCATGCCGCTCAAGACGATGAGCATGATCGCCGTCGTGGCAACGTTGAACGGAGTGATTGTCCATGTCATCATGATCTCACGGGTTCTCTATGGGCTGGCGGCCCAAGGAAATCTTCCCAAGGCTCTGGCGCAACTGAACCCCAGAACTGGCACGCCGTTGCTCGCGACCGCGCTCGGTATCGTCGTCATTCTGGTGCTGGCCCTTGCGGTACCATTGTCGGGGCTGGCTGACCTGACCGCCCGTTTTACTCTTTTGGTTTTTGCGATCATCAATATCACACTGATCCGCATCAAGTCACGCGAGGCTGCAGCGCCGCCGCATGTGTTTGTCTGTCCAGTGTGGGTCCCCGTGGCAGGACTGGCCTCAAGCATTGGACTGCTTTTGCTGGATCTGGTTGTGCGATAGCCAAATGAAACAAGAAACCAGATCACCAAACCACAACCGCCTCAAACAACTGGCGTTGGCGCTCGCAGCAATCGCCGGCATCCTGCTCTGTCTGCTTATCGCCTGGCCTTTCTTGGGGGCAATCACTTGGGCACTGACGTTGGCGATCCTGTTTTCACCGCTTCACGTTCGGGTTGAAAAGCTTGTAAAGCATCCGAACATTGCGGCCCTGCTGTCGACCGCCATTGTCATCGTCGTCGTGATTGTTCCGGCTGTATTTGTGGTCGAGCGCCTGATCACGGAAGCTGCATCTGGCATCCAGTCGCTTCAGTCTCGTGTCGAGAGTGGCGAACTCCAGAACCTCCTCGACGATTATCCGACCCTTGCGCCCGTAGGAAACTGGATCGACCGGCAGTTCGATTTGCCGTCGATGATGGCATCCATAGCAACGTGGCTCAGCAATATAGGGGCGACTTTCATAAAGGGGTCCCTGCTTCAGGCGCTTGAGGTGCTCATCACCTTCTACCTGCTGTTCTACTTTTTGCGAGATAGGCTGGCAGCCAAGACAATGATCGAGGCATGGCTGCCGCTGACACCAACCGAGACCGAACACGTGTTGCGGCGGGCTGCTCAAACAGTCCACGCGACGGTTTACGGCACTCTTGCCGTTGCGGCAGTTCAGGGCATCCTTGGTGGCCTGATGTTCTGGGCGCTCGGTCTTCCCACGCCTCTGCTCTGGGGGTTGGTGATGGGTCTTCTGTCAATAGTGCCTGTCCTCGGCGCTTTCGTCGTCTGGATACCTGCGGCTATCTTGCTCGTTCTGGATGGAAGTTGGGCACGCGCGCTCATTCTTGCTGCTTGGGGCGGGATTGTGGTTGGCGGCATCGACAACGTCCTGCGGCCGATGTTCGTCGGCAACCGTCTGCGCCTGCATACCATTCCCGCATTTATATCTATTGTCGGCGGCCTCGTACTATTTGGCGCGCCTGGCTTTATCCTCGGTCCGCTCACGGCGACGATGACCATGCTACTTCTGGAGATGTGGAGGCGGCGCGAGGCATCAGGCCAATAACCCAAATGAGAACCATGCCTCTCCAGATCAATGGATTTGAGCAGGTAAGCCGTTGGGCTGTGCACATGTCCGAGTTAAGAAATTGTTAAAAACGCTAGGTGGCCACGTAGTTCCGGGGAAGCGCTGATCCAGATCAACCCGTATCAGGTTTATCCCATGTATGTTGTTCGGCGAGCAGCTTCCGTTTGCAGGACAGATTAATTGAACCTAAGTCAGTCATCATTTCGTTGCTCCAAGGTAGTTCCAGCCGTCGTCACATCGGATCATCCTGCGACGTCACGACAGTGGGCGCATGTCTGATCCCAAAACACCCAGCATCGCGGCTCTGAGATCTCGCGCTGCCACTGGCACGCCGAGCACAGGCGGGCAGTTGACGGTGCCGCCCCCAAAGCCGCCCTCTTCATCGATCAGCCGCACTTGGTGGGTATGGGCAGGTCTTGGTATCCTCGTCGTTGGGATCGTTGCGCTTTCGGTCTTCCAGCCGTGGGTGAGCAAGGGGCCGGCGGTAGTCGTCGAGACGGCGACGCCTGCGCCGCTCGTCTTGGTTCTGGCGGTGAATGGGCGGTTGGCACCGCAGCATCTGGTTGCGGTAAAACCGACGGTTGCTGGTGAAGTGATATTGGTGCAGGTCGAGGAGGGTGCGGTCGTTCAAGAAGGCGAGGTTCTGGCGCAGATGGATGCCTCGGGACAGCAGGCACAGGTGCGTCAAGCCAAAGCGGGGCTGGATGCGGGCTTGGCCGCGCAGTCGCAAGCCGAGGCAAATCTTGCGCGGGCCGAGGCTTTGGGCGGTAACATCACCCGCACAGCGTTGAGCGACGCAAGAACCGCGCAGCAAACCGCGACGCAGGAGGTGGCCCGCCTAACGGCGTTGCTGGATCAGGTGCAGATTGGCCTTGCAAAATACACGATTGCGGCCCCGGTGGCTGGCAAAGTCCTTAGCCGAGGTGCCGAAGTGGGGCAAGTCGTTGACATCACAACCTCGTTGTTTTCCATCGCCGATCTCGGAAAACTGCTGGTCGAGACCAATGTGGATGAAGGCTATGCCGCGCGCATCACTCTGGGCTTGCCCGCCGTCTTGCAGTTGAAGGGCGATAGCGCCAAGCGGGAGGGCCGCGTCAGCTTTGTGGCGGCGCAGGTTGATGCGGCAACCGGTGGGCTGGCGGTGAAAATCGCTTTTGATGATACCGTTGCAGCCCCGGTTGGCCTGACGGTGACGGCGAACATCGTTGTCGAACGTCAGGCGGCCGCAATCTCCGTACCTCGTGCCGCAGTGATCACCGATACCACGGGTGCGGCGGTGTTCGTCGCGGTGGCAGGTCATGCAGTGCGTCGGGACGTCAGTGTGGTGGATTGGCCCGCAGACCGCGTGCAAGTGACTTCGGGGCTTGCAGCGGGCGATGTGGTCATCACCGATGCGTCGGGTCTGTCGGATGGGTTGACCATCAGCGTACCCGCTGCCGCCAAGGTCGATCCCTGATGCTTTACGCGCTTAAAATCGCTTTCCGCTATCTGTTGTCCAGCAAAGCGCAATCCGCGCTGTTGGTGCTGGGCGTCGCGTTGGGCGTGTTCATCTTTATCTTCATGAGCGCGCTGATCGGCGGTTTGGCAAACTTCATACTCGCCAGTATCGCGGGCGATCTCAGCCATGTCAGCATTGTCGCCGAGGTTGAAGATCCGGCGCTTTTGCTGGATCAAAAACTTGGACACATCCTGCTCGCACAGGAAAAATCAGCCCTGCGGCAAGCCTTTCTGCGCGACGCGGCGATATATGTGCCGATGATTGCCGCTTTGCCGGGGGTGGTGGCCGTATCGCCCCAAATCACTGGCAGCGGGTTCATCACCCGCGGCGGCCAAGTGGCGCAGGTGGCAATCAACGGCGTCGAGCCGGGCAAGGAATCGGCGATTGTCCAACTAGACAGCTACATTGTCGCAGGCTCTGTCCGACTGGGCACCGGACTTACTATCATCGGGCAAACGCTGGCCGATGATCTTGATCTGAAGGTGGGCGATACCATCCGGCTGGATTCGGCGCAGGGCATCGACGCTTTGCTGACGGTATCGGGCATCTACAAGATCGGTCAGGGCGGTTTTGACCGCGCGACGGCCTATGTTAGTCTTGATACTGCCCGCACCCTGATGGCACTGCCGCAGGGGGTGACGCGGATCGAGATCAAGCTGTCTGATCTAATGGCGGCGGATGCGACCGCCCTGCATATCACCGCGATCACCGGGCTCGACGCCACATCCTGGACCGAGCAGGGCGCGCAAGTGATGTCAGCGCTAGAGGCGCAGGGCCAGACCGGGCTGCTGTTGAAATCATTCGCCATGGTATCGATCGTGATCGGCATCGCGTCCTCGCTGTTGTTGTCTACCTATCGCCGCAAGGCCGAGATTGGCATCATGCGGGCGATGGGGGCCAGTCGGCGCTTCGTGGTGTTCGTGTTCGTCAGTCAGGGCGCGTTGGTGGGCTTGCTGGGCGGGTTGTTGGGTGCGGGTTTGGGCTATATCGTGCTGCAGGCGTTTCCGCCGCGCGATGCGGCCCATCCTTCTGTGATGCCGATTGATATCCACGAAGGCGCGTTCGGGCTGGCGGTGCTGCTGACAGTCACCATTGCCACACTGGCCGCGATCCTGCCCGCGCGTGCTGCGTCGCGGGTGGACCCTGTCACGGCCATCGGACAATGACCGAGGCGCTGCTGCAGGTAACGGACCTTGTGAAAACCTTCGGCTCGGGTGAGGCCGAAACCCGCGTGCTGCGCGGATTGTCGCTGCGGATGGACAAGGGCGAGTTGTCGGCGCTGCTGGGGCCATCCGGCTCGGGCAAAAGCACACTTTTGACCATTCTGGGCACGCTGATGCAGCCGACATCGGGCAGCCACATGATGCTGGGGGTGGATCTGACCACGGCCAATGACCGCGCGCTGACCGATTTTCGCAACCGCCATATCGGCTTTGTGTTTCAGTTTCACAACCTGCTGCCAGACTTTACCGCACTGGAGAACGTGATTTTTCCCACCGCTGTGCGCGAGGGCCGCGAAACCGCTGCGGCGCGGGCGCGGGGGCGCGATCTGCTGGGCCGGATGGGGCTGGCTGACCGGGTGGATTTCCCGTCAACCAATCTATCCGGCGGTCAAAAGCAACGCGTCGCCGTCGCGCGGGCGCTGATGAACAGCCCCGAGCTGGTGCTGGCGGACGAGCCCACCGGCAACCTCGACCGCGCCTCGGCTACTCAGGTGATGGAGCTAATCGGCCAGATCAATCGCGACGAAGGCACGACCTTCCTGATCTCGACGCATGATGAGAAGATCGCAGCAACTTGCAGGCGGCAGATTGTGGTGGGCGAGGGTTTGGTGACGGGATGAGGAACCCGTTTGTCTTTCGCCATCACCTTCACGCCTGTTGATCACTGCGCGAAGCTATAGGCCAACCGCGTGATCCTGCCGCGATAATAGGATCGCTCGCCCTGCGGGGTCTGCCAGACGACTTCGCCCACAAGCGGCACCTGCATGCCGTCTTGCAGCTGATAGTCTGACGTCCGGCAGTCCCATGGCATCATAACCACGCTCTTGCCTATCATGCCGCCGCGTGCGTCGGCGTGCACCTCGGCCACCAACCCATCCGCGCCAAAGCGGAACAGTAATGTCAGGCTGATTGGCCCATCGTCGATCGTGGCAAGGGCAGAGTTGCTATCCACCGTCTGCCAGACCACGCCCTGACTCGGCAAAAGCGCTGTCGGATACCAGACTGCTTCGGCGAAGTACCGCATCAATTCACCGCGCGCGATCTCGCCCTTGCCCTGCACGGCCCCCAAAGGAAACAGCCCGAGGATCGCCGGGCGCAGCATGCCCTCGCCCGCGATATAGGCATCCACCACCCGGATCGGCACGGCAGGAAACATCATGATCGCTGCATCCCAGACAAAACCGGGGCGGGAGGTGGTGACATGCTGAAGTGCCGTGAACGACTTCCATTGCGGGGTGGCTAGACTGAGGTTGAATGTGCCTGTCTGGGTCAGCTCGACCGAGCGGATGATCGGCTGGCCGTGGGTCAGCGCCCGTTCAAAATAGCGCCGCACTGGGGCGGGCAGGCCCGCAATCTCGGTCGAATCGTAATGCGTGACCCGTCCCGCAAGTCGCTCCGCATCCAACGCCGCCAAAAGGTCCCGCGTCGCCGCTTTCCAGCGCCACGCGCCAAAAGCAGTCAGGCCAGCGTAAACCAACGTGAGGCCGACCAGACCGATGGCGATCCATTTCAGGATGTCCATGTGGTCTTCCTTTGCGTCATGGCGTGGGCTTCCCGCTTAGCGAGACCAAGAGGACCGCACCATTCGACGTGACCGCGCATTTGCGCCAGATGCCCCGCTGCCTGGTCACAACAAGACCGCATCGACCGACCTGCGCGCCGCATATGTCATCACAGCACCCCGCCCGAACCGCATCACCAGATCAGGCCTGCGCCCCGGCACACCGATCAGCGCCGCAAGCTGAGGCCGCAGCGCGGCCACCTCGACCGGCTGGTTCAGAAAGGCATGCTTCAAACCCAGCGCTGTGGCCTGCAAAGCAAAGCGCTGACAGGCGCGCCCGGCCTGAACCCAGTGTTCGGCATCGTCTTTGGCCGCCACAAACACCGCCAGCCCGGCAGAGGAGGCGATCTTGGCGGCATTGCTTTTGTTCTCGACTTTCGCCGTATAGGCCCAATCCAGCACCAATCGCCCCAGCCAATCAGGCATCACCGGGTTGCCGCTGGTGGCGCTGAACAGGCCATCGCCGGGGGTCATGGCATGGCGCGGAGTGAACCGCATCCAGTGTTTCAACTCGGCCATGAAGGCGGGATCGGCGATTTGGAAAGAGTTTGCCGAAGCGATCAGATCGGCGAGTTGGCCCATCTGCGCTCGGTCCGGGATCAGGATCAAATCAACTCCTGGCACGCGGGCTGCAACTGCCAGATGGCCAAGCTCAGCCGCAGTCAGATTTGATCCGTCATATAGCCCCCGCGTAGATTGCCGCAGCGTGATGGCATCTGACAAAGCGGTGTCCGACATCGCTCCGGTAGAATGGATAAAGGAGAGTGTGCCGCCAGAGCCTTGATCAAACAGCACTTCTCCCGGCAGCCCGCGTGAGGCGGCGGCGATGGACAGGTTTTCGACGGCACAGCCCAGAGAGACGAACAGGTGATGATTGTCAGGGTCCACCACGGGCGTAGTGCGCGTAAGATCTGGCAGGAGGGTGATGCTGTTGCTCTCCGCCCGGAAAACCCAAGCTTGGGTGTTGTGGCTGTTAGCGGCCAAAGTGGCAAAGCGGATCAGATCCTGCAATTCTGGGCCAGCGGGCAGCGGCGCGCGCAGGGCGGCCATCGCCATCATATAGTCGTCCATCGAGCCCATCTGCCGCATGCCAAGCACCGCAGCACCAACTCCAGCAATGACCACGGCACTGCCGCCGATCAACAAACTTCGCCGGTCAACCATGAGTGCACCTCGCTAAAAAGTATGTATGAACCGCGCGCGCCAGACCATGGCGGGCGCAGGAATGCGGTATCACTCCACCGTAATATCATTGCTGACAGAAATGGTGCCCGGCGCCGCCCAAGCGGTCGATGCGGCCAGTTCACGGTCGTGCCAGTTGTCCACTGTGCCCGTCAGATGGATATTGCCTCCCGTGGCAGTGACCTTGATGTTCTCGTCAAACATCCACGAGCGATGCAGCGCATGGCGAATATCGTCGCTAATGGTCAGACTTTTCGGTGCCGGCCTGACGATGATGCTGTTGGTGACACCGGTGATCCCCATCAAGGGACTGACATCCCATCCGGCGGCATTCTTTTGATAATACTGATCCACTGTGCCGGTTAGGGTGACATGGCCTTTTTCAACCCTCACCTTGACTGCATTTAAGGGCACTGAAACGTCCCATGCCATTCGGCTAAGCACGGCTGCGGAGATCTCAGCGTCGTCACGCTCGATGTGCAGCGGCAACAGCACTTCAATCTCTTGTGCAAGCGCCTTAACACCCTTTACGCGACCGGCTGCCCGTTCGGCTGCCATCTTTTGCCAGTAGTTAGTGACATGACCAGATAGAGTGACCACGCCATTTTGTGCCGCCACACCAATATGGTCGGCTGAAATGCTGGGCTCCCATGCGAGTTCGGCAAGTACGTGCTGTTTCAACTCATGGTCGGTGTCGGTGTTCATGACGGGCTCCGGTTCAGGGTTGGGTTGCGCAATAGCTTTGCGCGCGACCGTCGCCGAGTTTGCTGATTGACATCAGCCTGCCTTACGATTGGTCGCAACGGCGGACAAACTGCGCGGCGTTTCGCCGATCAGGGCCGCATGTCGCCAGATCGGTTTAAGGATTTCCAAGCTCAGCAAGACCACCACGCCCGCACCCAGAGGGATAACCAGCCACTGCGGCTCCAGCACGCCAAAGTTGAACAGATCGCGGGCCGGAGCCCAGAACACCGTCACCGCCAGCAATACGGCCACGATGGGCAAAGCCACAGCCAGCGCGCGGTTGGGCCGGGTGATGGCGGTCAGGATCGAGGCCGAGGACGAGCGGTTCACGAAAATCAGCGCCACCACGCACAACACCAGCGCATGAAAGGTTAATGCGCGCATCTGATCGGTGTCAAAGCCGTAGCCAGGGGCGAGGAACAGGATCGTGGTCACAATACCCAACACCAGCGCGCCTTGCATCACTCCCCACAGGATCGTGGGCGGTGAAAACAGCGGCTCGTCCACCGGGCGCGGTGGGCGGTCCATCACGCCGTCTTCCTCAGCCTCGGCCTCGAACACCAAAGAGCAGACCGGGTCGATGACCATCTCCAGAAAGGCGATATGTACCGGACCAAACAACAGCGGCATCCCGAAAGCCAACGGGATCAGTGCAAGGCCCGCGATCGGTACATGCACAGCCAGTATGAACGACATTGCCTTGCGCAGGTTGTCATAGATCCGCCGCCCCAACCGCACGGTGGTGACGATGGCACCAAAATCATCGTCGAGCAGCACAATCGCTGCAGCCTCACGCGCCACATCAGTGCCGCGCCCGCCCATGGCGACGCCAATATCGGCGGCTTTCAGCGAGGGCGCGTCATTCACCCCATCGCCCGTCATCGCCACGATCGCTCCGCTGGCCTGCAACGCCTTGACGATGCGCAGCTTTTGTTCAGGCTGGATGCGGGCAAACACGGTAGCGGTCTGCACGGCTTTGGCCAGTTCAGCGTCAGTCATCGCAGCCAGGTCAGTGCCGTCAATCACCTTATCGCCGCCAATCCCTGCGGCCTGCGCAATCGCCAATGCGGTCGCCGGATAATCCCCGGTAATCATGATCACTCTGATCCCTGCGGATTTGCATTCAACAACGGCAGCAGGCACGGAAGCGCGCAATGGGTCGGCAAGCCCGACAAGCCCGAGAAAGCGAAACTCGAAATCATGCTGTTCAGCCGGCAGGTCTGCGTCCGCAAAGCGTGCCTCTGCCACGCCGAGGATGCGCAAGCCATTGGCAGCCATGCTGTCGACCGTCTGCATCATCGTGCGCCGCGACGCAGCCGACAGATGGCAGAGATCGGCAATCGCCTCGGGTGCGCCCTTGGAGGCCACCATATGCGCGCCCTTGCCGTCAGCCCGGTCCCAGACTTGCGCCATCGCCAGCAGTTTGGGCGAGAGCGGGTAGGATCGGATCAGCTTGCGGCCCTCGCCGGGCAGAGTCTGGCCCTCGCGCAGATCGGCCGATGCCAATGTGTGAAACGCCTTTTCCATCGGGTCATGCGGCTCAGGTGCCGAGGCCATCACCCCGGCTGCCGCCAGTTCGCGAAAGGCATCTGGCACCGGGTCAGGGCCGATCTGAAACGCTTGGCCCTCTGGCAGATGCAGCGCCGCAATCGTCATGCGGTTTTCGGTCAGCGTACCCGTTTTATCGGTGCAAAGCACCGATGCCGCCCCGAGCGATTCAATTGCCGAGGCCCGGCGCGTCAGCACCCGCGCCTTGGAAATCCGCCATGCCCCCATCGCCATGAACACCGCCAGCACCATCGGGAATTCTTCCGGCAGCATCGCCATGCCGACCGCAATTCCCGCCAGCACCCCGTCCAGCCAGTCGCTGCGCTGCGAGCCATAAAGCCCCACCACGATCAGCGCCACCGCGCCACCGATCAGCGCAAAGGCCAGCACCAGCTTGCGCATCTGGCGTTGCAAATGCGGCGTGCCGGTTTCCAACTGGTTCAGCGACGTGCCGATCTTGCCGATTTCACTGTTTGCACCGGTTGCCGTGACCTCAGCCAGCCCCTGACCGCGCACGATCAGCGTGCCCGAAAACACCAGCGGTTGATCCTCGCCCCCCGGACGGGCGGTAGCCCCTGCCGCGCCCACCGCCTTGCGTACCGGCACCGCCTCGCCTGTCAGCAGGGATTCGTCTGCCGAAAGATCCGCCGCCTGCAACAGCCGCGCGTCGGCGGGCACGCGGTCGCCCTCGGCCAATACGATCAGATCGCCGCGCACCACATCGGTGCCCGCGATGCGCAGACGTTCGCCACCGCGGATCACCAGTGCGCGCGGGCTGGTCAGATCGCGCAGCGCATCGAGCACCCGCTCGGTGCGCGCCTCTTGCACGGCGGTGATGGTGATCGACATGCAGGCGAAGGCCAGCAGGATCAACGCCTCAGCCCGGCTGCCCAGCAACAGATAGACCACGCCACCACCGAGCAGCAGCGCCAACATCGGTTCGCGCAGCACGTTCAGGATGATGCGCAACGCCGAGCGGTGCTTGGCGCGCGGCAGGGCGTTGGGGCCATCGGCGGTCAGGCGGATCGTGGCCTCGGTCGGCGATAGCCCGGTGATGGCGGCAGGGTCTGGCAAAGGCGCGAGATTTGGCAGGGCGCTGTCCATGGTGCGTCTCCGCTAGGGCGGCCACCGACACGTTGGGACAGAGGCGGCATTGGCCCGATCCATGCGCGATTTTTGCAAGGCTCGCATTGATCTGCATCAGGGCGGGCCAGGATCAGTCAGTCTATGGCTCTAAGCAGCGTCGCGGACCTGCCATCCGGTGAGGTGCTGCAACCGCAAGAGGGGCGACACCATGCCACTGACACCCGATCCTGCCCCAGCTCCCGCCACCGGCTTACGCTTTCCGTCCGCCTTCACCATCCTGTTCGTGCTGATCCTTCTGGTGGCGGCGCTGACCTGGATCATCCCGGCGGGGCAGTACGCCCGCGTCGCTTCCGAGGCTTTGGGCAAGGATGTGCCCGTGGCGGGCACTTATGCGCTCACCGATGCCAACCCGCAGGGCGTGTTTGACGTGATCCTCGCCCCCATCGCCGGGTTTTACGACCCAGACAGCTATGCCGCCAACGCCATCGACGTGTCGCTGTTCGTGTTGATCATCGGTGGCTTCATCGGCGTGGTCACAGCCACCGGAGCGATTGATGCAGGCATTGCGCGCGCCATGCTCCGCCTGAAGGGCCGTGAGAACTGGATGATCCCGTTCCTTATGGCACTGTTCGCGCTAGGGGGCACGACTTACGGTATGGCCGAGGAAACGCTGGCATTTTACGTTCTGCTAATCCCAGTGATGATTGCGGCGGGCTATGATGCGGTGGTGGCGGTGGCGGTGATCCTGCTGGGCGCAGGGGTTGGCGTGCTCGGCTCCACCATCAACGCATTTTCCACGGTGATAGCGTCGGATGCGGCCGGAGTGACCTTTGCCGATGGGATGGTGCTGCGGTTGATCATTCTGGGACTGTGCTGGCTGATCACTGTGGCCTTCGTGATGCGCTATGCGGCGCAGGTGAAGGCAGACCCGTCTAAGTCATTGGTCTATGACAAAAAGGTCGCGAACGAAGCGCATTTTCTGGGCGGCAAAGCTACGGCGGGAACCACGTTTACCGGACTGCACCAGATTGTTCTGATCCTGTTCGCGCTGACCTTTGCGGTGATGATCTGGGGCGTCTCCAGCCAAGGCTGGTGGATGGCGCAGATGTCGGGACTTTTCCTGATCGCCGCCATCCTGATTGGTTTGATCGCCCGTCTCGGCGAGGCCCGGCTGGTCGAAGCCTTCCTGAGCGGCGCGCGTGATCTGCTGGGCGTGGCGCTGATCATTGGTCTGGCGCGCGGTATTGTGGTGGTGATGGACGCGGGCCATATAACCGATACCATCCTGCATGCCGCCGAAACCACGGTGGCCGGGTTGCCAAAGGTCGCCTTCATCAACGTGATCTACTGGATCGAGGTGGGGATGTCGTTCCTTGTGCCCTCCACCTCTGGTCTTGCAGTGTTGTCGATGCCGATCCTTGCCCCGGTCGCCGATTTCGCGGGTGTAAAACGCGAACTGGTCGTCACCGCCTTCGCCACCGGCAGTGGCATCGTCAACCTTATCACCCCCACCTCTGCTGTCGTCATGGGTGGCCTCGCCATCGGTCGGGTGCCGTATGAGCGCTGGCTGCGCTTCATCTGGCCGCTGCTGGCTTGCCTGACCGTAATCATTATGGCGACGCTCAGTCTCGCCGTCGTATTAGCATAGGAAATCGCATGGCTCTCACCTACGGCGTTCATTCCGAAGCGGGTCCGTTGCGCCGCGTTATGGTCCATCGTCCGGGCAATGAGATGGCGCGGCTCACACCGGAAAATCGCGAGGAACTGTTGTTCGACGATGTGATCTGGGTGAAACAGGCGCGAGTGGAGCATATGACGTTCTGCGATGTGTTGCGGGAACGCGGCGTCGAGGTGGTCTTTCTGCGCGACCTGCTGACCGAAACCTTGCGCGACATAGAAGCCCGCAGATGGCTGCTGTCGGCGCGGATAAATGACAATACGGTGGGTGTCGGTCTGTCGGATGATCTGTTCGCCTGCCTGATGGAGATGGATGCGGACGCGCTGTCATCGGTTCTGATCGGCGGCATGAACCGGGCCGAATTGCCGATCCCCCGCGCAGGCGTGCTGATTCCGATGCTACGCCCGCAGGATTTCGTATTGCCGCCGCTGCCCAACCACATCTTTACCCGTGATACCACCTGTTGGATATACGGCGGCGTCACACTGAACCCAATGCATTGGGCGGCGCGGCGGCTGGAGACGCTGAACCTAGCCGCCATTTACAGATTCCACCCCGATTTCAAGGATGCAGGTTTTCCGATCTGGTGGGGCGATCCGCTGCTGGATCATGGCCCGGCCACATTGGAAGGCGGTGATGTCATGCCAATCGGCAATGGTGCCGTGCTGATCGGCATGGGCGAGCGCACTACGCCGCAGGCGGTGGGACAGGTCGCACGGGCGCTGTTTGCGCAGGGTGCGGCAACTCGGGTGATCGCCTGCCAGTTTCCGCGCAGCCGCTCGGCCATGCACCTCGACACCGTGTTCACCTTTTGCGACCGCGATTTGGTGACGGTGTTTGCCGAAGTCACCGACGCGATCCAGAGCTATTCCCTGCGTCCTGGCAAAGCTGGTAAGATCGACGTGACCGAGGAAACCCAACCGTTTCTAGCTGTGGTGGCCGAGGCTCTTGCCCTGAAATCCCTGCGTAGCGTGCCCACAGGCGGCGATGCCTACGAGTCGCAGCGCGAGCAATGGGATGATGCAAACAACCTGCTCTGCCTCAGCCCCGGCGTGGTGATTGGCTATGAACGCAACACCCATTCCAACACCCTGCTGCGCAAAGCCGGGGTCGAAGTGATCACCATTCCGGGTGCTGAACTGGGCCGGGGTCGGGGAGGGTCGCATTGCATGACCTGTCCGCTGATCCGCGACGCGATATAGGAGGATCAGATGCCCGAAAACCTGCACGGCCGCAGTTTCCTCAAACTGCTTGATTTCACCTCCGGCGAGATCCGCAGCCTTCTGCAGCTGGCGACCATCCTGAAACGCGCCAAGGCGGTCGGGACCGAACATCAGCGCCTGATTGGCAAAAATATCGCGCTGATCTTTGAGAAAGACAGCACCCGCACACGGTCAGGCTTCGAGGTGGCAGCGCATGATCAGGGTGCGCATGTGACCTACATTGGCCCCTCTGGCAGCCATATTGGCCATAAGGAAAGTATGAAGGATACCGCCCGAGTGCTGGGGCGGTTTTATGATGGCATCGAATATCGCGGGTTTGCACAGACGGATGCCGAAACCCTCGCCGCATTTTCCGGTGTTCCGGTCTACAACGGGCTGACCGATAATTTCCACCCGACGCAAGTGCTGGCTGACCTGCTGACGATGCATGAATTCACCCACAAGCATCTCTCAGATATCACCTTTTGCTTCATGGGTGATGTGGGAGGTAATATGGCCGCCTCGCTGATGGTGGGGGCGGCGATGATCGGGATGGATATAAGGCTCTGCGGGCCGCACAGCCTGTCGCCGGATCAAGTGTTGCTGAAACACTGTGAAGAAATCGCCAAAACCAACGGCGGCCAGATCACTCTGACCGAGGATGTGACGCAGGCCGTCAAGCACTGTGATTTCATCTACACCGATGTCTGGGTGTCGATGGGAGAGCCCGATACGGTCTGGGCCGAGCGGATCGAGCTGCTCACCCCTTACCGTGTCACCGCCGCGGTGATGGCTGCCACAGACAACCCCCACGCAAAATTCATGCATTGCCTGCCCGCCTTTCATAATCGCGATACTGAAGTAGGTGAGGCGACGTTCCAAGCCTATGGCATCGACTGCATGGAAGTCACGGACGAGGTGTTCCAATCTCCCGCCTCTGTGGTGTTCGATCAGGCGGAAAACCGGCTGCATACGATCAAGGCGGTGCTTGTCGCCACGTTAGGATCCTGAAAATGCGCATCGTTGTAGCCCTTGGCGGCAATGCCCTGCTGAAACACGGCGAGCCGATGACCTATCAGGCGCAACGCACCAATGTGCGGATTGCGGCTTTGGCTTTGGCTGACCTGGCAAAGGATAACCAAATCATCGTGGCGCATGGCAACGGGCCGCAAGTGGGTTTGCTGGCGTTGCAGGCGGCATCTTATGCGCCACAAGCCCTGTGGCCGCTGGATGTATTGGGGGCCGAAACCGAAGGTATGATCGGCTATCTGATCGAGCAAGAGCTGATGAACGCCCTGCCTGCCGGGGTAAATTGTGCGACCTTGCTCACGCGGGTCGAAGTGGACCGCGCAGACCCCGCTTTTGATCAACCGACCAAACCCATCGGGCCGATTTACTCAGCGGCAGAAGGCAAGCTGATCAAAGCAGAACATTTTTGGTCAATGGTGGCTGACTCGAAGGGTGGGCTGCGCCGAGTTGTACCCTCGCCGCTGCCGCAGCGAATTCTGGGGCTAGCGGCGATCAAGCTGCTGGTCGAAGCGGGCGTCTGCGTGATCTGCGCCGGTGGCGGCGGTATTCCGGTCGTCCGCAATGACACAGGCGGCATGGATGGCGTTGAAGCGGTGATCGACAAGGACCGCACTGCGGCTCTGCTGGCACAGGAACTCCACGCCGACGTGCTGCTGATGCTGACCGATGTGGCGGCGGTGATGCGCGATTGGGGCACCAAGGTTGAGGCTGCAATCCGCACGATCACCCCCGATGAACTGGACAAGATGAGCTTTGCGGTAGGCTCGATGGGCCCAAAAATATCCGCCGCCAGCACTTTTGTGCGCGCGGGCGGCGCGATGGCCGGGATCGGTACCCTTCAGGATGCCCGCGCCATTCTGGAAGGCCGCGCTGGCACGCGGATTACCAACGCATCCGCGCCAATCCGCGCAAACGCCGGGCACATGGCACCCCAGGAAGCGGCAGACCGATCTGGATCAGTGCAGGCTTAGGCCGCTTGCGCGACAAAAGCGAGCGCAGACCAGCGCGCCATACAAAATAAAAGGACGCTTCGATGAAAGCCCTGATCTATACCGAAAAAGGCAAGATGGCATTGGAAGACCGGCCAAAGCCGGAAATCACCGCCCCCACCGATGCCATCTTACGGGTCACAAAGACCACAATTTGCGGAACAGATTTGCATATCATCAAGGGCGATGTGCCAACTTGCGAGCCGGGACGGATACTTGGGCATGAAGGTGTTGGCATCGTCGACCAGGTTGGCTCTGCTGTCACATCGTTCAAAAAAGGCGATCATGTGCTGATTTCCTGCGTCAGTGCTTGTGGCAAATGCAGCTATTGCCGGAGCCAGATGTATTCGCATTGCACCACGGGCGGCTGGATACTTGGCAACAAGATTGATGGCACGCAGGCCGAATTCGTGCGAACGCCGCATGCCGACCTCAGCCTTTACCACATTCCCGAAGGCGCCGACGAAGAGGCGCTGGTTATGTTGAGTGACATCCTGCCGACCGGTTTCGAATGTGGAGTGCTGAATGGCAAGGTTGCACCTGGGTCTGCGGTGGCAATCGTCGGCGCCGGGCCGATCGGCCTTGCCGCGCTGCTGACCGCACAATTCTATTCACCCGGTCAGATCATCATGATTGATCTGGATGACAACCGCTTGGCGATAGCCAAAAAGTTTGGCGCCACAGCCACGATCAACAGCGCCGATGGTAAGGCTGTGGCTGCCGTGATGGCGCTGACCGAGGGACGTGGCGCGGATACCGTCATTGAGGCGGTGGGTATTCCGGCCACATTTGAGCTGTGTCAGGCACTGATTGCGCCGGGCGGCGTCGTTGCCAATATCGGCGTGCACGGCAAAAAAGTTGATCTGCATCTGGAAACCCTGTGGGACCGCAACATTGCCATCACGACACGGTTGGTGGATACCGCTACCATTCCCATGCTGTTCAAGACGGTGGCCGCGAAAAAGATCGACCCCACCTTGCTGATCACGCACCACTTTAAACTGGCCGATATTCTTGAGGCCTATGCAACCTTCGGCAACGCAGCCAAAACGATGGCCCTGAAGGTTATCATTACGACCTGATTGGAAACGCCCTGACGGACTGTCGCCTTAGCGCAGAAGCGGTCCGTCATGGTCTAGGTAGGCTTTGTCAAAATCGGCCAGAGCAACCAGTCCATCAAAATCATCAAACGTCACACGGCCCTTTTGAAACGTCAAAAGGCCCATCTCGCGCAGTTGTCGCAGAACCCTGTTCACATGCACGGCACTTAGACCCAGCGCATCGGCTAGCAAGTATTGCGACAACGGGCACGCATAGCCCTTTTTCGTGCCCAATCCAACAAGCTTCAGTCGTGCCCCAAACTCCAGCAGGTAATGCGCGGTGCGTTCCAGCGCGTTGCGCCGCCCGATCCCGACAAGATGCTCAACCACCATCGCTTCATCACGGGACGCCGCCCACAAGACAGCGGTGGCCAGACGCGGGGTATCGGCAAAGGCATCAAGCAGGTCGGTGATGATGACTTCAGATGCTTCGACCAGGGTCACCGGCTCGATATTGTGATCCGCAGTGCGGAACAGGACAGACCGCAGCCCGAGAAAATCGCCAGGTATTTGAAAATCGACGATCTGACGTCCGCCGTTTGCCAAAAGCTTATACGAACAGACCCACCCCTTAGCCAAAATGTAGGCCGATTGATTGGCTTGGCCCTGATGGACCAAATCAACACCGGGCACAAACTTGCGGCGGCGTTGATGCAATCGGTCAAGCGTCGAAAGGTCTTCGTCCGACAGGGCAACAAAGGCCGCAAGCTTGCGTGAAAGAGGACTTGTTTCTGGCAATGATCAAATCTCTCAAGGCAGCTGCGACACATTAACACGCCTTGTCCAAGCGATCACCCACCTTGACAAAGGTAGTGCAGGCAAAAGCTGATTTCGATCAGTCCGCCGCAAATTAACTCTGCCAAACTGAAAGTAGTGCCCTTGTCCGATGAATCTTTGGTCGGGCCGGCAGGAATAAGTGAAAGATAGTCTAAGATGGCCCAACTAAATGATGTTTCAGGCACCGCAGCGCTCGCAATATGCGAATCCTTGTTGCTGGCACTGAATGACCGCAACATCCTGCCAGAATCCGAGATCATAGGGATCCTGAAAGATGCAGCGGCTGCACATCATCACGCCCCAACGGACAAGGATGGCACATCTGACTTGCATACTGCCGTAGCCAAGCTGATCAACAGCATTCTTGCGGGCGGCAATTCTGTGCGCAGACGGTAAGCGTATGGCTTTTGCTTAGACGTCAAGCAAACCAATAAACCGCGCGCCGACGCGGGCGCGCAATTCTTGCGGCTCGACCTCGATTGCATGCGCCATCGCGCGCAGGTGCTGGCGGGTGGTGTGCAACTGGTCAATCAACTCAATCACCACCGCCAAAGCATCGCCTTCTAAATCGAAATGATCGGCGAGATCAGACAGCAAAGCAAGCCGCGCCAGATCCACAGCGCGAAACAACGGCCCTTCGGGTGACGGTTGAGCGGTAACAAGTCCCTCTGCCAAAAAGATGCCAAGTTGCGATTGTGACAGGCTTGGCACCGCAGCGAGGGCCTGATCGACAGTGAAGTGTCCGCTCATTCCGGGGCCTCCTGCATCATCGACTTGCGCGGATCGTACGCATTGGTCTTGCGCCACTCGCCGAAAAAGTCTGAAAGCGCGGCATCGATAACGGGCGGCATCACGATCCGCAGTTCGATCAGCGCGTCACCGGCGTGACCATTCGCGCGCGCAATGCCGCGACCCCGCAGACGCATAACACGCCCGCTGGTCGCGCCTTTTGGAATGTTCAAACTGACGGGTCCGTCGATAGTGGGTGCCGTGACTTTGCCGCCCAGAACTGCCTCGTCGATGGTGATCGGCAACGTGATCAGGATGTCATCGCCCTCACGCCGGAACACCGGATGCGCGCGTACCTGCACCGTTACCAGCGCATCTCCCGCAGGTCCGCCGCTATAGCCAGATCCGCCGCGTCCGCGCAGTCGCAGGGTTTGGCCGTCCTGCATGCCTTTGGGGATTTGCACCTCAAGATTGCCACCTTCGGGCAGGGTGATCCGGGTCTTGATGCCAAGCGCCGCATCCAGAAACGGCACCTCCAGCGTGTAACGCAGATCGGGGCCGGGTTGGGCGTAGCCACCATCGCCACCGCGCGCGCGTTGCCGCAAGATATGAGCAAAGATATCAGATGGATCGCCAAAATCGCCAAACCCCGAAGTAGGGCCCGCCCTTTGACCAAAGCCTTGTGCCCCAGCATCGGCATGATCGCGGTAATAGGTGCGAGGCGCGCGCTCGGCCCCGGTCGCATCAATCTCGCCCGCATCAAACCGGGCGCGGACGGCAGGATCTTTAAGCAAATCATGCGCCGCAGTGATGACCTTGAAGCGTGCCTCGGCCCCAGCATCATCGGGATGCAGATCCGGGTGCGAGGTGCGCACCAGCTTGCGGTAAGCCTTCTTGATATCGGCCGCCGTGGCGGATTTAGTCAGACCAAGGGCTGCGTAAGGATCGTCGATCATCTGGTTTCCGAAATTGAATACAAACTCAGTTTATCTCAGTTAAGCAAAAGCACCCTGACCTAGATCAGCCCACCTCTGGCAAACTGACTTGCATAAACCGCAAATCCGCGCGAGCCGAGCGGCTCCCCCCTTTGTCGCTTAGGGAATAACGACTTACACATCAGTCATTTCTAATCCTGAGCGCCAAGCATTCGCGCAAATTTGTGGTGTATGGGTTGGTTATGTTTTGGGCCGCATAGCCCTTTTAGTCGAACGGCTGATTTATCAAAATTGCTGCAGGGGCAACGCCGCGTGAGCAAATGGCCGCTCTCCGCCCGTTGCTCAACTCAAAGCCCCATCGACGCAGCCGGTCCTTTGCGTGCTTTTGACGCCTCGGCATCCCGGATGCACATTGTCCCCGCAGCCGCCTTTGTAAATAGATGCAACCAAAGGTCATACAAAGTGATTGATCAGGGACAAGCAATTTCTCATCCGAGACCAGCTTTAACCCAGACGAGTGCATCGGTGCACGCTTCGCTTTCGTTACGCCAACGCCAGTCCAACGGGTTCCGGGGCTAGCGTCTCGCCAGCCGCCAGCAGTAGGTCTTCGCGAAACTGATCGGCCACAAGCTGAACCCCGACCGGCTTTGAGCCCACGGAACCAGCGGCAACGGTCAGGCCCGGCAAGCCCATGAATGGAATGGCGATCATCGTAAGCTGCGCCTCCAGCACCGCATCGAACGCGGCAGGCGAGGCGACATCCTGGTGATTAAGGAACGGCAACTCACCTGAAACGGGGCACAGCACCAGCGGCCATTCCGCCAGAAAGGTCCGCCACAGCCGGGTGAGGCGCGCACGCGCTTTCAATGTGACCATCAGGTCGGGCAGATCAATCTCGGGGCAATGGCGGGTCATCTGTGCATAGACGAAATTTGCATCCAGATCGTTTTCGGCGCGCAACGCGGCTGTGCCGTCCTGTCTGAACTCGGCCATCCACAGGCGCAACTGCATGTCGCGCGCCTCGCGCAAGGGCGGCGGTGTCACATCTTCAACCTGATACCCCGCGTCGCTCAGCTTGGCTGCTGCGGCGCGAAGCGCATCGCGGACCGGCTGGGCCACCTTCATGCCATCGGGCGCCTCGACATAGGCGACCTTGCGCGACATATCGGCACCCCGCAGCGGCATCGGCTGCCACCAAGGATCGCGCATGTCCCGAGCAGCCATTGCAGCCAATGCAAGTCGCAGATCTGGGATTGATCGCGCCAGCGGCCCGGACACCGCCATCAACTGCCCACCGATCAGCCGATCTCCGGCGGTGGCGTTAAAACCGGGAACACGCCCTAGCGACGGGCGCAGCCCGTGCACGCCGCAGGCATAGGCCGGATATCGGATCGACCCGGCAATGTCGGTGCCATGGCTGATCGCTCCCATGCCCGACGCGACCGCAGCCCCGGCCCCGCCGGACGATCCCCCCGGCGTAAGGCTATCGTCGCGCGGGTTTGTCGTCGCACCGTGCAGGCTGTTACGCGTGAACCATCGCAGTGAAAAGGCGGGGGTGTTCGTGCGACCCACGACAATTGCACCCGCCTTGCGCAGGTTGGCCACTACGGGGCTGTCAGCCTCTGCCATAAGCCCGGTTTGGGTGCGCAAACCGTTCGTGGTGGCAAAGCCAGTCTGGTCGACATTCACCTTGATCGTCACCGCGATGCCAGTCAGTGGACCTGGAACCTCGCCACGGGCCAGATCGATGTCTGCGGCTTCTGCCGCTGCAAGAGCCTGCTCATCCATCCGCTGCACAATGCTGTTCAGGGCGGGGTTCACGGCCTCGATCCGTTCCAGTACCGAAGCAACAGCTTCCTTGACGGAAATCTGCCGCTCGGCAATGAAAGGCGCCAGTTCGCTTGCAGTCAATTTCCAAAGCGCAGTCATATGATCTTTCCACTAAGGCCAGCCGCTGCTCAGATGTCGGCCCGGCAAGGGCAGGATGACAGTCCAATCCGAGCGCGACAATCGGCAAAAACTGGCAAATTCGGTAGTACATGAGGCCAGCGCGATATAACGACGAAGATGCAGCACTTAGGGCAATCGTGTTGCTGTTGGTCACGGCCCTTACCGGCCGCTCATCTCGACTGGCTGCCGGGATGCGGCATCCCGAAACCGGTCGTTCGTCCCTAGCACAACATTTCGCCCTGTGGGGCGTCTACTGCGTTACATTTGGTCCCCCTTGCATTCGGGTGGCGGTAAGCTTGGTGAGCAAATTCTTTTCCTGACCTGCTCTCCTCCGCCTTCTGATCTAGCGCAAAGTATGCCACCCCGCTTCGGCGTAAAAGGGAGGTCAGCTACTTAGGCTCGGTTCGTGGTGACGCGCGTCCTTTCATATGTGGCCCAGCTTTACATATTCAAAATATTGTATATGTAAGGCGCAACAACGAAAGCCAACAGTATGAAATATCGCGTCGCACTGACCTTGTTCTTCGCTGCAGTAGCAGGAGTGGCCCATTCGGAAAGCTTGGCGCTTTCTTCGGTGCAGGTCACCGACTGGAAAGCAGTCTATGGCCGGATCGAAGCACGGGTCCGGGCCCCGGCGCGGGCGCGTATCGGTGGTACGCTGGTGGAATTGCAGGTGACCGAAGGCGATCTGGTGACCGAGGGGCAAAACTTGGCCCTGATCGTCGATGAAAAGCTGGCCTTCCAGCTTTCGGCGCTAGAGGCCCAGAAAACAGCGCTGACCGCCCAGCTTGCCAATGCGCAGGCAGAGGTGAAGCGGGGCGAAGGCCTTCTGAAGCAGGGGGTGACGACCGCCCAGCGGCAAGACGCATTGCGCACGCAAGCCGATGTTTTGGTGGGGCAACTGTCTGCTTTGGACGCGCAGATGAACGTGACACGGCAAAGCCAGACCGAAGGGCAAGTGCTTGCGCCAGCGGCGGGCCGTGTGCTTGACGTCCCCGTCGCCAGAGGTGCGGTGGTGCTACCGGGTGAGACGATTGCGTTGCTGGCTGTTGGCGGCAATTTCCTGCGCTTGTCGGTGCCAGAACGGTTGGCGACAGCCCTGCATGAAGGCGATGCAATCCAGATTGAAAATGGCGATACGACCGGCGAAGGCCGTCTGGCGCGCATTTATCCGTTGATCGAGAATGGCCGCGTTGTTGCGGATGTTGAGGTCAAAGACTTGTCTGACCGCTTTGTTGATGCCCGTGTGCTGGTGCGGTTGCCAGTGGGCAGTCATCAGGCACTGATCGTGCCAAATAGCGCTATCGTCACGCACAGCGGGCTTGATTTTGTGGCGGTCGAGGCGGCGGGCGGCATTGTGATGCGCAGCGTCGTGCCCGGGGTTCGGTTTGATGCGGCTGGCGTTGAGCAGGTGGAAATCCTGTCAGGCCTGTCTGCGGGCGACCGCATTCTGGCCGTGGCCCCCACCGAAGGTGCGGATGATGAGTGAGGCATCCAAGGGACCTCTTGGCATCGCAGGTCGGCTGACGCGCGCCTTTATCGCCTCGTCCCTGACGCCTTTGTTCATTCTGGCGGCGCTGGCAGCGGGATTGGTGGCGCTTGGCAACCTGCCGCGTGAAGAAGAGCCGCAGATTTCTGTCCCAATGGTCGATATCCATATCGCAGCACCCGGTTTGCGCGCCGAGGATGCGGTCAAGCTGGTGACAGAACCGCTGGAGGTGATCGTCAAAGGTATCGCCGGAGTGGATCATGTCTATTCGCAAACCCGCGACGATGGCGCATTGGTGATGGTGCGCTTTGCGGTGGGGACGCGGTCGGAAGACGCAGTCTTGCGGGTGCATGACAAGGTGCGCGCCAACCTTGACCGCATTCCAGTCGGCATTCCCGAACCGTTGATTGTGGGGCGTGGCATTGATGATGTGGCCATTCTGGCCGTAACCTTGTCGGGCAAAACGGGCAGTGGTGTCGGGGCAAATGACCTGACTCGGATCGCGCGGGCCTTGCAGGCCGAAGTGACCAAGACCGACGGTGTCGGCCTGACCTATCTGGTGGGCGAAGCGCATGAAGCCATCCGCATCGCGCCAGATCCCGACCGCTTGGCGCTTTACGGCGTGACTTTGCAGCAACTGGCGCAAAAGGTGACGCAAGCGAACCGAACCTTGAGCACCGGCAAGCTGCGCAATGGCGGCGAACAGGTCGATCTGGTCGCGGGCGAAACGTTGGTGGCACCGGCGCAAGTGGCGAACCTGCTGCTAACCACGCGTGATGGCCGGCCGGTATATGTCTCGGATGTGGCTGATGTGGCTTATGTCGCAGACACTGGCGATGCCATCGTCTCACACCTGACCCAAGGGCCAAATGGGGTCGAGCGCAGCCCCGCTGTGACGCTGGCTGTGGCCAAGCGGGCAGGCGCCAATGCGGTGGTGGTGGCCGAAGCGGCGCTTGCGCGTATCGAGGCGCAGCATGGCCGCATCATCCCCGACAGCGTCATTGTGACGGTGACGCGCGACTACGGCGAGACCGCCAATGAAAAGGCCAATGAGCTGTTGTTTCACCTTGGTCTTGCCACGGTGTCTATCATTCTTCTGGTGCTGATGGCGATTGGCTGGCGTGAAGGCATCGTGGTCGCAATTGTCATTCCAGTGACGATCCTGCTGACGCTGTTTGCAAGCTGGATCATGGGCTACACCCTGAACCGAGTCAGCCTGTTTGCGCTGATCTTCTCCATCGGTATCCTTGTCGATGACGCCATCGTCGTGATCGAGAACATCGCTCGGCATTGGGCGATGGGCGATGGCCGCCCGCGTGCCGAAGCGGCCATCGACGCGGTGGCCGAGGTGGGCAATCCGACGATTGTGGCGACTCTGACCGTGGTGGCGGCGCTGCTGCCGATGCTGTTCGTCAGCGGGCTGATGGGCCCCTATATGTCGCCAATTCCGGCCAATGCTTCTGCCGCGATGATCCTGTCATTCTTCGTGGCGGTGATCATCACGCCTTGGCTGATGGTGAAGATCGCGGGCAAGGCGAAGATGGCGCATAGCGCGCATGTCGGAATCATGGAGCGGACCTATGCTGCGGTGGCTTGGCCAATCCTTGCGACCAAACGGCGGGCGCTGGGGTTCCTGCTGGCCTCTGCCGCGCTGTCCTTTGGCTCGCTGGGGTTGCTTTACACGCAGGATGTGACGGTCAAGCTGCTGCCTTTCGACAACAAGTCGGAACTGTCGGTGATGATCGACCTGCCCGAAGGGGCCTCGACCGAGGCGACCGACCGGGTCGCACAGGATATTGCGGAACTGGTGCTCAGCTTGCCCGAGGTCACTTCGGTGCAGACCCATGCCGCGACGGCATCGCCGGCCAATTTCAACGGACTTGTGCGCCACACCTATCTGCGCGCCGATCCGCAAATGGGCGAGGTGGCGGTCAATCTGTTGCCCAAGGCCGACCGTGACCGCACCAGCCATCAGATCGCCTTGGATATCCGCACGCGGATTGCGGGGCTTGCTTTACCAGTGGGCACTTCGGTCAAGGTCGTCGAACCTCCACCGGGGCCGCCCGTTATGGCGACCTTGTTGGCCGAAGTTTACGGACCCGACGCTGCCACGCGGCGCGCAACTGCGCTGATCGTGGAAAATGCCTTCCGGTCGGTGCCGTTCATCGTGGATGTGGACAACAGCTATGGCATGCAGGCACGCAGGCTGCGGGCGACGATTTCAACCGATGATCTGGAATTCTTCGGCGTGCAGGAACAGGACGTCTTCGACACCATCGCCGCGCTGAACGGCGGGCAGGTGGTGGGCTATTCGCATCGCGGCGAGGGACGCTATCCGATCCCGCTGATCGTGCAACGGCCCAAGGGCGACCGCGTGATGGACGAGCGCTTTCTGACAACGCCGATCCCCGCCAACACCCTGCCCGGTGCGCGGGGCGTGGTGGAACTCGGCGATGTGGTGAAAGTGCGCGCCGAGGCCGCGTCATTCCCGATCTTCCGCCACAACGGACGCGAGGCGGAAATGGTGACGGCAGAGCTTGCGGGCGATTTTGAGGCCCCGCTTTACGGCATGCTCGCTGTGGGCAAGGCGCTTGAAGGCCAGGCCGGCGCGCCCGAGATTGAACTGCATGGCCAGCCGGAGGACGAAAGTCGCCCCGTGCTGCTGTGGGATGGCGAATGGGAGGTGACTTGGGTCACCTTCCGCGACATGGGGGCAGCCTTTGGCGTCGCGCTGCTGGGCATCTACATCCTGGTTGTGGCGCAATTCGGGTCGTTTCGGCTGCCATTAGTGATCCTCACCCCCATTCCGCTGACCTTCCTTGGGATCATGTTCGGCCATTGGCTATTCAGCGCACCGTTCTCGGCGACCTCGATGAACGGCTTCATCGCCCTGGCAGGGATTTTCGTGCCCAACTCGATCCTGCTGGG
>CAYLYV010000054.1:0-27062 GCA_964387655.1 uncultured Cypionkella sp. | reverse complement strand
CATCGGGCCGCGCCAGATCACCGCCTCATCTTCCTTCAGCATCAGGCCGATCGACATCATGGTGACGCCATGCGCGTGCAACGGCTCAATAATCTTGCCATCGGGCGAGGCGGGGCGTTTGTTCACCCCCATCATACGCGGTTGGCTGGGACCGTATATATCAGCATCTAATAACCCAACCCGCCGCCCCTGCTTGGCCAAGGCCACGGCGAGGTTGGAAGACACGGTGGATTTGCCCACCCCGCCCTTGCCCGAGCCAATCGCGATAATCCGGTCCACCCCGGCAATGCGAGCAGGCCCGCCCTGATGCGGCGTCGGATGCTGGCCGATCTTCACGCCACCCCCCAGATTGGGCGGTGGCGCGGTTGCCGCTTTCGGCGCCGGACCGTGTGCGGTCATCACCGCCTGCACAGAGGTCACCCCCGGCAGCGCCTTCACCGCCAGCTCGGCCGCCACTTGCGCCGGGGCCAGATCCCGCGCTTCGGTGGGCGTTGGCGCTTCAATCACGAATCGCACCACGCCCCCCTCGACCATCACCGCCCGCACCAGATCGCGCGACACCAGCGTGCCGCCCGGCACCTGCACCCGCGCCAGAACTGCCAACACTTCATCCCGCGTCACGCTCATAGTTTTTCCCTCGCCCGCATTTTATCCTTGCGCACCACAAAGTTGTGCGCTTTGTCGGAAAGGGCAAGCCCTGTTGACCAAATGCTCAAATTTTCAGCGAAGCGCCTGTTAAGTATGAACTTTTTGTGATCCCCAGCCATGCGCTTGCTGCATGGCAGCATTGAGCACTCGTCCATTGT
The DNA here is from genome assembly GCA_964387655.1 of uncultured Cypionkella sp. Lineage (GTDB taxonomy): Bacteria > Pseudomonadota > Alphaproteobacteria > Rhodobacterales > Rhodobacteraceae > Cypionkella. The sequence continues at coordinate 26,256 of CAYLYV010000054.1, read as the reverse complement.
GCAGTTGCAGCATTTGCCCCATGTTATCCCTAACAGCGGAACAGAAGGGTTGAGGCATCCGGCCAACACCAACCGCTCGCAGAACAAAAAGTGAGGCTATCATGGCATATGTGAATTCAACCCGCGCCGTCCAAGTATCGGCATCCGACCGTATCTCGGGCATCTTCGCGTCGATCTCGGCAATGTTGGCACGCCGCCGCGTTTACGATCGTACGATCCGCGAACTGCGCCAACTGACCGACCGTGAACTGTCCGATCTGGGCATCGCCCGTTCGTTGATCGCTGAGATCGCCCGTGAGGCAGCTTACGGCAAATAATCCCTGAACCGGCCGCTACCTCCTCCCAGCGGCCAGGTTTCACGGCGCGGCGGCGCGCTCCTCCTCCCTTGCGCCGTCGCCTTTTTATTCTCTTCGATGAGCCTTCCTCCTCCCTGGGCTCTCGGAAATGCCGCGATCTGTTCTCCTCCCTCAGATCGTGGCACCCTATTCGAGCGGCCCACCTCCTCCCGGGCCGAGCGATCCGGCAGTGATCCCCTCCTCCTCCCTGGGATTGCTGCCACCCTATTCGAGCGGCCAACCTCCTCCCTGGCCGAGCGATCAGGCGGTGATCCAACCTCCTCCCTGGATCACCGCCACCCTATTTGACTTCGATGAGCCTTCCTCCTCCCTTGGGCTCTCGGAAATCGGGTTTGGTGTTTGACTTATGGCAAATGCGAAATCCAACGGTGGCGATCTGTTCTCCTCCCTCAGATCGCCGCACCCTATTCGCGCGGCCCACCTCCTCCCGGGCCTGTGTGATCAGGCGGCGACCCTTACCTCCTCCCAAGGGTCGCTGCCGCTTCTATCCACCGGCCCACCTCCTCCCGGGCCGGAGATGACGGTGACGATGCCCACCTCCTCCCGGGCAAAGCACCATAAGTTCGAGCGGCCAACCTCCTCCCTGGCCTGCACGATTTGGCGGCACCCCTCTCCTCCTCCCGTGGGGTGCCGCCTGCTTCCCCGTCTCATCCCCTTGCATCCGCCGATCCGCCCCATGATAGTCCCGCAAGGATAAAACAGGCGGGTTCATGCGGATTTCCATGCTTTCAGCGGCGCTTGTGGCCGCCTTGGTCGGTTATGGCTCCACCATCGCGCTGGTGCTTTCCGCCGCCGCAGCCCTTGGGGCCTCCGCCACCCAAACCGCCAGCTGGGTCTTCGCGATCTGCATCGCCAAGGCGGTGGGATCGGCCTATCTCAGTTCTGCCCATCGCATCCCCGTCGTGCTGGCCTGGTCCACTCCCGGCGCCGCACTCATCGCCGCCACCACTGGCATCAGCATGGCCGAGGCCGTGGGCGCCTTCGTGCTGGCAGGCGTGCTGATCGCCCTGACCGGAGCCTTGCGCCCCTTGGGCCGCCTCGTCGCGCTGATCCCCGATGGCGTCGCCGCCGGAATGCTCGCAGGCGTGCTGCTGCCGTTCTGCCTGAAAGGCAGCGCTGCCGCCCAAAGTCTGCCCGCTTTGGTGTTCCCGATGATCGCGGTCTTCTTGGCTGTCAGGTTGAAAAACCCCGCCCTTGCCGTGCTGGCAGCGCTCGCCACCGGGCTGGTGCTTGCCTTCGTGACCGGAGCAGCACACCTGCCGCACCTGTCGCTGCCGCTGCCCACCCTCAGCTTCATCTCCCCCGCCTTCCGCCTCGACGTGCTGTTGGGCCTCGGCCTGCCGCTGTATCTGGTGACGATGGCTTCGCAGAATCTGCCCGGCTTCGCCACCCTGCGCGCCGCCGGATATGAGCCGCCGGTCGGCCCCGCGCTGATCACCACCGGCGGGATTTCCGCCGTGGCAGGCCTGTTCGGCGCGCATACCGTCAGCATGGCCGCGATCACGGCGGCGATTTGTCTGGGCGACGACACCCACCCCGACCGCAGCCAGCGCTGGAAGGTGGGCCTCGTCTATGCCGGTTTCTGGGTGATGCTCGGCCTCCTCGGCCCGGTGATTCTGCCGATTCTCGCCGCCCTGCCCCCGGCGTTGATGACAGCTTTGGTCGCCTTGGCGCTGCTCGGCCCGCTGATGGGCGCGCTGACCGGGGCGTTCACGCCGCCACACACCCGATTCGCGGCCACGGTGACGCTGGCGGTGACCGCATCAGGCGTCGCGGCGTTCGGGATTGGCGCCGCATTCTGGGGCTTGTTGGCAGGGCTGGCGGTTTATGCGGTCGAACGGCTGAAGAAAAATCCGTAACGCCGCCGCCAGATCGAAATTCGTGCGAATTTCGGGCACGGAATTCGTGCGAATTCCGCCTAACTTAAAACGGCACGTCATCGACCTGATGCGCCGGCACCACCCAGCGCGCCACGATCATCTTCGACCCGGCATGATCGAACTCGATGCTCAGCTTGTCACCCTCGATCCCCATAATCTCGCCATAGCCAAACTTGCTGTGAAACACCCGATCCCCGATGACGTAAGATGAGACCGCCTGCGCATCTATCGTCACATTGCGCGCCTCGCGCGGCTGGCTGACCCCACGCTGCGCCGAACGGTCCTGCATCCGCTTCCAGCCCGGCGAGTTATAGACATCCGCCTTCTGCGCGCGATCTTCCAGCGCCGCGCCGTAATGCGGCGCAGCCGCCCCATAGCCGCCGCCATGCAGGCCGGGCGGGGTCAGCACCTCGACATGCTTTTCAGGCAATTCGTCAATGAAACGGCTGGGCAGCTGGCTTTGCCATTGGCCATAGACCCGACGGTTTGAGGCAAAGGAAATCGTGCACAACTCCTCCGCCCGGGTGATGCCGACATAGGCCAGACGGCGCTCCTCCTCCAAACCCTTCTTGCCGCTCTCGTCCATCGAGCGTTGGCTGGGGAACAGCCCGTCTTCCCATCCCGGCAGGAAAACCACCGGGAATTCCAATCCCTTGGCGGCATGCAGCGTCATGATCGACACTTTCTCCGCCGCTTCCTCGGTGTCATTCTCCATGATCAGGCTGACATGTTCGAGGAAGCCTTGCAGGCTGTCGAACTGCTCCAACGCCTTGACCAATTCTTTCAGGTTCTCCAGCCGCCCCGGCGCTTCGGGCGTTTTGTCGTTCTGCCACATCGAGACATAGCCAGACTCCTCCAGAATGATCTCGGCCAGTCGCACATGGCTGAGATCCGTCGCAGGTGGGGTATCCGGCAGCATCGGCTCGATCAGCGTATCGTCAGGCGGCGTCGCGCGCACGCCGGTCAGCGCCGCGTGCCAACGGTCCACGCCTTCGACAAAACCGCGCAACTGCCCCGCGCCCTTGCCGCCAATGCCACCGCGCGCCACCAGTGACCGCGCACCATCCAGCAGCGGCAAGCCCTGCCCGCGCGCCTCGCGCTGAATATCCTGCTGCGCCTTGTCGCCCAAGCCCCGCTTCGGCAGATTCACCACCCGCTCAAACGCCAGATCATCCTCGGGGCTGACGGCCAGCCGGAAATAGGCCATCGCATCGCGAATCTCCTGCCGCTCATAGAACCGAGGCCCACCGATCACCCGATACGGCAGCCCGATGGTCAGAAACCGATCCTCAAACGCCCGCATTTGGTGCGAGGCGCGCACGAGAATCGCCATGCCGTTCGGGCTGACCGCTTCGATCCCGCGCCGCCCGCGCTGGATCGCCTCAATTTCTTCACCAATCCAGCGGGCTTCTTCCTCGCCATCCCAATGGCCGATCAGCCGCACCTTCTCGCCCTGCGCGCCCGCCGTCCACAAAGTCTTGCCCAAACGGTCGGCATTGGCGGCGATGATCCCCGAGGCGGCGGCCAGAATATGCGCGGTCGAGCGGTAATTCTGCTCCAGCCGCACCACTTTCGCGCCGGGGAAATCCTTTTCAAACCGCAGGATATTGCCCACCTCGGCCCCGCGCCAGCCGTAGATCGACTGGTCATCATCGCCGACACAGCAGATGTTGCGATGGCCCTGCGCCAACAGCCGCAGCCAGAGATATTGCGCGACGTTGGTATCCTGATATTCGTCGACAAGGATATATTTGAACCAGCGCTGATACTGTTCCAGCACATCTTGGTGCTTCTGGAAGATCACCACGCAATGCAGCAGCAGATCGCCGAAATCGGTGGCGTTCAGCGTCAGCAGGCGTTGCTGATATTGCTCATAAAGCTCGGTGCCACGGTTGTTATAGGCCGACGCCTCTGACGAGGGCACCCGATCCGGCGTCATCGCGCGGTTCTTCCATGAGTCGATCATCGAGGCCAACATCCGCGCGGGCCAGCGTTTTTCGTCGATATTCGCCGCCGCAATCAACTGTTTCAGCAGCCGCAGCTGATCATCGGTGTCCAGAATGGTGAAGTTGCTTTTCAACCCCACCAGCTCGGCATGACGCCGCAGGATCTTCACCGACAGCGAGTGAAACGTCCCCATCCACGCCATGCCCTCGGCCACATCGCCCAGCAAGCGCCCGACCCGCAGCTTCATCTCGCGCGCGGCTTTGTTGGTGAAGGTCACCGACAGAATTTCGCGCGGGCTTGCCTTGTGCATGTTCAGCAAATGCACGATGCGCGAGGTCAGCGCCTTGGTCTTGCCCGTCCCCGCCCCCGCCAGCATCAACACCGGGCCGTCCAAAGCCTCCACCGCCTCGCGCTGCGCGGGGTTCAGATCGTCCAGATAGGGGGCCGCCCGCGCCGCGCCCCGGCCAAGGGCGCGCTGTGACAGCGGCACCGCCGCCGCAAAAGCATCTTCGTCATCCGTCCAGCTCATCCCGGCAACCTAGCGCGCTTCGCGGCCAAGATAAAGCAGTGTTCCCGCATTGTTCACAGGAAAGTTTCGCGGCTTAAGCCCCGGCCCGCCGCTTGCTGGCGGCCGAGACGGAAACGATGCGTTTCCAAATTCGGGAAGATGCGATGCCCTCAACCGCCGCCGCGCATTTATTCAAGCGATCCACCAATAACCGCCGCGTGAACAGCATTTTACTGATTGACGCCAACTCTGCCCCCGAACAAGTTGGCCGGAAGCCAGACGCGCAGATTATTGGAGTTTTTGCAGTGGTAACGATTTCTGATCCGCTTTATGCGCAACAGTGGCACTTGAAAATGTTGGGGAATATCCAGCGCATCTGGGATGAATATACCGGAGCCGGGGTGCATGTGGGCGTCTTTGACGATGGCTTGCAATACACCCATCCCGATCTGGCGATGAATTACGATGCGACGCGGCATTTCGTCTATAACGGCACCACCTATGACCCGATTCCGGTAAACTTGACCGGCGATGATCAGGATGAGCATGGCACCTCGGTGGCGGGGATCATTGCGGCGGGCAAAAACAGCATTGGCGGCGTTGGGGTGGCCTATGATGCCAAACTGACGGGCGTTATGATTCTCAGCAATCCGGCGCTGGAATCCGATTTTATGTCCAATCAAGCACTGCTTTACGCGGCGCAGTTCGACATCATGTCGAACAGTTGGGGCTATACGCCCGAGTTTTATAGCTGGCAAAACGCCTCAGACCCGTCTTCGACCTCGGGGCAGGTCATCGCTGATTATACCCATGCGACAGCATACGGGCGCGGCGGTTTGGGCACGGTGATCGTGCAGGCCGCGGGCAATGATTACTGCAACGCGCAGGCCGATGGGGTGAACACGGCCGCGCAACTGATCAGCGTCGCGGCGCTGACGGCGAAAGGCAGCGTGGAGGACTATTCCAACTACGGCACGAATATCTGGATTTCGGCGGGCGCTGCGGCAGTGACGACCGATCTGATGGGCAACGCAGGCTATAATACAGGCAGCGGCACTGCTGGCAATTACGCCAATGATTTTGGCGGCACCTCGGCGGCAACGCCGGTGGTGTCGGGTGTTGTGGCATTGATGCTGCAAGCCAATCCGCTGCTGGGTTGGCGCGATGTGAAAGAGATTTTGGCGAGTTCGGCAAAGATGACCGGCTCGATTGACGGCGGCCCGGCGACCGATGAAAGAACGGGAACCTATTTTCAGGAACTGGATCGCACCATCAGCGGCGTGCTGACCCGCTCGACCGACAGTTGGAACGATGGTGGGAGGGCGATCAGCAGTGATTATGGCTTTGGCCGTGTCGATGCCTTCGCAGCCGTGCGGCTGGCCGAGGTCTGGAACCTGATCAATGGCGTGGCACAGGTCAGCGCCAACCAACGCAGCGTTTCGGCGTCGAACGCGGACGGTTATGGGATCGTTTATAGCGGCAACAAAGGCACCGCGACTTCGGCCATCACCGTGACCCAGCATTTGCAGGTCGAGTATCTCAGCGTCACGCTCTCGATGCAGTATTACTCTGCAACCAGTGACGCTTCCACACTGTCGGTAAATCTGATTGGGCCCGACGGCACCAAACATGCCTTGGTTCGAGAGGATGATCTTTATTACGAAGATGTGGACGGCGGATTCACGTGGAAATACGGAATGTCTCAGGCGCTTGGCGCTGACAGTTTCGGCACTTGGCGGGTTGAGGTTGTCGATGCACTCAGTGGAAGTTTGACCCATTCCGGATCCATTTCCAACGTCCAGCTCGAATTTCTGGGCGCGGATTTCACGCTGAACAACATCCACCACGTCACGCAAGATTTCCTGCTGGCCAACCGTGTCGATGCGGGCGGAATGCGGGATAAGGCGATCAACGACAGCAATGGCGGCACCGATTGGTTGCAGATGGCGACGCTGGCGGGGGATATCGTGGTCTCGCTGGTGCCCGGCAAAGCGTTTTCGGTGGGCGGTGTGGTCTGGGGCAGCATTCAGGCCAACACCGTGATCGAAAACGTGGTGACGGGCGATGGCAATGACCGGATCAACGGCAATGCCGGGGCGAATTTCATCTATGGCATGCGCGGCAATGATACGATCAACGGCGGTCTGGGCAATGACAAGCTGGATGGCGGCGCCGATAACGACCTGCTGCAAGGTGCCGATGGCAATGATCAACTGATTGGCAGCTTCGGCCATGATCAGTTGCTGGCCGGAGCGGGCAATGATCTGCTGGTTGGCGGCGTCGGGCTGGACACGCTCTATGGCGAAGATGGCAATGATCAGTTGATTGGCGTTGGCGGCAACGACAACCTGTTTGGTGGGGCGGGGGCGGATCGGCTGGAAGGCGGCGCCGGGCGCGATGTGTTGAACGGCGGCGCAGGCATGGATGCGTTCGTGTTCACCGATCTGTCGGGCAGCGATTTTATCACCGACTTTGCCGATAACGTCGACACTTTGGTGTTGGACCGTGGGCTGTGGGGCGGGGCCATGCTGTCAGCCTCGGCGGTGATCTCCAGCTTTGCGTCGTTCGTGGCGGGCAATGTCGTGCTGAACTTTGGCGGCGGTGACGCGCTGACCATAACGGGCCTCACTGCACCTGCGGCTTTGCTGGACGACCTGATTTTCCTCTAGCTGCGCAATCTCTGGGCCAAATTCTGACAAGGGCGATTTGTTTCTGATAAACCGCCTCTTTTTTAGGCAACGAATCGTCACATCTGCAACGGCCCAATGTTAGCGATAGCGGTATCGCAAAACTGTCATATCATGGCGCTTCCACCACTTGCGCTGCAACGCAGCACGGTTAGTGTGCAACCTCGATCACGCCCCTTCTCCCCGAGTTGCCCGGAGCCGCCCATGACCGAATTCAAGAAAATCCTGATCGCCAACCGTGGCGAAATCGCGATCCGCGTGATGCGGGCGGCCAATGAGATGGGCAAGAAGACCGTCGCGGTCTATGCCGAGGAAGATAAACTGAGCCTGCACCGCTTCAAGGCGGATGAGGCCTATCTGATCGGCGAGGGCCTGTCGCCGGTGGGCGCTTACCTCTCGATCCCCGAGATCATCCGGGTGGCGCGGGCTTGCGGTGCCGATGCGATCCACCCCGGCTATGGCCTGTTGTCGGAAAACCCGGATTTTGTGGACGCCTGCGATCAGGCCGGCATCACCTTCATCGGCCCGAAAGCCGAGACCATGCGCGCCTTGGGCGACAAAGCCTCGGCCCGCCGCGTGGCGATGGCGGCTGGCGTTCCGGTGATCCCGGCCACCGAAGTTCTCGGCGATGATTTCGATGTCATCAAGAAAGAGGCCGCTGCGGTCGGCTACCCCCTGATGCTGAAAGCCTCTTGGGGCGGTGGCGGTCGCGGCATGCGGCCGATCCTGTCGGAATCCGAGCTGGTCGATAAGGTCCGCGAGGGGCGTCGTGAAGCCGAGGCCGCTTTCGGCAATGGCGAAGGCTATCTGGAAAAGATGATCATTCGCGCGCGGCACGTCGAAGTACAGATCCTGGGCGACAAGCACGGCGAAATCTACCACCTCTATGAACGCGATTGCACCGTGCAGCGCCGCAACCAGAAGGTGGTCGAGCGCGCGCCCGCCCCCTACCTGACCGACGCCCAGCGTGCCGAGGTCTGCGATCTCGGTCGCCGCATCTGCGCCTATGTCGGCTATGAATGCGCCGGCACCGTCGAATTCCTGATGGATATGGACAATGAGCAGTTCTATTTCATCGAGGTCAACCCGCGTGTGCAGGTCGAGCATACCGTCACCGAACAGGTCACCGGCATCGACATCGTGCAAGCGCAAATCCTGATTGCCGAGGGCAAAACTCTGGCCGAAGCCACCGGCAAGGCCGCGCAGGAAGACATCCACCTGACCGGCCACGCGCTGCAATGTCGCGTCACCACCGAAGACCCGCAAAACAACTTCATCCCGGATTATGGCCGCCTGACCGCCTATCGCTCGGCCACCGGCAACGGCATCCGCCTTGATGGCGGCACGGCCTATGCGGGCGGCGTGATCACCCGCTATTACGACTCGCTGCTGGTCAAGGTGACGGCCACCGCCCAGACCCCCGCCGCAGCCATCCGCCGGATGGACCGGGCGTTGCGCGAATTCCGTATTCGCGGCGTCTCGACCAATATCGAGTTCGTCATCAACCTGCTGAAGCACCCGACCTTCCTCGATGACACCTACACCACCAAATTCATCGACACGACGCCTGAGCTGTTCCAGTTCAAGAAGCGCCGGGACCGGGCGACGAAAATCCTGACCTATATCGCGGATATCACCGTCAACGGGCATCCCGAAACCGCAGGCCGTAACAAACCCCATGCCGAGGCGCGCACGCCCAAGGCTCCGAAAGCCCATGGCGAACCCGCGATGGGCACCCGCAACCTGCTGGAACAACACGGCCCGCAGGCGGTCGCCGACTGGATGAGCAAACAGCAAAAGCTGCTGCTGACCGACACCACGATGCGCGACGGTCACCAATCTTTGCTCGCCACCCGGATGCGCTCGATCGACATGATCAAGGTTGCGCCCGCCTATGCCGCCAACCTGCCGCAACTGTTCAGCGTCGAATGTTGGGGGGGGGCTACCTTCGACGTAGCCTATCGCTTCTTGCAGGAATGTCCGTGGCAGCGCCTGCGCGATCTGCGCGCTTTGATGCCGAATGTGATGACGCAGATGCTTTTGCGCGCCTCCAATGGCGTCGGTTACACCAACTATCCTGACAACGTGGTGCAGGCTTTCGTCAAGCAAGCCGCCAGCACCGGCGTTGACGTGTTCCGGGTGTTCGACAGCCTCAACTGGGTGGAAAACATGCGCGTCGCGATGGATGCGGTGATTGAGGCCAACAAGGTCTGCGAAGGCACCGTCTGCTATACCGGCGATATGCTCGACCCCAACCGCGCCAAATATGATCTGAAATACTACGTCGATACCGCGAAACAGTTGAAAGCCGCAGGCGCGCATGTGCTGGGGCTGAAGGATATGGCGGGCCTGTTGAAACCCGCCGCCGCCAAGCAACTGATCAAGACGCTGAAACAAGAGGTCGGCCTGCCGATCCACTTCCACACCCATGACACCTCGGGTGCGGCGGCAGCCACGATCATCGCGGCGTCGGATGCTGGCGTTGATTGCGTCGATGCCGCGATGGATGCGTTCTCGGGCGGCACCTCGCCACCCTGCCTCGGTTCCATCGTCGAAGCCCTGCGCCACACCGACCGCGATACGGGCCTTGATATGGCCGCGATCCGCTCGATCTCGAACTATTGGGAAGCGGTGCGCGGTCAATATGCGGCGTTTGAATCCGGTATCCCCGCGCCTGCCTCGGAAGTCTATTTGCACGAAATGCCCGGCGGTCAATTCACCAACCTGAAAGCCCAAGCGCGGTCTTTGGGGCTGGAGGAACGCTGGCACGAGGTCGCGCAGACCTATGCCGATGTGAACCAGATGTTCGGCGATATCGTCAAAGTCACGCCGTCGTCGAAAGTCGTCGGCGACATGGCGCTGATGATGGTCTCTCAAGGCCTGACCCGCAAACAGGTGGAAGACCCGAAGGTCGACGTGGCCTTCCCGGATTCAGTCATTGACATGCTGAAGGGCAACCTTGGCCAACCCCATGGCGGCTGGCCTGCAGGGATTTCCAAGAAAGTGCTGAAGGGCGAAGTGGCCTCCACCGCGCGGCCCGGCGAAAGCCTGCCCCCGGTTGATCTGGAAGCGGTGCGCGCGAAACTCTCGGAAGAACTCGGCGGCTTCAAGATTGATGATGAGGATCTGAACGGCTACCTGATGTATCCCAAAGTGTTCCTTGATTACATGGGCCGCCACAAAGCCTATGGCCCGGTGCGCACCCTGCCGACGCGGACGTTCTTTTACGGCATGATCCCCGGCGAAGAAATCACCGCCGAGATCGACTCGGGCAAGACGCTGGAAATCCGCCTGCAAGCGGTGGCCGACACCACCGATGACGGCGATGTGAAAGTGTTCTTTGAACTCAATGGCCAACCCCGCGTCATCCGGGTGCCGAACCGCGCCGTCAAAGCCAAAACCGCCGCCAAGCCAAAAGCCATGGAGGGCAATCCCGGTCATATCGGTGCGCCGATGCCCGGCTCGATTGCCTCTGTTGCGGTCGTCGCAGGGCAGAAGGTCAGCGCGGGCGATCTGCTGCTGACCATTGAGGCGATGAAAATGGAAACCGGCATTCACGCGGATCGGGCGGCTGTGGTGAAAGCGCTGCACGTGCATCCGGGCAGCCAGATTGATGCCAAGGATCTGCTGGTCGAGTTGGAATAAACCCAGACGATTTTTGAGTAAAATCGTGCTCCCAAATAGGAAACCCCGCGCCAGATGGTGCGGGGTTTATGCGTTCAAAGGTTAAGAAAGTCTGAACGGGTATTCCTAAGATATTGATATAGAAAAGTATATTATTCTGTCCACGCGCGGACCTCCCTAAATTTTCTTCACAAACTCCGTCAAAATCACGATCCGCTGATCCTCAACCCGGCCTTCGATCTGGCCCGCATTATCCGCCACCAAAGAAATCCGCCGCACCGCCGTGCCCCTTTTGGCGGTGAAATTCGCGCCCTTCACCACCAGATCCTTGATCAGCATCACGGAATCCCCATGCGCCAGCAAAACCCCATTGCTGTCGCGATGCTCGACCACGGCGGCAACTTCCGTCCAGCCCTGCACCTCATCCGAGAGCACCATCCCCTCACGCGCCTCAACCGCCCAAGGTTCCGCAAGCTGGCCCAATTTCCGCCAAACCGCCAACTGCACCACAGGCTCCGCCGACCAAGCGGCCCCCTCCAGACAGCGCCAGTGCGAGGCATCGGCGGGCACGTCTTCGCGGCAGGTGGGGCAAAGTGCGACCTCCCCCGCAGGCGGCACATCCACCGCAGCCAGATCGGCGGCAGCACCGCAGAATTCACACGCATGGCCCGCGCGGGCCAGAAGATCGGAAAGTGCCATGATATGTCCTTTGGTTTCCCCAGCCCTAATCCCCTGCCCCGGCAAAGGCCAGCTTAAAGCACCCGCAGCGTCTCGCCCAGCCACGGCCATTCCGCCTGCGCCGGGGCGACGATCTGGGCGGCGATCAGGCCGCGCAAACGGCTGGCGATCTGGCGGGGCATATCACGCAGCACACCTTCGCGGGCGGACAGCGAGAGGGTGCGCTGCAAGGGCTCGAACGGTAGGGGCGCGACGTCGATAGCCCCGTGAAAGCGGGCGGCGTGGTGCAGCGCGAGCGGGGTCAGGATCGTCCAGCCCTGCCCGCCCGCCACCATCGCCAAAATGGCGTGATAGCTGTCGAGTTCAAAGCGGTGCGCCAGCCGCAGGTTTTGCCGCGCCAGATGCCCGGCAATCTGCCGCCCCATCACGTGCCGGGCGGTGTATTGGATCAAGGGCAGATCGGTGTGGCTGTGGCCCTTTGGCGTGACGGCAAGGAAGGGTTCAGCCAGCAAGGGATGCACCTCACGCCAGCCCTGATCGGCGGTGTCGGAATCCAGATCGGCGGCCACCACGATGTCCAGCGAGCGGCTTTCCAACTGATCGAGCAAGCGGTGGCTGGCGCCGGTTTCGAGCAGGAAGCGGCAGCCTTTCAACTCGGCGGCCAAGGCCGACAGCAGGCTGGGCGTCACCTCGGCGTCGAAATCTTCGATCATGCCCAGCCGCAGCGTGGTCAGGCCGGAGAGGTCGGCCACCGCCAGATCCGCGCGGGCCTCGGCTTCGGCGTTCAGGATGGTTTGGGCATGGCGGCGAAACATCGCCCCCGCCGGGGTCAGCCGCATCGGACGGGCGGAGCGATCCAGCAGCACGGCGGCGAGGGCGGTTTCCAGCCCCGTCAGTTGCTGACTGATCGCTGAGGGGCTGACCCCCAGCCGTTTTGCAGCCGCAGAAATCGCGCCTTCTTCGGCGACGGCGAGGAAAACCTCGATCCCCCAAAGCGTGACGCGACCCTGTTGTTCGGCCATTTACAGCTTCGACAGCTTTTTCTGCAACTCGGCGAATTGCTTTTTGATCTCGGCCAGTTCCTCAGCCGGGTCTTGCGTGGTTTCTTCCTTAGCGGGACCAGAGCCTGCCCAACCGGGTACGCCGCCCATCATGGTTTTCATGAAGGCTTCCTGCTGCTTGCGCATCAGATCAAACCCCGGCATCGCGGTCAGCGGGTTCGGGATGGCGTTCATGTTCTCGATCACCTTGGTGGGGCCATCGCGCAGCATCTCAAAGCTGGCGGCGAGGAATTGCGGCACCACGGATTGAATATTGCTGGTGTAGCTGCGCACCAGATCGGTGAGCACGTTGGTCGGCAGCACGGTGTCGCCTTTGGATTCATGCTCGGCCACGATCTGCAACAGATATTGCCGGGTCAGGTCATCGCCGGATTTCAGATCAACGATCTGCACCTCGCGCCCCGCGCGGATGAAGCCCGCAATGTCTTCGAGGGTAACGTAATCAGACGTCTCGGTGTTATAGAGACGACGGCTGGCATAGCGCTTGATCAACAGCGGCTTAGCAGGTTCGGCCATAGTTCTCTCCCCAAGATATTGCAGTGCAGAGAAAGTCTAGGACAGTGCAGCATAAAAAGAAAGGGCGGGCACAATGGCCCGCCCTATGCATCCCAAATCAGGGAGGAAATCAGGATGCGCGATCCTTGCGGATTACTTGGCAGCGGTCGCCGCGGTGGCTTTTTTGGTCGCAGCGGTCACTTCGTCGGTGGCTTTTTTGACAACAGCCGAAGCTTCAGCCGAAACGTCTTTGCCAGCAGCCAGCATCAGCTCAACGGTTTCCATCTGCACTTTTTTCGCCACTTCAGCGAAAGCAGCCAGATTTTCCGAAGCCAGTTCAGCAGCAGCCGAAGCGAAGTCGGTCACAGCTTTGGTGTAGTCAGCAGGCTCGGTTTTGGCTTTGGCAGCGCCCGACAGCTTGGCGATGGTCTCTTTTACCCATTTGGACGAGATTTCGGTCGATTTTTCAGCAGCTTCGAGAGCCACTTTCGACAGTTTCTCGCCAAAAGCGGCTTGGGTTTTGAAAGCGTTCTGGAACGCCGAAGCGTCAACCGGGAACTTAGCCATCATGTCCTGCATAACTTTGGTGAAATCATTCGCGTTGGTCATTTCATGCTCCTACAAGTGTGCGGGAAACAAACCCGCTTTTCGATGAGCCAGATATAAATGCTGCAGTGCAGCATTGCAAGTGAATTTTCTGCAACGCAGCGATGACAGTGTCGCAGGGCTGCGCAGGGTTACTTTACGGAAAGCACTGCAAACTCAACCCTTTGGCGAGTTGGGCTGTTGCGACACATAAGTGCCCGGTGCGGCGCAGAGCACCGGGCGCACCGAATCACCTGGAACGCGTGCGGGAATTTGCGTGCCCGATTGGGCTGCAAGCCAAGCCCCCCAACGCGGCCACCAACTGCCCTGATTGAAGCTGGCGTTGGCCATCCAATCATCAGGGCTTCCCGCGACTGGGCCTGCGTTGGTGTAATGGCCGTATTTGCCTTTCGAGGGCGGATTGATGATGCCGGCGACATGGCCCGACTGCGAGACGATGAAGGTTTTATCGGTGGACCCCATCTGCTTGAAGCCGTTAAAGCTGCCACGCCAATGCGCGATATGGTCGGTCTCACAGGCAATGGCGCAGACGGGGATCTGAATATCCTTCAGGCTGACGTTATGGCCAAACACCTTATAGGTGCCTTGGGCCAGACCATCATCCTGGCAAAGCCCGCGCAGATATTCGATCGCCATTTTGCACGGCAGATTGGTGCCGTCACCGTTCCAATAGAGCAGGTCAAACGCCGGGGGGGCCTCGCCCATCATATAGCTCTTGATTGCCGGGCCGTAGATCAGATCATTCGAGCGCAGATAACTGAAGGTGCGGCTCATGAAGGTTTTCGAGAGCATGCCATCGGCAAGGCTTTGGCGTTCGATGCCGTCGAGGAAATCATTGTCGAGGAAGACGCCGACCTCACCCGGATCAGAGAAATCGGTCAGCATGGTGAAGAAGGTCGCGGACTTCACCGAGGTGTCGCCCGCACGGTGCAGATGCGACAGGGTGAGACTAAGGGTGGTGCCTGCGATGCAATAGCCGACCGCGTTGATCTGTTTCTGATCGGTGATCCGGCGCACCTCGGCCATTGCAGTAAGATAGCCTTCACGGATGTAATCATCCATGCCGACATCGGCATAAGAGGCATCCGGGTTGACCCACGAGACGATGAACAAGGTGAAGCCCTGATCGACGATCCATTTGATCAGCGAGTTTTGCGGCTTTAGGTCCATCACATAGAATTTGTTGATCCACGGCGGGAAGATCAGCAGCGGGGTTTGAAAAACTGTTTCGGTGGTGGGGGAATACTGGATCAACTCCAGCATGCGGTTACGGAACACCACCGCACCGGGAGTGGTGGCGATGTTTTCGCCCAGCACAAACGCCTCCCGGTCGGCCAAAGTCACGGCGAGTTCGCCATTGTTGGCCTCGATATCGGCCACAAGGTTCTCAAGCCCGCGCACAAGGCTTTCGCCATCGGTCGCGACAGCCTTTTCCAAAGCATCCGGGTTGGTGCCCAGGAAATTGGTCGGCGACAGCATATCGACGATCTGCTTGGTGAAATACTCAACGCGTTTTTTGTCGCTGGGATCAATCGATTCCATATCGCCAACGGCGTTCTGCACCGCCTCGGCGTTGAACAGATACTGCTGTTTCAGGTAGTTGAAGGCGGGATGCGTCTCCCAGAGCGGATTGGAAAAGCGGCGATCTTTCGGGCCGGGATCGGCGGGGGCTTTCAACTCACCCGATGCCAAGGCCTGCTGGGCCTCGACATAATGCTTCAACGTCTTGCCCCAATAGGCGATCTGATGCTCCAGCACCTTAGCCGGATTCTGCATCATCCCGGCCAGATAGGCGGCGGCGGCTTTCATATACATGTCTTGCCCCGGCCCCTGCACGCCGGGGTCGGAAGATTTTTTCTGTGCTAAAGCGGTCATGAGACGCGCGGACAATGCTTCAATTTTGGCAAGATTAGCAGTCATCTTCTCTAATTTTGCACCCGCAGCAGTGTCTTCGGTTGTCATGTTAATCTTTAGCCCCTATTCTTTCTGCTGTGCAGCATCGCGCCGCCCCCTCCCAAGGGGCCCGGCGAAGATTGGGCCGGGGCCCTCTCCCCGCAAGGAGTCGTGATGAAGTATATGGCGACCTATGACCTGATGGAAAGCATTCGTAACACGAATGAGTGGATGGGTGCCACCGCGCGCGCCATGGCATCCTATCCAGCGTTTTCGATGACGATGAATCCGATGCTGAACATGATGGCGGCTTGGGGCGAAGTGACGGAGCGCAGCTTTGGCCGCATGGTGGTCAAGCCCGATTGGGGCATCCGCTCGATTCCGGGGCCGGATGCACAAGACCATTTGGTCGATGTGGTGGCCGTGGTGGACCGGGCTTTTGGCAGCCTGATGCAGTTCAAGGTGCGGCGTCGCGCGCCGATGGCCCGCAAAGTGATGCTGGTGGCGCCGATGTCGGGACATTATGCCACACTGCTGCGCTCGACCGTCTCCAGCCTTTTGCCCGACGCCGATGTCTATATCACCGACTGGCACAATGCCCGCGACATTCCGGTGTCGGAAGGCAAGTTCGATATCGAAGATTACACGCTGTATCTGGTTGATTTCATGCGCGCGCTTGGGCCCGATACCCATGTGATCGCGGTGTGCCAGCCTGCGCCTTTGACCTTGGCCGCGACGGCCTATCTGGCAGCGGAAGACCCTGATGCGCAGCCACGCTCGCTGACCCTGATCGGCGGACCGATTGATCCCGATGCGGCGGCGACCGATGTGACCGACTTTGGCCGCCGAATCACCATGGGCCAGTTGGAGCAGATCGCCATCCAGCGCGTCGGCTTCAAATACAAAGGTGTGGGCCGTTTGGTCTATCCCGGCTTGCTGCAACTGCAAAGCTTCATGTCGATGAATTCTGAGCGGCATTCCAAGGCGTTCAGCGATCAGATCATGCGGGTGGCGCAGGGTGATGCCTCGGATCACGATGCGCACAACCGTTTCTACGATGAATATCTCGCGGTGATGGATATGACCGCCGAGTTCTATCTGTCGACGGTGGAGCGGATCTTCAAGAACCGCGAAATCGCGAAGAACGAATTCGTCGTCGCAGGCAAGCTGGTGGATATCGGCGCGATCACCAAGGTTGCCGTGATGACGGTCGAAGGGGCCGAGGATGACATTTCCGCCCCCGGCCAATGCGTGGCGGCACTGGATATGCTGACCGGCCTGCCCGACAGCAAGAAAGCGCAACATCTGGAACCGGGTGCCGGCCATTACGGCATCTTCGCGGGCAAAAGCTGGCGTCTGAACATCCGGCCATTGGTGCTGTCGTTCATCGACGCCAACGCGGCGGCAGCGCCTGTTGTTGCAGAACCCGTTGTTGCAGCGCCGATTACCGCAGCACCCATCGCCGAAGCCCCTGTCACCGCAGCATCGTCTGCGACTGTCACGCGACTGACTTCCGTAAAATCGAGAAGGTAACCGCTTGGTATTGCGAACAAAGGCCCGAGGGGAAACCTTCGGGCCTTTGTGTTATCGCAGCATCATCGGCCCGGCGAGGAAGTTTTCGATGGCCTTGGATACCACCTCGGGCTGCTCCAAACTCGCCAGATGCCCGGCAGCCTCGATCACCAACAGCTTGCCGTAGGGCATCAGATTGGCGGTGAATTCCTGCCTGCGCATCGGCACCAATGTATCCGCCTCCCCGGCGATCACCAAAACTGGCAGCTTCACCCGCCGCATGGTTTTCTGCTGATCGGGGCGGCGCTGCAGCGCGCGGGATTGGCGCAGGAACACGCCCTCGCCCAAGCCCATCGCCATATCCTGCACCAGCGCCATGATCTCATCGCGCCAGTCTGCCTCGACAATCGCCGACAGCGGAATCTCCTGCCGCATCGCCTCGGCCAGTCGCCCCGACCGCGCGGCGACGATCCGGGCCTCGCGCGCCGCGGCGGCCTGCGGCGGCTCCGACAAAGGATCGGTCGCCATCAGCACGACGCGGCTGACCCGGTCCGGCACGCGCCGGATCAGATCCAGCGCGATATCGCCGCCCAAGCCATGCCCCAGCAAAGCAAATTTCTCGGGCAGACCGGGCAGGATGGCTTCCGACATCTGCTCCACCGTCTCGCCCTTAGTCGGCAAAACCACCTGCATCGCCCGCGTGACCCCCAGTTGCACCATTTGCGGCAAAAACAGCCGCGCATCGGCCATCAGACCGGGTATCAGCACAAGGGGCTCAGGATGCGACATCAGGTTGTGCTTTCCAGCACATCAGTGATGGCCTCGGTGATCAGGGCGAGGCAAGCGGGGGTGGAAAAGCGGTGATCGGCCCCCTTCACCAGCGTCAGGCGAATATCATCGCCTGTGGCATGATCCAGCAGGCGCAAAGCGACCGAGGGCGGCACGTCGATGTCAGCGGTGCCTTGCAGCAGCCGGGTGGGGAAATTCAGCGGCAGAGGCGAGCGCAGAACCAGCCGATTGCGGCCCTCCTCGATCAGACGCCGCGTGATGATATAGGGCGCGTCGGAATACTCGGATGGCAAGGCGATCTGGCCATTCTCGATGATTTCAGCGCGTTGCGCCCCGGAGAAATCAGCCCACATGCTGTCTTCCGTGAAATCCGGCGCGGCCGCAATCCCCACCAATCCCGCAATCCGGTCAGGTATTGCCTTCGCCACCAGCAGCGAAATCCAGCCGCCCATCGATGAGCCAACCAGCACCAGTGGCCCTGACGTCACCACGTCGATCACCGCCAAAGCATCCTCGAACCAATCGCCAATCGCACCATCCAGGAAATCCCCCGAAGAGACCCCATGCCCGGAATAGTCCAGCCGCAGGAACGCCCTGCCCTGCGCCTCGGCCCAATCCTGCAAATACACCGCCTTGGTTCCGGTCATGTCCGATTTGAACCCGCCCAAAAACACCACGCAAGGCCCCTGCCCCTTGGTGGAATGATAGGCAATCCGGCGGCCCTGCTTTGTGGTCAACTGATGCGGTTCGGTCATGCTGCCTCACTTTTTCGCCACCATAGCGGCCTGCGGTTGACAAGGCCACGGGCGATAGGCAAAACCCCGCGCACATTACCCGCAACCGGGCGTTTCGTAGGCGCCAAAACGACGAGGAGGACGATATGTCCCAGATTTCTCTCACATTCCCTGATGGCAATAAGCGCGATTACGCCGCAGGCGTGACGGCTGGCGAGGTGGCCGCAAGCATCGCCCCCGGTCTGGCGAAGAAGGCCATCTCGGCCACGGTCAACGGCGCGCATTACGATCTGCAATGGCCGATCCGCGCCGATGCCAGCATCGCCATCCACACGCTGGCCGATGATGCGCAGGCGCTGGAGCTGATCCGCCACGACGCCGCGCATATCATGGCGCGCGCGGTGCAGGAAATCTGGCCGGATGTGAAAGTCACCATCGGCCCGGTGCGCGATTACGGCTGGTTTTATGATTTCGACCGTGCCGAGCCGTTCACGCCCGAAGACCTCGGGGCGATTGAAGCCAAGATGAAACAGATCATCAACGCCCGCGATCCGGTGCGCACCGAGGTCTGGGACCGCGCCCGTGCGATCAAATTCTATGAAGACAAGAACGAACCGTTCAAGGTCGAACTGATCAACCGCATCCCCGAAGGCGAAGACCTGCGGATGTATTGGCATGGGCCTTGGCAGGATTTCTGCCGCGGCCCGCATTTCGCCCACACTGGCCAAGTCCCCGCCGACGCGTTCAAGCTGACACATGTGGCGGGAGCCTACTGGCTGGGCGATGCCTCACGTCCGATGTTGCAGCGCATCTATGGTCTGGCATTCAAGAACCGCGACGATCTGAAGGCGCATATGAATATGCTGGAGGAGGCCGCCAAGCGCGACCACCGCAAGCTCGGCCGAGAGATGGACCTGTTCCACATCCAGGACGAAGCCCCCGGCATGGTGTTCTGGCATCCGCATGGCTGGACGATCTACCGTCAGCTGGAAGACTATATGCGCGGGCGTCAGAAATCCGCTGGCTACAAGGAAATCAAGACGCCGCAAGTGGTTGACCGGGTTTTGTGGGAAAAATCAGGCCATTGGGAAGCTTACCGCGAGAATATGTTCATCGTCGAGGTGGACGAAGAAGGCGCGAAAGAAAAGCGCATCAACGCGCTGAAACCGATGAACTGCCCCTGCCATGTGCAGATCTTCAACCAAGGTTTGAAATCCTACCGCGACCTGCCCTTGCGCTTGGCTGAATTCGGCTCTTGCCACCGCTATGAGTCGTCCGGCTCCATGCACGGGCTGATGCGGGTGCGCGGTTTCGTGCAAGACGACGCGCATATCTTCTGCACCGAGGATCAGATCGGCTCGGAATGTGAAGCCTTCATCAAATTGCTGGCCAGCGTCTATAAAGACCTCGGCTTTGACGGCTTTGAGATCAAATTCTCCACCCGCCCGGATGTCCGCATCGGCTCGGATGAGACATGGGATAAGGTCGAAGGTATGCTGGAGGCCGCGATCAAGGCGGCAGGCGTGCCTTACGAAGTCGATCCCGGTGAAGGCGCGTTTTACGGCCCGAAACTCGATTTCAAACTGACCGACGCGATTGGCCGCAAATGGCAATGCGGCACCTTTCAGGTCGACCCCAACCTGCCCGTCCGGCTGGATGCGGAATATGTCGGCGAAGATGGCGCAAAGCACCGCCCCTATATGCTGCACCGCGCGATCTTGGGCAGTTTCGAGCGCTTCATCGGCATCCTGATCGAGAACTACGCGGGCAAATTGCCGTTCTGGCTGGCACCGCGTCAGGTCGTGGTGGCCTCAATCGTGTCCGATGCCGACCCGTTCGTGCATGAGATCACCAATGCCTTGATCAAGGCGGGCGTGCGGGCCGAGGCAGACACCCGCAATGAAAAGATCAACTACAAGGTCCGCGAACATTCGGTCGGCAAGGTGCCGGTGATCCTTGCGGTCGGCATGAAGGAGGTCGAGGATCGCACCGTGTCCGTGCGCCGCTTGGGCGACAACCGCACCGAGACGATCAGCTTGGATCAGGCTCTGGCCGAGTTTGGCTTTGCAGCACTGCCGCCCGCAGGGCATTGAAACCTGCCCAATTTCACATTGGCCCAAATATCCCCGCCGGAGGCTTCCGCCGCAACCGCGCAAGCCTCCGGCGGGAGTATTTCAAAAACAGCAAATCCAAGACCCGGCAGCGCCGCCGAGGGGTGGCTCGATGCCACCCGAGGCGGCACATGGTTTAATGGCTGTCAGGTTGCCGCGCCGCCAGTGCCAGCACGCCGCCAAGGCCACACATCGCAATCGGGAACATCGTGAAGACGTTGAATCCGAAGGCGACATAGATCCCCACCGCCGAGGCCAGCATCAAAACTCCAGCAGGAATATTTTGCGACCGCGCCATCGCCGCCCCCGCAATCGCAAGGATCGGGGCCAGAAAGCTGGCCAGTTTGATCACCATCGGATGATCGACTTGGTGCGCGATGTCGCCAATCGCGCCATGGCTGGCGACATACTCGGTATAGCCATAGCCGAAAAACCCAACAATCATCGCCAAAACGCCGCCAATCAGGCCTAAAGTCAGTGCAGCGTTTCTCACCCGAATCTCCGTGCTTGATTTTCGCCTAAGGTTTGGCATGATTTCACCAGTGACGACAGACTTTCTGAACGCCTAGCTTGGCCCGGAAGACCTGGATTGCACGGCCCGGGGTAATATCGCCTCGGGGGGGTTGAGATAGGAGAGACGGCATGCCAACCGGCACCGTAAAATGGTTCAACAGCACGAAGGGCTACGGCTTTATTGCGCCCGATGATGGCGGGAAGGATATCTTCGTTCACATCTCGGCAGTCGAGCGCGCCGGGCTGAAGGGCCTGAACGACAACCAGAAGATCGGATTCGAGCTGCAATCTGGTCGCGATGGCAAGGAATCCGCAGGCGATCTGCGCTTGCTTTAAGGTTTGAAAGCGGCCCTTGCGGGGGCCGTTTTCCTTACAGTAGCGCCGCCTGCACCGCGTCATCCCAGCCGAGGTAGAACTTGCCATCGGCTTCAATCACCGGGCGTTTCATCACGGCGGGTTGGGCGGCTATTTGTGCCTCGGGGTCCGAAGCTTTCAGAAAATCACTGAAGCCGCGATAGGTGGTGGATTGCTTGTTCACCGCGCGGTCGCCGAATTCCATCACGATCTTGTCGATTTCAGCTTCGGAAAGCGGCTCTGCCCGGATATCGCGGAAGATCACGGATTTCTCCGCCGCCTCCAGCGCTTTCAGGGCTTTCTTGCAGGTGTCGCAGGTGGAGATGCCGTAGAGGATCATTGCAGGCCTTTGAATATCATCTTGGTCAAGGCGACCCCGCCCCAAGCGGAAACGGCGGTCAGGAAGCTGCCCCAGATCAGGTCGGTTGCGACCATTTCGGGACTCCAGGCTTTCATAACCGCGTAGCTGGTGAATTCATAGGTGCCGTAGGCCATCGCCCCCAAGATCGCGGCGGGGATCAAAACGGGCGTGTCGGATTTCAGGCCGGGGATCGAGATCAGGTATAAGAGGCCCGCGATATAGGCGGCGTAGAAGGCGGCGGCGGGCAGATAGCGGATTTCGGGCAGCAGTTGATCGCCGAGGTGGCGGCGGAACAAGGGCTGCATGTGGAGGGTCAGCATCACCGCGTCCAGGATCAGGAAGATCAGCGCGGTCAGGATATAGAGGGTGGCGATTTGCATGGGGCTCTCCTTTGGCAGGGAGGTAGGTTGCGGGGTCACTTTGGGAAGGGTCTTGGCGGTGGTCCCAACTCGGGACCTTTTTATTGTGTTTTATATCAATATGTTGACACCCGCCAATTAACGAAAAATTAAGTCTTTGACGCCGGACTCACGTTTCTGACATCTGATTGAAAGATAAAGCGCAAACGCGGCCAAGCCCCTATGCTGGCGGCGGAATATGGGGAGCTGGCATGATCGACGCGAAACTTTTGCCGCTGCAGCACTGGCTGTTGCGGAGGCCCGCGCAGATGCTTGCGCGATGGGTTACGGCGGATCAAATCTCGGTGGTGGGGTTTGCTTTGGGCGCGCTGGCGGTGCCGGCCTTGGCGCTTGGGTTTTATGGATTGGCGCTGGTTTTGCTGTGGCTGAACCGGGTGGCGGATGGTTTGGACGGCGCGATTGCGCGGATCACCGGGCCGACGGATCGCGGGGCATTTTTGGATATTGCGCTGGATTTTGTGTTTTACGCGCTGTTTCCTTTGGGGTTTGCGCTGGCCGATCCGGTCGCAAATGCCTTGCCCGCTGCGGTGTTGATCGCCAGTTTTGTTGGCACCGGATCATCGTTTCTGGCCTTTGCCAGCATTGCCGCACGGCGGGGTTTGACCGCCGCTGACTATCCCAACAAAGGGATCTATTATCTGGGCGGTTTGACGGAAGGCTTTGAAACCATTGTCGTCTTTGCCTTGATGGCGCTGTTTCCCGCGTGGTTTGGCGTTCTGGCCTATGGCTATGCCGCCGCCTGCTGTCTGACGACCGCAACGCGGTGGCGGATGGGATGGCAGGCCTTTGCCCCCTAGGCTGTGCGGGCTATATCTTGCTGATATGATGTGAATTTCTAATATTGGAGCTGCCATGAAACTGCCCCTTGTTGCCGCCCTTGCGCTGCTGTTTGCCACCCCTGCCCTTGCCGATTGGGCGCAGACTTTGGTCGAAGCGAAAGGCCAGACGGTGTATTTCAACGCGTGGGGCGGCGATGCGCGCACCAATGCGTTTATCGCTTGGGTGGGTGCCCAAACCGAGGCGCGCTATGGCGTCAAGGTCGAGCAGGTGAAGCTGACCGACACCGCAGAGGCGGTGACGCGGGTGATTTCCGAGAAAGCGGCGGGGCAGGATACCGGCGGTTCGGTCGATCTGATCTGGATCAACGGGCCGAATTTTCTGGCGATGAAAGAGCAAGGCCTGCTGCATGGACCGTTTGTGGCGGGGCTGCCGAATGCGCGGTATCTGGATTTGGCGGCGTCGTCAGCGGCCTCGGTGGATTTCACCGTGCCGGTGGAGGGGATGGAAAGCCCGTGGCGGCTGGCGAAGTTTGTGTTCAGCTATGACAGCGCCAAGGTGGCGGACCTGCCTGCGAATATGGCCGGATTTGTCGATTGGGCGGCGGCGCATAAGGGCCGGATGACGCATCCTGATCCGTCGAATTTTATGGGCGCGACGTTTCTGAAGCAGGCGTTGGTTGAATTGGCCCCCGATGCGAGCGTGTTGCAGCAGCCGGTGACGGAGGAGGCTTTTGCGGCGGCGACCGCGCCGCTTTGGGCGTGGTATGATGCGCTGCGGCCGAATCTGTGGCAAGGCGGGGCGACCTTTCCGGCCAGTGGTGAGGTGCAAAGCCAGATGCTGAACGATGGCGAGGTCGATATTGCGATGTCGTTCGATCCGGCCTCGACGGCAGCGGCGATTGCCGAAGGTACGTTGCCGGAAACCGCGCGGGTGTTCGTGCCGAGGGCGGGCAGCATTGGCAATATCAGCTTCGTGGCGATCCCGTATAATGCGGCGCATGCGGCGGGGGCGGAGGTGGTGGCGAACTTTCTGCTGGAGCCTGCGACGCAGGCGCATATGCAGAATATCGAGGTTTTGGGCTCGTTTGCGGTGCTGGACCCGGCGCGGTTGGATGCGGCGGGCACGGCGGCGTTTGCGGCTTTGCCAAAGGCTGAGGCTTTGCCTGCGCTGTCTGATCTGGGGCCGGTGTTGTTGGAACCGCATGCCAGCTGGATGACCCGCTTGGTCGCGGAATGGGCCAAGCGTTACACCAAATGAGCAGGTTGCGCGGCGCGGTTCTGGCGGTTGTGCTGCTGGGGCTGATCGCGCCAATTGCGGTGGGATTGGCGGAGACCGCACGCGCGGCGTTTGGGGTGTTGCCTGCTTTGGGGCGGGCAGAGTGGTCTTTGGAGCCGTGGCGGATGCTGTTGGCACAGCCGGGGTTTGGCAGCAGTGTGCGACTGACGTTGGTGACGGGGCTGGGGTCGACGCTGATCGCTTTGGCCCTGGCGGTGGGGTTTTGTGCCAGCGCGCCGGGGCGGATGCGCTGGCTGGCCCCGTTTCTGGCCGTTCCGCATGCGGCGATGGCGGTGGGCTTGGCGTTTGTTTTAGCGCCCTCGGGCTGGATGGCGCGGGTTTTGGCGCCGGGGATGGGATGGGCCCAGCCGCCGGATATCGCCTCGGTGCATGACGGTTGGGGGCTGGCGCTGATGCTGGGGCTGGTGGTGAAGGAACTGCCGTTTTTGCTGTTGGTGATGGCGTCGGGGCTGGCGCAGCTGCCTGTAGCGCATCATATCGCGGCCGGGCGGGCGATGGGATATGGGCCGGGGGTGGCGTGGATCAAGCTGATCTTGCCACAGCTTTGGCCGCTGATCCGCCTGCCGGTCTGGGTGGTGCTGGCTTACGGGTTGTCGGTGGTGGATATGGCGATCATTCTGGGGCCGTCGAACCCGCCGACATTGGCGGTGGCGGTGCTGCGCTGGTTCAGTGCTGCGGATGTGGCGATGATCCTGCCAGCCTCGGCGGGGGCTTTGCTGCAAGCGGCGCTGGTGGTGGTTTGTATTGCTGCGCTGTGGGGGGCGGAGGTTGTGCTGCGCAGGCTGGGCCGCTGGTGGTTGCGGCGCGGCGGGCGAGGGGTGTCTTGGGCGCCGGGCTTGCAACTGGCGCGGGTTGGGGTCTGGGGGCTGATGGCGCTGGCTTCGGCGGCGCTGCTGTCGCTGCTGGTGTGGTCGCTGGCGTGGCGCTGGTCTTATCCGATGCTTTGGCCGCAGGAGTGGTCGGGGGCGCTCTGGATGCGGGCCGACTGGGGCAGCGCCTTGATGAATACGCTGATTTTGGCAGGAGTGACGGTGATGCTGTCGCTGGCTTTGGCGGTGTTCTGGCTGGAGGCCGAAGGCGATCTGCCGCGCGCTGGATGGGCTGAGGCGTTGATTTATCTGCCGCTGCTGATGCCGCAGATCGGCTTTCTCTATGGGCTGAACGTGGTGTTTTTGCGGGCTGGGATTTCGGGCGGTTATGCGGCGGTGATCTGGGCGCAAGCGTTGTTCGTGTTTCCCTATGTGATGATCGCGTTGTCAGAGCCGTGGCGGGCGCTGGACGCGCGGTTGTTGCGGGTGGCGGCGGCCTTGGGCGCGGGGCGTTGGCGGCGGTTGATCGCGCTGCGGCTGCCGATGCTGCTTGGCCCGATCCTGACCGCAAGCGCGATCGGCGTGGCGGTGTCGGTGGCGCAATATCTGCCGACGTTGTTCTTGGGCGCGGGGCGGATCGCGACGCTGACGACCGAGGCGGTGACACTGTCCTCAGGGTCAGATCGCCGGGTGACCGGGGTCTATGCCAGCCTGCAAGCCGCCCTGCCCTTCGCAGTCTAAGCACTGGCGGCGCTGATCCCGGCGTGGTCGCATCGCAACCGGCGCGATTTGCGGGGGGTGGGGCGTGAGTCTGGAGCTGCTGGGGCTTGCGGTTCCGCGGAG
>CAYLYV010000053.1:0-27125 GCA_964387655.1 uncultured Cypionkella sp. | reverse complement strand
ATCGTTCTACCGCGCCGATGTGGTGCACAATCCATCCAGGTTTGAACAACGTTTGGCCGGATTTCGCGCACGCGTGATCGGCTGGTTGCAGCGCAGGCGCGACGCCAAACGGCTGGTGTTCGGGGGGGCAGCATGAGTTTGCAACAGGCGATTCCAGCAGGCGGCAAGGGTATGGACGGTGTGATCAAGCTTGCGCTTTTGGCGGTGGGCGGGCAGGGCGGTGGCGTGCTGACCGGCTGGATTGAGGCGGTGGCGCGGGCGAATGGCTATGTTTGTCAGGCGACCTCGGTGGCCGGGGTGGCGCAACGCACCGGGGCTACGGTTTACTATGTGGAGATGGCCCCTGCTGGGCCGCGCGCGCCGGTGTTCTCGCTGATGCCTGCGGCGGGTGATGTCGATATCATGGTGACGGCCGAGATGATGGAGGCTGGCCGCTCGATCATCCGCGGCTTTGTGACGCCGGATCGCACGACCTTGATCACCTCGACGCATCGCGCGCTGGCGGTCAGCGAAAAGATGGTGCCGGGCGATGGCATTGCCTCCTCCGAAGAGGTGATCGCGGCGGCGGAAGTGGCGGCACGGCGGTTTATTGCGGCGGATTTTGATGCTTTGGCGATTGCGCAGGGCTCGGTGATTTCGGCCAGCCTGTTTGGCGCGCTGGCGGGGGCAGAGGTGCTGCCGTTCCCGCGCGAAGCGTTTGAGGCGGCGATCAAATCGGGTGGCAAAGGGGCGGAAGCTTCGTTGCGGGCGTTTGCGGCGGGCTATGCTGCGGCGCAGGGGCCGGTGAGTTTGCCCAAAGTCGAGGTGGGTGTTGCGGCTGCTCCGCTCGGGTCGGTCAAGTTGCTGGCGGCGTGGGCTGCGCTGGAGGATCGGGCGCGGCGGATGCCTGAAGCGGTGGCCGAGCTGGCGGTTTTGGGCTTGCGCAAAGTGGTGGAGTTTCAGGATCTGGCCTATGGCGCGGGCTACTTGACCCGCGTGGAGGCGGTGCTGGCGCGGGATCGTGCGCCGTTTGAATTGGCGCGGCAAGCGGCGAAATATATCGCCAATGCGATGGCCTATGATGATGTGATCCGGGTGGCTGATCTGAAAACCCGGGCAGGGCGGGCGGAGCGGATTGCGGCGGAGATGGGGGCGAAGGCGGGCAATGTGGTGCAGCTGACCGAGTTTCTGCACCCGCGGGCGGAGGAGATTGTCGGGCTGTTTCCCGCGCGCTTGGGCGCGAAACTGGAGGCCAGCCCGGTCTGGATGGCGCGGCTGGATCGCTGGTTCAACAAGGGGCGGCGGATGCGGACGGATAGTCTGCGGGCTTACCTCATGCTGTATGTCTTGGGCGGGATGAAACGGCGGCGGTTGGGGTCGTTGCGGCATGCGCATGAGGTGGCGCATCTGGAGCGGTGGTTGGCGGTGGCGCTGGGGTATTTGCCCGCCAACTACGATCTCGCGGTGGAGGTGATGCGGTGCAGGCGGCTGGTGAAGGGGTATTCCGACACCCATGCGCGCGGGCTTTCGAAGTTTGATCGGGTGCTGGAAGGCATCGCTTTGGTGGCGGACCGGCCCGATGCGGCGGATTGGGCGCGGCGGTTGCGGGAGGCGGCGTTGATGGATGAGGAGGGCAAGGCTTTGGACGGGGCTTTGGCGACGGTGCGCAGTTTTGTCTGAGGCGGTCCCAACGCGGTATCTTATTTTATTAAGTAATTACAATGTGTTGAATGTGTCCTGTTGAGAAATTTTTAACGTTTGGGCGGCTGAAAGCTCGGAAGCCTCCGGCGGGAGTATTTTGAAAAGAGCAAAGGATGGAGGGCGACTCTTGGAATTGCTCTTTCTGAAATACGCCAGCCGGAGGCTTCTGGTTTTAAGGCCGCCAAGCACTGTTTTCAGAATGAAATCATTTTTCATAATGAAGAAATCCCGCGACTTTCGGTGATTCTCTCTCTGCGATCCCACATAGATTTTCCGGCTTTCGCTGCCCTGCGGCTGAAAAATGCTGCGGATGCGCCCATCCCGCTCTCGCTCAAGGTTCTGTGATTTCGCAACGGGTTAACCTCGCGGATCGCCCGAAGTATTGGCAAAAATACTCCTCAAACTTCGCATTTTACATATAGTAATACTTTTGCTAGCCTCATCTCAGGCCGGTGAGGGAAGACACCTGCCACAAAATCCTAGGGAGGGATCATGTCCATTATCAAAAAACTCGCGCTGGCCGCGGGTGTCAGCGCGCTGTTGTCTTCGGCGGCCTATGCCGATCTGTCGGGCAAGGTGATTGGCTTTTCACAGATCGGCTCGGAGTCTGGCTGGCGGGCGGCAGAGACATCGGTGACCAAATCTGAGGCTGAAAAGCTGGGGATTGATTTGAAATTTGCCGATGCGCAGCAGAAACAAGAGAACCAGATCAAGGCGATCCGAGGCTTTATCGCGCAGGGTGTGGCGGCGATTCTGGTGGCTCCGGTGGTGTCAACCGGCTGGGAAGAAGTGCTGACCGAGGCGAAAGAAGCCAATATTCCGGTCATTCTTCTGGACCGTGGCATTGATGCGCCGCAGGATCTGTATCTGACCTCGGTGGCGTCGGATCAGGTCAAGGAAGGTCATGTGGCGGGCGATTGGCTGGTGAAAACCGTCGCCGACAAAGACTGCAAAATCGTGGAACTTCAAGGCACTGTCGGCTCGTCGCCTGCGATCAACCGCAAAAAAGGCTTCGAGGATGCGTTGGCGGGTCATGCCAACCTTTCGATCATCCGCAGCCAAACTGGCGATTTTACCCGCGCCAAGGGCAAGGAAGTGATGGAAGGTTTCCTGAAAGCCGAAGACGGCGGCAAGGGCATCTGCGCGGTTTATGCGCATAACGACGACATGGCGGTCGGGGCGATTCAGGCGATCAAGGATGCGGGCCTGAAGCCGGGGTCCGACATTCTGGTGGTGTCGATTGACGGTGTGCCGGATATTTTCCAGGCGATGGTGGCGGGCGAGGCCAATGCGACCGTCGAGCTGACGCCGAACATGGCAGGCCCGGCGTTTGCGGCGCTGGACGCGTATCTGAACGGCGGCACCGTGCCCGAGAAATTCATCATCACCGAGTCGAAGCTGTATACGCCTGCGGATGATGCGCAGGGCGAATATGACCGCCGCAAGGGTCTGGGCTATTAAGCTGATGTGAGGTGAAGGCGTCGGCCAGAGCGATCTGGCCGGCGTTGCTTTATCTGGGCTTTCGCGCAGAGTGGGGGGCAGGGTTTTGGGGAGCAGGTCTATGGTCGAAGGCGTAGAGCCAGTCGTGCAAGCGCGCGGCATTGTGAAGATTTTCGGCCAGCATCGGGCTTTGGACGGCGTTGATTTTGCAGTGCGCCCCGGTGAGGTTCATGCCCTGCTGGGCGAGAATGGTGCCGGAAAGTCGACGCTTATCAAGATCTTGACCGGGGCCTATCAGCCGGACGGTGGTGAGGTGTTGCTGGACGGTAACCTCGTGCGATTCTCGGACCCCTTAGAGGCGCAGCGCCATGGCATTGGCACGGTGTACCAGGAGGTGAACCTGCTGCCGAACCGATCGGTCGCTGAAAATCTTTTTCTCGGCCATCAGCCGACGCGGTTTGGTATCGTGCAGCGCAGGGTGATCGAGGCGCGGGCGCGGGATTTGCTGGCGGGCTATGGGTTGGAAATCGACGTGAAGGCGGAACTCGGCAGCTATTCGGTGGCGGTGCAGCAGATTGTGGCGATTGCGCGGGCGGTGGAATTGTCGGGCAAGGTTCTGGTGCTGGACGAGCCGACCGCCAGCCTTGATCGCAATGAAGTGGCGAAAATGTTCGAGGTGGTCGGACGGCTGAAGGCGCGCGGCCTTGGCATTATCTTCATCACGCATTTTCTGGATCAGGTGTTCGAGATCGCCGATAGGGTGACGATCCTGCGCAATGGTCGGCTGATTGGCACCAAAGTGCTGTCAGAGGTGACGGCGACCGATGTGGTGCGGATGATGCTGGGCAAGGATCTGGCGTTTGATCATGGCGGTGTGGGCGTGGCGGAAGCCGTGCAGGGACCGGTGCGGGTGGAGTTTAAGTCTTTGGGACGGCAGGGAAAAGTGGCTCCGTTTAGTCTCGCGTTGCATGAGGGCGAAGTTGTGGGCGTGGCGGGGCTGTTGGGCTCGGGCCGGACGGAAATGGCGCGGTTGATGTTCGGGGTGGACCCGGCGGATGGCGGTGAGATTTCGGTGGGGGGCCGGATGGTCAGCATCCGCAACCCGGCGCAGGCGGTGGCGGCGGGGTTCGGGTTTTGCCCGGAGGATCGCAAGCTGGACGGGATTTTTGGCGATTTGTCGGTGCGTGAGAATATCATCATCGCGCTGCAGGCGAAATTG
The DNA here is from genome assembly GCA_964387655.1 of uncultured Cypionkella sp. GTDB lineage: Bacteria > Pseudomonadota > Alphaproteobacteria > Rhodobacterales > Rhodobacteraceae > Cypionkella. The sequence goes on along the minus strand of CAYLYV010000053.1, from coordinate 22,786 downwards.
GGCTGGTTTCGTGCGCTGAACCGCGATGAGCAGATCGAGATTGCCGGCAATTATGCCGAGGCACTGGATATTCGGGCCGCAAACCATGAGATGCCGGTGAAGCTGTTGTCGGGCGGCAATCAGCAGAAGGTGATCCTGGCGCGCTGGCTGGCGATTGACCCGAATTTCCTGATCCTGGACGAGCCGACGCGGGGGATCGACGTGGGGGCACATGCCGAAATTGTGCGCACGATCAATCGGTTGCGCGAGGAGGGGCTGGCGTTGCTGGTGATTTCCTCGGAGCTGGATGAGGTGGTCGCCTATTCCAATCGCATCGTGGTGATGCGGGACCGCGAGATGGTGGCGGAGCTCAGCGGCGCGGATATTGCACCCTCGTTGATCGTGGCGGCGATTGCGGAACATCCGGGAGCACGGGTATGAAGCGGGTGAACTGGCGCGGGGCGTTGCTGCGGCCGCAATTTTTGGCTTTGGCGGCGGTGCTCTTGATCAACTGGCTGCTGTTTCCGGGGTTTTTCGACATCACTTTGCAGGATGGCCGGCTGTTTGGCAGCGTGATTGACGTGCTGAACCGCGGGGCTCCGGTGGCGATCCTAGCGATTGGCTTGCCGGCGGTGATCGCGACCAAGGGGGTTGATCTGTCGGTGGGCGCAGTGATGGCGATTGCGGGCGCGGTGGCGGCAGTGCTGGTGACGGGGGGATCGTCGGCGGTGGTGGCGGTTGCGGCGGCGCTGGCGGTGGGGCTTTTGTGCGGGCTGTGGAACGGGATTTTGGTGACGTATCTGGAGATCCAGCCGATCATCGCGACGCTGGTTCTGATGGTGGCGGGGCGGGGTTTGGCGCAGCTGGTGACGGAAGGCTCAATTGTGACCTTCTCTGATCCGGTGCTGATTTTCATCGGCACGGGGTCGCTGTTCGGGATGCCGATGCCGATCATCATTGCCGCTGTGTTGATGATTGGCGCGACGCTGATCGTGCGCAAAACCGCGCTGGGGCTCTTGATCGAGGCGGTGGGGGTGAACCGCTCGGCTGCCAGATTCGCGGGCATTTCCAGTGGCTTGCTGCTGGTGGTGGTCTATACCTTCGCCGGGTTTTGTGCGGCCACCTCGGGGCTGATCGTGGCGGGGGATATTCGTGGCGCGGATGCCAATAACGCCGGGTTGTGGCTGGAGTTGGATGCGATTTTGGCCGTGGTGATCGGCGGCACTTCGCTGCTGGGCGGGCGGTTTTCCATTCCGATGTCGGTGGTGGGAGCTTTGATCATTCAGGCGATGAACACCGGGATTTTGATCTCGGGCTTCTCGCCAGAGTTCAATCTGGTGGTGAAATCCGGCGTGATCATTCTGATTTTGGTGTTGCAAGCGCCGATGGCCAGCCAATGGCTGCGCAAGCGTTTTTCGGAAGGGAAAACCCAATGAACCGCGCTTTACGGCCTTTGGTGGCGACGACGGCGATCTTTGCACTGGCCTATCTTGCCGCCGTTATCCAGTTTCCGGCGATGCTGTCGACGCGGGTGCTGGGCAATTTCCTGACCGACAATGCCTTTCTGGGCATCGCGGCGGTGGGGATGACCTTTGTGATCATCTCGGGCGGGATTGATCTGTCGGTCGGCGCGGTGATTGGCTTTACCACGGTGCTGAACGCGGTGTTGATCATGTGGCTGGGTCTGCATCCGCTGCTGGCCTTTGCGATTTCGCTGAGTGTGGCGGCAGCGTTTGGGGCGGTGATGGGGGCGGCGATCCACTATTTGAAGGTGCCAAGCTTCATCGTCACTCTGGCGGGGATGTTTCTGGCGCGCGGTGGCGCATCCGTGCTGTCGCCCGATAGCATTGGCATCAAGCATGAGCTTTATACAGCGATTTCAAAAAGCTACATCCTGTTGCCGGGCGGCGGGCGGTTGACGGTGATCGGGATGATCATGCTGCTGGTGTTCCTGTTCGGCATCTTCTTGGCGCATCGCACGCGGTTCGGCTCCTATGTTTATGCTTTGGGCGGGTCGGAGGTTTCGGCGGGGTTGATGGGCGTGCCTGTCGCGCGCACCACGATTTTGATCTACACCTTGTCGGCGACTTTGGCGGGGCTCGCGGGGATTGTGTTTTCGCTCTACACCTCGGCGGGATATTCACTGTCGGCTTTGGGGGTCGAGTTGGACGCCATCGCGGCAGTGGTGATCGGCGGCACGTTGCTGACCGGGGGCTATGGTTTTATCGCGGGCACCTTCATTGGCGTGATGCTGCAAGGGTTGGTGCAGACCTACATCGTGTTTGACGGCAGCCTGTCGAGTTGGTGGACCAAAATCGTCATCGGCGGCTTGCTTTTCCTGTTCATTTTGTTGCAAAGGCTGGTGTTCTCGGCGGCATCTCCGCGCAGGAAAGTGTTTTGGAAAACCTAGCATGAGCGAACCCGGCAGCCTCGTCCGTGCGCTGTCCGGGCGGCAGGTGGCGCGCAATTTCCACTCTTATGTGATCAGCGAGATCGGCATCGGCATCGCCTCGGGGCGGCTTGCGGTGGGCTCGATCCTGCCGAATGATGCCGAGATGATGGACAAATACAACGTCTCGCGCACGGTGTTGCGCGAGGCATTGAAGACGCTGGAGGCCAAGGGGCTGGTGGAGGCGCGCGCCAAGGTGGGCACAAGGGTGTTGCCGCGCAGCCGCTGGAATCTCTATGATCGTCAAGTGCTTGGCTGGATTCAAGAGGCCGGGCCTGGCCTGGTTTTTCTGCAATCCTATGTCGAGTTGCGCGACATGATTGAGATGCAGACGGCGCAACTGGCGGCGCAGCGGCGCTCTGCCGAGCAGTTGCGGATGCTTTTGTACTGGCTGAACCAGCGCAGCATGACAGCGGCGCTGCCTGAACCTTTCGCGCTGGCGGAGTTTGAATTTCACCGGATTCTGTGTGAGGCCAGCCAGAATCCGTTTCTGCGCGCGGCCTCGGCTTTGGTGGAATTCGGCGTGGTGCAGGCGATTGCGCCGCAGTTGCGGGCGGGCGTGGCAGATTTCGCGGCTGCCAAGGCGTCGATGTATCAGGCTTTGGCCGATGCGGTGGGGCGTGGCGAGGCTGACGCGGCTGGGGCGGCGATGGCGGATATTCTGGCAATGGACCGGGTTTGGATTTTGGGGGCGTGAAGAATGGATGCGCAGGTTTTCACGATCAGCGATGGGGCGGATTGTTCCGCGGTTTTAAGCCCTTATGGGGCGAGGCTGATGCAGTTGTGGGTGCCGGGGCAGGGCGGGGTTTTGGCTGACATTGTGCTGGGGCATGATGATGTGCAGTTCTATCGCGATCATCCGGGGACGTATTTTGGCGCGACTTGTGGTCGCTATGCCAATCGGATTGCGGGCGGGCGGTTTGCATGGGCGGGCGGCGTGGTGCAACTGGATTGCAACGAGGGCGTTAACCATTTGCACGGCGGCGCTGCGGGGTTTGACAAGCGGGTGTGGCAGGTGTTGCGGGCAGATGCGCGGGGCGTGACGTTTGGGCTGCATTCGCCCGATGGCGAGATGGGGTTTCCGGGGGCGCTGGATGTGGAGGCGCGGTATGCGTTTCCCGTGCCGGGGCGGTTGCAGATTGTGATGACGGCGAAGGCGGCTGAGGCCACGGTGGTTAATCTCGTCAACCACGCCTATTTCAATATGGCGGGGCAGGGCAGCGGGGCGGCGGATGGCCAGTTTTTGCAGATCGACGCGGATCGGTATTTGGCTGTGGATGCGGCGCTGCTGCCGCTTGGTGGGCCTGTTGATGTGACGGGAACCCCGTTTGATTTCAGGGTGTTGCGGGCGATTGGCGCGGATGTGCCTGTTGGTGGGTTTGATCACAACCTTTGCCTGAACGACGGGGCTAGGCCTGCGGTGGTGGCGATTGATCCGGTGTCGGGGCGGGGGATGCGGTTGTTTACCAATCAGCCGGGGGTGCAGTTATATACCGGGTCGTATCTGCCGGAGGGGCTGCCGGGGAAGGCGGGTGCGGTTTATGGCGCGCGGGCCGGCTTTACGCTGGAGACGCAAGTTTGGCCGGACAGCCCGAACCATGCCGATTACCCCTCGGCCGTGGTGGCGGCCGGAGGGTCATATCGGCATGAGATGGGGTTTGAATTCTTCGTGGCGGATTAGGGTTTTTGCAGGCGGTAGGCGGCGTCGGCCTTAACCATTTCCCACGCGCCCTCGGTGCCATCGGGCCAGATCACCCGGACCTCGGCCTGCGTCCGATCGCCCAGACCGAAATGGCTGGGGCCAAGAGTGCCGCCCGCTTGGCCACCGCCGATGGTGATCTCACGGCGCTGGATATGGTCGGGCATTTTCACCTCGACCCAAGCGCCGATGGCATCGGTGTTGGGGGCGGTTTGGGCAAGGGTCAGCTGAAGCCAATGGTTCGGGGATTTGGTGGTGTTGCGCCAGATTTGCGCGGGCTCGCGGCGGTTGACGACGACCAGATCCATCAGGCCATCGGCATTGAGATCGGCCAAAGCGGCCCCGCGTGACAGGCCAGTGGCGGCGACGCCTGCGCGGTCGCCGGATTCCTCAAACGTGCCGTCGGCGCGCTCCAACAGCAGGTTATTAGGGTCTTTCAGCGCGAAATCCGGCATGGCATCGACGTTGCCTTTGGCGATGAACAGATCGGCCAGGCCGTCGTTGTTCACATCCTCAAACTGGGCATGCCAGCCTGTCGAGGGGTTCAGATCGTCGCCTACGTAGGGGCGTTGCGCGATGGCGTGTTTGGGATAGGCCACGTCTTTGAAGCCAGCTTTTGCCGCACCCTCGGTCGGGATTTCTGCCAATGTTTGCAGTTTGTTATCGGCCATCGAGGTGACGAAATACTCAGGAAAACCGTCGAAGTTCAGATCGTAGCTGGCCAGCCCCATGCCCCAGATGCGCAGGCGTTTCCAGCCTTCTTTGTCGGTGTATAAAGCGGGGTCCTGGCCGGGGTCGATGTGCCAGAGTTGCTCTTGCCCGCCTTTGTAATATTCGCGGTCATTGGCGATGCGCAAGGACGGGGTGCCCGAGCGGTTCCAGTCGGAGAACAGCATCGACAGGGCGCAGAAGCTGGGTTTCAGCGGGGTGGGCGGGGCGAATTTTTCGCCTTCGGGGCGGTGCAGCCAGTTGTCGGTGCAGCTTCCCCAAGGGAACATGTCTTGGGTGACGTCGATGTAGTTGCCGACCGCTAAGGTGGGCCAGGTTTGGCCCTTTTCCCAGGTGGCGGCGAAGGCGGCGGACCAGGCGTTGCCGCCGTCGAAGCCCCAGTCTTCGTTGGCGCGTTCAAATTTGCAGTTGCCCAAGCCCCGCATCACCTCGTTTTCACCTTGGCGCAGCAGCACGATGTCGGGGATGGTGTCGCTGTCGATGTCGATCGGGTAGGCGCCGAGGACTGCCGTTTGCTCTAAGCCGCTTTGGGTCTCGGTGAAGCTGAGATCGCCGCCGGTTTCGCTTTGGTTGACGAACAGCTTTGCCGGATTGGTGCCGCCGGCGATGATCAGATCGGGGCGGGCATCGGCGTTGCAGTCAAAGCTTGAGACCCCGCCGCCGACCATATATTCCCAATCGCCGCCGTAAACTTGGTTGACGCCAGCGGTGGCGGTTTGTTCGGTAAAGCTGGGGACCAAGGGCGCGGGAGGCGGGGGTGGCGCGGTTTCGGCATAGGCGCTAAGGGGGAGCAGGGCGACAGCGAGCGATGCGATTTTCATGGATCAGGCCAATGTTTTCAAGGCGTTGATGAAGCTGCCGACTTCGGCCCCTTGGCGCAATCCGTTCTCATTTGCGGCGCGGAAATGGATGCCGCCGTAGAGGCGGGAGATTGCGGCCTCGGCGGCGGCGCTTTGGAAATCGGCGAAATGCCGGGGTTTGATGCCGTCATCGGCGTGGGTGGCGTCGTCAAAGCCGAAACCCTCACCGAACACCGAGGTCAGCACCACGGCGGCGGCACCCGATTGGGTGGAATGGCCGGAGGGGTATTCGGCGAAGGGCGGGGTGATCAGCATCGGCTCCCAGGTTTTATCAATCACCCGTTTGATATAGGTGACGGGCCGCAAGCGGTCGTAATGCATCTTGTCGGCCCAGCAGGCGATGAAGGCGTCGTTCACCACCATGCCAACCCGCGCCAAAGCGTCGGCGGCGCGCAGGGCATCGGTGCCGTCGCGGTGCAGGATTTGCAGGGTGATCGAAATCCAATGGCCGGGCGGGGTGGGTGACAGCATCGGGTCATCCGACCAGAACCTGGCGATGGCTTTTTGATCATCGGTCAGGGTTTTCGAGGTGTCGTAGACCTCTTTCGCCTGTTTGTAGAACTCGGAAGTGGGGTCTTCGGAATAGGCGGGTGGATCGCCAGCGGTGCAGGGGGCATCCACGGGCATCGCGAAGGGGCGGTTTTTGCCCCATTCGGGCAGCAGCGGGGCTTGTTGTTGGACGATCAGGCTGGTGGGCACCCAGAATTCCGGGCCTTTTTGCAGCGTCCATTGCATCGGGAAGCCCATGTTCTTCACATCATGGCCGCCGTCAGATGTGCTATAGTCTTCAATATGTTGTGCGACGGCGAGGCCATAGGCAGCGGAACGGGCGGCCACATCTTCGGCGACGCCTTCGTGCAGTTTTGCGCCCAGCTTGTTGCGCATCGCGGCCATCGCGCGCTGGCCGGTGGGGCCGGTGTTGCCGAAGAAGGTTTCAACCGTCTCGGACATCACGGCGTGCAGCACGAGGGATTCGTCGTAAGTGCCAGCAGGGCGCGGCGGCAGGGCGGTGAGGCCGTTGATTTGGCCCGCAAGGCTGGTGGCTCCGGTGGCCGAGGCGAGGGATTCGTAGGCCGCGACACCGAGATAGCCAAAGGCGCGGGCGGCGACCGGGGGGGCGTAAGTGGCGGTGTGGCGGACCAGTTCTATGACCAGTTTATACCATGTCAGCAGGGTATCGCTGGGGGTGGTGGCCGCGTGCAAGGGCAGAGCGGGAAGGGCGAAAGCGGCCCCGGTCAGGGCGAGGAAATGACGGCGCTGCATGGGGGGCTCCTGATCGGGATGGAGAAAGGGCGTGATAGGACAAGGGCGCGAGGTTGCCCCCGCGCCCTCGGTTTCACACGGCTTGCGGCGGTTTTTTGCCCATGATGATCATGCCGAGAATGTCTTCATCGGTGACTTCCCCCACATTCACTGTGCCGACGCGATGGCCGTTTTTCATCACCACAGCGCGGTCGCAGAGATCCATCACGGCGTGAATGTCGTGTTCGATCAAGAAGATACCGAGGCCTTGTTTTTTCAACTCTTGGATCAACTCGGCCACCATCTGAGTTTCTTGCGGCCCCAAGGCGGCGGTGGGTTCATCCATGATCAGGATTTTGGCGTTGAAATAGACCGCGCGGGCGATGGCGACGGATTGGCGCTGACCACCCGACAAGGCGCTGACGGGCACGTTGAACTTGCGGAAGTTCGGGTTCAGCCGCGCCATGATCTTGCGGGTTTCAGCCTCCATCGCAGAATCGTCGAGAAAGCCGCCTGCGCCGACAATTTCGCGGCCCAAGAACAGGTTCGAGGCGGCGTTGAGGTTATCGGCCAGCGCAAGGGTCTGGTAGATCGTCTCGATATTATAGTCACGCGCGTCGCGGGGGGTGTTGATATCCACCTTCGCGCCGTTGATGTAAATCTCGCCCGCGTCGGCTTTATACGCGCCCGAGAGACACTTGATCAGCGTCGATTTGCCAGCACCGTTGTGGCCGAGAAGGCCGACGACTTCACCGGGATGCAGATCAATCGAGACATGATCAACGGCCTTGATGCCGCCGAAGGCGATGGAAATGTCGCGCATTTCGACCAGAGGTGTGCCTGTGTTTGCCATGGTGTCACCCCTCACTTGGTTTTCTTGCGGTAGAGATTGTCGAGATAGACGGCCAGAACCAGCGCGACGCCGACGGCGATCATCCGGTAGGATCCATCGCCGTAACCGATCAGCACCATGCCGGTTTGCAGGCTTTGCATCACCAAAGCGCCGATGATCGCGCCGTAGATGGTGCCGACGCCGCCTGCGAGGGATGTGCCACCGACCACCGCCGAGGCGATGACGTAAAGCTCATCCAGCGTGCCCAAGGCGTTGGTGGCGGCGTTGAGGCGGGCGGAGGCGACGACAGCGGCCAGACCCGAGAGCAGGCCCATCAGCGCGAAGATTTTCAGCGTCATCCATTTGGTGTTGATGCCCGAAAGCGCCGCAGCCTCGGGGTTGCCACCGATGGCGAAGACGTAGCGTCCAAAGCGGGTGCGGGTCATCAGGATGGTCATCAGGATGCCGACAACGATCAGGATCAACACGGGGATGGCAAAGCCGGTCGAGATTTGCAGACCACCTTCGGGGACCACGACATCGGGGTTGGCTTTGACATAGGCGTCGACGATGCCTTTCGGCCAAGTGTAGGCGTTGACCACCAGAACAGCACCAATCAGCACGCCGCAGCCGAGCACGGCGAGCACGCCTTCGGCCCACATCGGGCGCTGCGGGAAGCCGTGTTTGGTGCGGGTTTTGCGGCCAGCTTGGATGATCCAGAGCACGGCGATGCAGCCAAGCAGGCCGACGATCCAGCTGCCGGTTGCGCCGACCGACCCGGTCGGGCCGCCGCCCAGCAAAGCGAAGGTTGTGTCCATCGGCGCAATGGTTTTGCCGTCAGCGGTGAGGAAAGCCGCGCCGCGCCAGACCAGCATGCCGCCCAAGGTGACGATGAACGAGGGGATGGCGCGGTAGGCGATCAGCCAGCCGTGGAAGGCACCGATCAGCGCGCCCAGAATAATGCCGATCAAAGCGGTGATGATCCAGATCACCGGGCTGCCAAGGCCCAGCATCGGCGGCAAGATATTGACCTGCACGATGCCCATCACCATGCCGGTAACGCCCACCATCGAGCCGACCGAAAGGTCAATATTGCGGGTGATGATCACCAGCACCATGCCGGTCGCCATGATCCCGGTCATCGAGGTTTGCACCGACAGGTTCCACAGGTTGCGCGGGGTGATGAACAGCCCGGCACCCATGTTCAGGCCGTTGCCGCTGAGCAGGCTGGCAATAATCGGGTAAAAGTGAAACGCCGACCAGATCAGCAGCAGCGCGCCGACCATGCCAAGCATCCGGGTGTCAAGCTCGGTGTCGCGGATAAAACGGGCGACGGGGCCAAGTCTGGCATCGTTGCCCTGTGGTGCGTGGGTGGGGGTGTCTGTCATATCCTCGTCCGGCTTGAGAGGGGGGCGACGCGGGCGGCTCTTTTTGGCTTTGATCCTGTGCCATTGGCTTTTGGTCAGGCGGGAGCTTTTGCGCTTTGCGTCTTGGGAAAAGCCCGGCGTCTGCACGAAGGCGGGCGCCGGACCGTTGGTTCAGAGCGATGGCAAAGCCGCCGTTGTGGCAGCTTTGCCGGTTGTGCCGCTTATTGGCAGGCAGCAACGCCTTCCATAGCGCCTTCGCAGGCTTCGGCTTTGGTGATGTGGCCACCATCAATCGCCAAGTTCAGCGTGTCTTTGGTGATCGCGGTCGGGGTCAGCAGGATCGCGTTCATCTCGACATGCTTTTCGCCGTCGCTGAACTTGGTTGCCCCAGCAATCGCGTCAATCGCGGTGCCTGCTGCCAGTTGCGCTGCGATTTCGCCAGCCGCTTTGCCGAGTTGACGCGAGTCTTTCCACACCGAAACGGTCTGGGTGCCACGTGCCACGCGGTTGATTGCCGCCAAATCGCCGTCTTGGCCGCCCAATGGCACCACGAGGCCCTGCGCCGACAAAGCTGCCGATGCGCCGCCAGCCATACCGTCGTTTTCAGCCAGAACGGCATCGACGGCGTTGTTGTTGGCGGTCAGGATCTGCTCCATGTTCTTCTGCGCATTTTCCGGCTTCCAGCCGTCGGTGTAGACTTCGCCGACGATCTTGATGGTGCCGGCCTTCACAGCCTCACCAATGACTTGCTCCATGCCCGAGCGCAGGAAGTCCGCGTTCGGATCACCGGGATCGCCCTTGATGATGGCGTAGTTGCCATCGGGTTTGGCCTTCATGACTTCTTCCGCGATGATCTTGCCAACGCCGACGTTGTCGAAGGTCAGATAGAAGGCGCGGGCGTCTTCGATCAGACGGTCGTAGCCCACAACCGGGATACCTTCGGCAGCGGCTTTCTCGATGGCCGGACCGATGGCGTCTTTGTCCCAGGCGTTGATGATCAGAACATTGGCGCCCTGAGCGATCAGCGCGTCCACATCCGACAGCTGTTTTTCCGACGACGATTGCGCGTCCGCCGAGATATATTCATCGCCAGCGGCTTCGATCGCGGCCTTCATAGCGGCTTCGTCGATCTTCCAACGCTCCTCTTGGAACTGCGCCCAAGACACGCCAATTTTTTTGCCTTCTGCCAAAGCAGCCGACGAGAAACCCGCTGCGGCGATGACCGCAAGCATAATGACTTTACGCATTTTTATCCTCCCTATGGATTCGGCCAGCGTATGACCTGTTCCGCAGATTCGCTAGAACTGCCCGAAAATTGCCGCTAATAAATTCAGTTGTCAAAATAAAACTGATCAGCGAGAACGGAACAGCCGGAATTTCTTGCAAATCTGCGCTGCAATGCAGCAATAATAGATCGTGTGAGAACAATTTCGCCTTGTTTTTGTTCGGAGATCAAATAAATGGCGGGTTTTGGCGGCGCAGCAGAGCCGGATGGGGGGAGCAAGGGCTGTGGCCCACTGATTCCGCCATTGTCCGAATCGATGCGGCCTTTGCGCCAGCAGGTGTTTGAGCGGGTGCGGGCCTCGGGGCTGATCGCACGGGTGCAGGTGGCGAAAGATTTGGGGGTCTCGCCTGCTTCGGTGACCACGATCACCTCGGAATTGATTGAGGCTGGTTTGATCGAGGAGGTCAGTGCTCCGCGTGATCCTGAACTGGGGCGCGGGCGGCCTGCTGTGGCCTTGGGGGTGCGGGCGGGGGCGCATCTGGTGGCGGGGATGAAGATGTCGGACCGCGAACATTCGGCGGTGGTGGTGGATTTCGCGGGAAATCTGCTGGCGAATGAGGTGGTGCCGCGCAGGCCCGGCCCGATGCCCTTGGCCGAAATGCTCGATGCGATGGAGGCCTTGCTGAACCGGGTTTGCGAGAACGCCGGGATTCTCCGCACTGCGCTATCCGGTGTCGGGATTGGCCTGCCGGGATTTGTCGATCAGGCGGAAGGCGTGGTTTTGTGGTCCTCGACCCTGACCGAGCGCGCGGTGCCTTTGGCACTGGCTGCGCAAGAGCGGTTGGGCCTGCCTGTCAGCATCGACAATGATGCCAATCTGGTGGCTTTGGCCGAATTGTGGTTCGGCGCGGGGCGGTCTTTGGCGGATTTCGCGGTGGTGACCTTTGAGCATGGCGTGGGGATGGGGTTCGTGATGAACCACCGGATTTATCGCGGTGCGCAGCGTCTGGGGCTGGAGTTGGGCCATACCAAGGTGCAGCTGGACGGCGCGTTGTGCCGCTGTGGCCAGCGCGGCTGTCTGGAGGCCTATGTCGCCGATTATGCCTTGGCGCGCGAGGCGACCACGGCGCTGAATTGGGGCCATCGCGATGGCCAGTCGATTTCGGTGCTGCTGGAGAGTCTTTATGAACACGCGCAGGCGGGCGATGCCACGGCGCGCAGTATTTTCCGGCGGGCGGGGCGGTATCTGGCGGTCGGGCTGGCGAATGTGATCAATCTGTTCGACCCGGCGCTGATCATCCTGTCTGGGGAACGGCTGAAGTTTGACTATCTTTATGCGGCGGAAACCTTGGCCGAGATCGACAATCTGGTGATCAACACCGGGCGTCCGCGGCCACCGATTGAGATCCACGCTTGGGGGGATTTGCTCTGGGCGCATGGCGCGGCGGCTTTGGCCTTGTCTGCGGTGACCGAGCGGATTTTGACCGCGCCACGTGAGTTGGCGGCGCAGTAGGTTTGCGGCGTTGGGTCGGCTTGCAGCGTTGCAACTGGGGGTTTCACACCCCCAGACCCCCGTGGGATATTTAAGGACAGATGAAAGCAAATTTTAGATAAGTTTTAGGGAGTGCCGTTCAGTTTGGCGGTGAAATCGGCGAGATGCGGGACGTAATCTTCCGCGCCATCACCGCCATTGGCCATCGCATAGGCGAAGGCGTTTTTCGCAGCTGAGGCCATGCTGGTCACCACTTTGGCATCATTCGCCATTGATTCCAGATAGCGCAAGTCTTTGTAAGCATTGCTGATGGTGAAACGGTGCGCCTCGCGGTTGCCCTCCAAAGCGCAGGCCATGAAGGTTTGATAAAAGCCGCAATCCATCCGGCCACCGCGAATGACGCTGTCAAAGCTTGCGATCGGGATGCCGACCTTTTCGGACAGCGCAATCGCTTCGGCATAGATCGCGGCATAGCCGAGCGAGATGAAATTGTTCAGAAGTTTCATACGGTGACCGTCGCCGACTCCACCGATATGCACGATCTTCCCCGCCCAAGTCGCGATGATCGGCTGGATGCGGGCGAAGACCTGCGGAGCGGCCCCGACCATGCAATCGAGCGTGCCCGCCCAAGCCTCTTTCGGGGTGCGGCTGAGCGGGGCGTCGGCGAAATCAATGCCTATGGCGGCCAAATCGCGAGCCAAGCTTTCGGTCACCACCGGGTCGGAGGTGGAGCAATCGACAATCACCGCACCGGGGGCAAGGCCGGGTTTCAGCGCGGCCACCACCTCGGTCACCTGCGGTGAGCCGGACAGGCAGAGGAAGATGGCATCGCAAGCGCGGGCGAGGTCGGCCGGAGTGGCGGCCTCGATAGCACCACGCGCGATCAGATCCTCGACGGGGGCGCGGTTGCGATGGGCGTAGACCGTCAGCGGATAGCCCTTGGCCACGATATTCGCGGCCATGCCCTGACCCATCAGGCCCAAACCGATAAATCCCACCCGCACCTGTGCCATGCTCGCCCCCCTATGTTTGGGGCAGAGTTGCATCGCGGTCGCAGAGTTTCAAGGCTGGCTTGGTGCAGGCGGGCTTGCCATGCAAAAGGCAGGCCGCGCTGGCCTGCCTTTCGTTGATGTTGATCGCTTACTCGGTTTGCTGCGTTGCAAGCAACGGGCTGCGGCTGGAGAGGCTGCCCTCGGGGGCAAAGATCACCACCATAACGCCGATATAGGCCAGCGCAAAAACAGCAAAAGCAACATAGGTCGCGCGCCGCGAGGGACGCTGAGACATGGTCTGAGTCATTTGAACATCCTGTGCAGCTTTGGATGGATCGTGTCACCATATTATCAAGCTTTTGTGAGTCGCGAAAGCAATATTAATCTATCAAATATATCGTGATTGATTCGGACGGTGGGAGAAGGCGGTTTTTGCAGTGATTTCTGGGGTTTCAGGGTGGCTGCTGCATCGGCGATTGTTGGCTTGTGCTATCAGGGCCCCAAAACCGTCGCACAGCGGCCTTGCTGTCAAGTTTTTTTACAATCCCGTCTTGCGCGGATTGATTCCTTTTTCCACGCCAGCTAGGTCTTGGATATGATTACGCAAAAGATGAAATACGCGTTGAAAGCGCTTTTGGTGTTGGCGGATGCGGCGGCGCAGCCCGCGCCCGAGGCCTTGACGATCGAAGCGATCGCCAAGCGCTCTGGCACGCCAAAGCGGTTTCTGGAGCATATTCTGCTGGAAGTGCGCAATGCGGGCATCATCGCCTCGACCCGGGGGCGTTCGGGCGGTTATCAGCTGATCAAACCGCCGGCGGAGATTTCGATTTCCGAGCTGCTGCGGCTGATCGACGGCCCGATTGCGCCGCTGCCCTGTCTGTCGCGTCGCGCTTATCAGCGTTGCGAGGATTGTGTGGACGAAGAAAGCTGCCGCATCCGCAAGGTATTTGCCGATATTTTCTGGTCATATCTGCTGTTGATTGAATCGCTGACCTTGGCGGATATGTTGCGCTCGAGCGCGGTGGCGAGCCAAGTTCTAGCGGAGCCCTTGGCGTCCTAATCCTGCAACGCCGTGACTTCGCGGCGGAACGGCAAAGCGTCGCCGATATCGGGCATATCCAATTCGCGCGCATAGCGGTGACCGGCATAGGTCGCCCAGGCAATCGGGCCGGGGGCGCAGGCATCGCCGATCACCTTGACTGACAGGATACCCGCATCGGCCCAATCGGCTTCGCGGGCTTGCAGATCGCGGTACAGCTGGTCTTGGCTGATGCGGCTGGCGACCATTGCCAAGGCTTCGGCGTCGATATGGCCTTCGGCTCCGGTGTAGACGCAAGCCGTGGTAACGCCTTGAGGGGTAAGTGAAATCACCCCGGTGTTCAGCACGATCTTGACGCCAGCCGCCACCAGACGGCGATGGATCGAGGCTTGTTCGAGGGTGTTCAGCGTCCAGTCGGAGACATAGGCGGAAGGTGTCACCAGCGTGACCTCACAGCCGTTCTGCGCCAGAAGTTCGGCGAGAACGCCGCCCATATAATAGTGATCATCGTCAAACACCGTGACGCGGCCTTTCGGCAGGCGGCCAGCCATCAGATCGTCGGGGGTGTAGACCGGCAGGCCCGCATTGGGGATCGGTTCGACATGCATCCGCGCCACGCCATCGGCGCGCCACAGCGCACCTGTTGCGATGGCGATGTGCTGGAAACCGAAGTCGAGGATGTTTTCGGCGGTGAGCAGGCTGTCGAAATAGGTTTCGACATTTGGGCGCTGGCTGATCTGATAGGCGCGGTAATCGGCGACGCGGCCCCAGGCGGACAGGCCGGGCAGCAGGCGCTCTTTGGCGACGCGACCGCCGAGGGTGGTCGAGGCCTCGGCGAGGGCCACATCATAGCCGCGCAAGGATAGCGCGCGGGCGGCTTCCAGACCCGCCGGGCCTGCGCCGACGATCAGCACGTTCTGGCTGGGGCCTTTGGCGTTCATTTTCTCGGGGTGCCAGCCTTTGCGCCATTCTTCCATGAAGGTCGGGTTCTGGGTACAGCGGCTGATACTCTGCGTCATGTCTCCCGTGACGCAGATATTGCAGCCAATGCACTCGCGAATATCCTCAATCCGGCCCTCTTCGATCTTTTTCGGCAGGAACGGATCGGCAATCGAGGGGCGGGCGCAGCCGATGAAATCGAGCGTGCCTTGGCGGATCATTTTCGCCATCACGTCGGGGCTGGTGAAGCGGCCAACGCCGACCACGGGGCGATTGGTGAGGTCGCGGATGCCTTTGACGAGGGTTTCTTGCGCGGCTTCGTCTTTGAAGCGCGACGGGCCAGAGCATTCTTCCCAGGTGCCTTGCGCCAGATCCCAAAGGTCGGGCAGATCGCCGTTCATCGCGATGAAATCGCGCAGTTCGGCGTTGGAAAAGCCAAGTTTGCCAATCTGTTCGTCGAGGCTGACGCGCATGGTCAGCGCCATGGTGTCGCCCACCGCGTCACGCATATCCGACAGCACTTCACGGGCGAAGCGAGAGCGGTTCTCCAAGCTGCCGCCGTATTCATCGCTGCGCTGATTGGTGGCGCGGCTGAGGAAATGCTGAAAGATGCCAAAGCCATGCGCGCCGTAGAGGCAGATCAGATCGAAGCCTGCCAGTTTGCTGCGGCGGGCCGCATTCACGAACCAGCGGCGCAGGTTCTTGATGTCGGTTTTATCGAGGCCCCGCGCCTGCACCGGATCATTGGTAAAGGTGCGGATCGGGCCGGGCGAGACCGCCATCGGCACCTCTTTGGTGTAGAAATTCGGGCCGTTGATGCCGGAATAGGCCAGTTGAATGCCTGCAAGCCCGCCATGGGTTTTCATCGCTTGCGCCATTTTGGCGATGGCCGGAATGTCCTGATCTTCCCACAGCCGCAGCTCAATAAATGGTGTGATTTCAGAGGTATGGTGCATTTCGGTCTGTTCGGTGAAGATCACCCCCCAGCCGCCCTCGGCCTTGATGCCACGCATCGCTGCCGCCGCCGATGGGTCGCGGTAGCCCGCGCCATTGCAATGCGGCACCTGATAGAAGCGGTTTTTCGCGGTCAGCGGGCCGATCTGTTGCGGCTGAAACAGAATGTCATAGCGGGGATCGCGCATTTTCCGGCCTCTTGGGTGGGGTGGCGGCACTTTGGCTGGATCGGGCATGGCGTAAAGCACGCGATGGTGAAGCGTGACTTAGGCTGCGCCTTAGCTGCTTTGCGGCACTTTCAAATGCAGGCCGGGGGTGGAATCCAGCGTGATTTCAGCGCGGGCATGGTCGATAAAGGCCTGCACGGTTAACGAAATTCCGGCACCTTCGGCCAAGGCGAGGCCCAGTTTCATCGGGCGCACCGCACCTGTCAGCGGGATATAGCGCAGGCGGCGGCCATCGGGGGCGGCGTCGGTCAGGGGGCGGATATTGGCGATGGAATAGCCAAAGCCATTGGCGACCATCGACTGCATCACGCCCATGTCGCGGGTGCGCTCGACGATGTTCGGGCGCAGATTGTTGGCGGTGAAATGTGACAGGAAGTAGTCCGATGACAGGGGCAGGTCCAGCAGGATCATCGGATAGTCCGCCAGATCGCGCGGGGTGACGTGATCGCGCTGTGCCAGCGGATGCTGGGGGGGCATCACGGCATAGGGGGGCAGGGTGACAAGCGGGATGAAGCTGAGATCAGAGGGAATATCAAGATCATAGGTGAGGGCAATGTCGAGATTGGCCGAGCGCAGGGCGGCGAAGATTTCGACCTGATTGAGTTCGACTTGGGTGAAATCGACATCGGGGAAGGCCTGCACGAAGCTGTGGCGCAGTTGCGGCAGAACCATCTGCGCGAAGGTAACAAGGCAGCCGACGCTGAGGGGGCCGCGCACCTTGCCGGTGATCTGGTTGGCCAACTCGTTCAGCTTTCCGGCCTCGGTCAGCACTTGGCGGGCTTGGGCGACGAATTGCTTGCCGCCTTGGGTCAAGGATAGGCCATGCGCGTGTTTGCGCACGAACAGCGCCAAGCCAAACTCAGCCTCAAGCTGCGAGATCGCCGCCGAGATCGAGGGGCTGGAGACGTTCACCTTTTCGGCGGCAAGCGCGATTGAGCCGCTGTCACCGACGGCGACGAGATATTCCAACTGACGAAGTGTGAAGCGAAGCGGCATCTGCGGCTGTTCCCGGCTTTGGATTAGGGACAGCCTAAGCATATTGCGATACCTGCGGCAAATCTATTCGTCGCCGGGCACACCGTAAGACGGGGCTTGGGTGGGATCTTGCGCGCGTTGCACATAGGCCGCCATTTGCGGGCGGTAGATTTGCCAAGCAGTCTCAAGGGTTTGGATCGGCGTGTCCGACCAATCAATCCGCAGATCGACCAAGGGCCAGTCGAGTTTGTCGGCGATTTTCATCCCCGCCGAATGCACCGGGCCAGCCTCGCCGCCTGCGGCCAGACCTGCGGTGAGAGCGGCGATCAGGCGGTCGCCAAGATGGCCAGTACTGGTTTCAAACGCGGTAATCATCGCATTGGGGATGGTCGGGTTGGCAAGCAGATTGCCGCCTGCGGCGCAGTCTTGGCCTTCGGCTTCGCCCCAGATGCCGAGGACCTGAGTGCCGGAGTGGATGGCGGTTTTTCCTTGGGCGTCGATCACCAGAAGTTGTCTGTAATCACTATGTTGTCGGTCTTTGATGATGCTGACCAAAGCCTGATCCGCGGGCCTGCCTTGGGCCAGAGCGTCCAGCAACAACGGGCCCAAAGCCGGGTCGGTGATGTTCTGGCTGGCGACGGCCCCCACGCCCGCCCGTACATGCGCGCAGCGGGCGGCGACGGCGGGGGAGGAGGACGAGATCACCATGCCGAATTGTCCGGTTTTGGCGCAGCGGGCGATGAGGGAGAAGGTCATATGTCGTCCTTTTGGCCAAGCGCCGGGGGTCTCACACCCCCGGACCCCCGTGGGATATTTTTGGACAGATGAAAAATTTTAGCTAAGTTTTAGGCATTTAGTCTGGGATGACTGCCGTGGCATCAATCTCCACCAGCCAATCCGGGCGGGCCAAAGCCACAACCGTCAGGCCAGTGCAAACCGGATGCACGCCTTTGATGTATTCGCCCATCACCCGGTAAACCGGCTCGCGGTGGCGCACGTCGGTGAGGTAGACGACGAGCTTGACCAGATGCTCCATCCGCCCACCGGCTTCTTCGATCATCTGTTTGATATTGCTCATGACTTTATGGGTCTGCTCGGCGGGATCGGGGCTGCCGAGGTTCTCGGCGGTGTCCAGGTCTTGCGGGCAGGCGCCGCGGAAATAGAGCGTGGTGCCGCCTTTGGTGGCGACGAGGTGGCAGAGGTCGTTGTCGAGGTTCTGCTCGGGGTAGGTGATTTTGGTGTTGAACTTGCGGTAGCGGGTGATGGTCATTGTGGTTTCCTGTAGGTCGTTAGGCCGGGATGCGGCTGGCGAGATATTGCGCGAATTCGAAGTTTGGCCGCTCTAGGTGTGACAGCGGGCCGGGGGTGCCCATGCCGGAGAGCAGGCCGCGATAGACCTTCTCGGTGCAGCCTTTGTCCTCGATATTCACATCGTCCAGCAGGGCTTTCACCTTGGCCAGATGCGCCGCGGATTCGGGATCGGCCAGCCAATCGGCGCTCATCCCCATGCCGAACAGCACGTTGACGCGGCCGGGGCCGTCGGGGGTCAGCGACAGATACCAGAAATATCCCGGCGTCAGGGTGATCAGCAGCGAGGGGTAGATCGCCAGAAGCCAGGTCTTGCGGCGGTCGTCGCCTTGCAGGGTGGTGTTGGCGGGATGGGCGAGGGCGAGGGGAACGGAATCATTTTTCAGAATCCAGTGGTAGTTGAACGCCTCGGTGCCTTCGGGGCAGATCATTTCATCCAGCTTCGATGCGCCGCCAATGGTGCCCGCGTGGCACATCGGCAGATGGTAAGATTCCATGAAATTCTCGGCCAGAACCTTCCAGTTCGTCGCCCAGTTGAAGCTTTCCTGATAGGTTTCGGTATAGGTGGACATATCCAGATTGGGGATCAGATCGCGCACCCCGGCCAGTTTGGTTTCCGGGTCTTCCGCGTCGGGGTTCAGGCTGACCATGATCCAGCCTTGCCAGACTTGGCAGCGGATTTGCGGAAGCGACAACTGATCCTTGCAAAACCCTTCGTTCAGCGTCATCGCGGCGGCCCCGCGTAAGGAGCCGTCGAGATTATAGGTCCAGGCGTGATAGGGGCAGACGATAGCGCGGGTGGTGCCGCGACCTTGCAGCAGCGTGGACATGCGGTGGCGACAGACGTTGGACATCGCGCGGATGGTCCCGTCACGGTCGCGCAGCACGATCACCGGCTCGCCTGCGATTTGCATGGTGAGATAGTCGCCGGGGTTGGCGAGGGTTTCGGCGCGGCCTGCACAAAGCCAGTCTTGCGCGAAGATGTGCTTTTGCTCCTGCGCCAGAAAGGCATCGCTGGTGTAGAGCGATTTCGGCATCGCATGGGCTTGGGTAAACGGCACCGACACATTGGCGTGCAACTCGGCGGCGGGGGTCAGGCTGTGATGCTGGTTCATGGGCGTGCTCGCGGCTGAGGGCTCGGGGGTAGAACCTGAACTTTGCCCGAAAGCGGCGGTGCGGGCTATCAGTGTTTTGCTCAGCTTTGCTTAGGCGGGGGTTAAGCCAATCTGCAGGATGGCTTTGGGTGCAGCCTAATCAATGCTGCATGAAATCCTTATTTGCGCCGGGCGGGGTCTGTTTTACACGGGGGAACTGCCGATGAGGCCACCCACAGCAAAAGGACGCCGCAATGCCCGTTGAACATATTGACACGCTGATCATTGGCGGTGGGCAGGCTGGGCTTGCAATGAGCGCGCAGCTGAAGGAACGCGGGGTGCCGCATCTGGTGCTGGAGCGGCACCGGATTGCCGAGCGTTGGCGGTCGGAGCGCTGGGATTCGCTGGTGGCGAATGGTCCGGCTTGGCATGACCGCTTTCCGATTCTGACCTTTGACGAGATCGACCCGGATGCTTTTGCGCCAAAGGAGCGGATTGCGGCGTATTTTGAGGCGGTGGCCGAGAAGATCGCAGCGCCGATCCGCTGTGGGGTTGAGGTGACTTCGCTGGAGCCTTCGGGAGAGGGTTTTGTGGCAGAGACTTCGGCGGGCCGGGTGGAGGCGCGCAATGTGGTGGTGGCGACGGGGCCGTTTCAAAAGCCGCTGATCCCAACTTTGGTGCCAGACAGTGCTGGAATCGTGCAGATGCATTCCAACGCCTATCGCAATCCGGGGCAGTTGCCGGAGGGGGCGGTGCTGGTGGTGGGGGCGGGGTCTTCGGGCGCGCAGATCGCCGATGAGCTGATGCGGTCGGGGAAGAAGGTTTACTTGTCGGTCGGGCCGCATGATCGGCCGCCGCGCGCGTATCGCGGGAAAGATTTCGTCTGGTGGTTGGGGGTGCTGGGGCAGTGGGACGCGCGCGCGAAAGAGCCGGGGACCGAGCATGTCACGATCGCGGTTTCAGGCGCGCGGGGCGGGCATACGGTGGATTTCCGGCGGTTGGCGGCGGGGGGGATGACCCTGCTGGGCCGTGTCGGGGCGTATCGCGACGGGGTGTTGCAGGTGGGGGGCGATCTGGCGGCGAATATCCGGCGGGGGGATGAGAATTATCTCGCGACCTTGGATCTGGCGGATGCTTATGCGGCGGCTGAGGGGTTGGATCTGCCGTTGGAGCCGGAGGCGCGGGAGATCGGGCCGGACCCGGAATGTGTGAGCCATCCGATCTTGGCGCTGGATTTGAAGGCGGCGGGGGTGACGTCGATCATTTGGGCGACTGGGTTTGGCTTGGATTATGGCTGGCTGAAACTGGACGCTTTCGATGAAAAGGGCCGTCCGGCGCATGATCGCGGGGTGGCGGGGGTGGCGGGATTGTATTTTCTGGGGCTGCCTTGGCTGTCGCGCCGGGCGTCGCCGTTCATTTGGGGGGTCTGGCATGATGCGGATTATTTGGCGGGGCATATCGCGGCAAGGTGAGTGTCCACGCGTGGACAAGGCTCAGATTCATGTAAAAACAAGGCCTTAGCGGGGCCTTGTTTTCATTTTATTAACCTTGATTTCAGGTGACCGATGCGCGTTGCTCGGGCAGGCCCATGGAGATCAGCAGCGGGTTTGCGGCTTGGCGGGCTTGGAAATCTGCTTTGCTGGATAGGCCCTGCCAGTTGGCGAGGATCAGGCTTTGTGCCACCGCGCCGCCAAGGGTGGTGCCGGGGCCTGCGATGATGAACAGGTCGGGGGCGAATTCGCGGGCGGCGGTGCGGATGGCGGCGGTGAAGTCGTAGGGTTCAGTGACTTGGTGGCCGAGGGTGTAGGCGTGGAGGTCGGCGGTGCGGGTGGCACCGGGCCACCAGATTTGGCCGCGCCCGTCGATCAGCGGTTTTTGCGGTTGCTGGAACAGGGAGGCGGGCAGGGCGGCGCGGCCTTGGGCTGCGACGGGGGCTTGCAGGGCGGTGTGGAAGGCGGCGTGATTGGCGAGGCGCATCGGGAAGCGGGATTGCTCGGGGGGGACGGATGCCTCGAAGCCTTTCAGGCCTGCTTCGTTGCCCGCGAGGACCAGCATTCCGCCGAGGTCGATGGAGAGCGTCAGGGTGTGGTCGGGGCGGGTGTTGATCTCGGCGGCGATGGCCAGAAGTTCGGCTTTGCGAGTAGGGTTGGGGTGCCAGTTTTCATCCAGGAACGGGTGGATGATCTGGCCGCCGATCAGGCTTTGCTGCATCAGCGTGCCCATGGTGTTGACGACCTCGAAACCGTTCTGGGGGGTGAGGGCGCCCGCGCAGGCCAGCGCGGAATACCAGCCCATCGAATTGCCGGTAATGGCTGTGATTTCAACATCTTGCAGGCTGAGCGCATCGCCCAGAGTGCAGGCGTAGATCAGGGCGGAGGCGTTGTCGCCACGGGTGTGTTTTGACACCGAATAGGTGGGGGCAGAGTCGAGCGCGGTCAGGGTTTCTTGGTTCAACGCCGTGCGGCGGGCATCAAAATGCGCCAGCAGAGTGCGGTCGGGGAAGCGGGCGAGGTTGCCGAGTTCGGTTTTGGTATAGGTGCCACGGCCGGGGCAGATCAGGACGGCTGTTCTCATTTGCAAAGCTCCACGGCGGCGGCGGTGATGGAGGCGGCGCTGGGCATCGTCGCGGCATAGGCGGGGCCGGTGGCGATGAAGCTGTCTTGTGCTGTCAGGCGGGCGAGGTTGGTGGGCGGGCCTTCGTGGAACAGCGCCATCAGCGCCTCGGCCACGCCGCCGGAGTGGCGAGTCTCGTCGACGATCAGGATGTTTTTGCAGCCTGCGGTGGCGGCGAGGAGGGCGTCTTTCGGCAAGGGCGACAGCCAGCGGGTGTCAATGATGCGGGTTTTGATCCCTGCGGTCTCAATCTGCGGAAGCGCTTGATGCGACAGGTAAGTGCCATTGCCGAAGGTGACGATGGCGAGGTCGGTGCCTGCGCCGTGCTGGCCGACTTCACCGAAAGGAATGGTTTGATCGGGGGCGGGGTAGCGCTGCATCCAGGCGCCGTCTTTGTCGGCGTGCAGATCGCGCGCAGGATACAGCGCGATGGGTTCGAGGAAGACGACAAGGCGCTGTTCCTCACGCGCCAGCCGCGCACATTCGCGCAGCATTTTGGCGGCATCGGCCCCGTTGGAAGGAACGGCAAGGATCAGGCCGGGGATGTCGCGCAGCACGGCGACCGAGTTGTCGTTGTGGAAATGGCCGCCGAAGCCTTTCTGATATCCAAGCCCCGCGATGCGCAACACCATTGGGTTGCTGTATTGACCGTTGGAGAAGAACGGCAGGGTGGCGGCTTCGCCCCGAAGTTGGTCTTCGGCGTTGTGCAGATAGGCGAGGAACTGGATTTCCGGGAACGGGATGAAGCCGTTTTGCGCCATGCCGATGGCG
>CAYLYV010000052.1:0-27927 GCA_964387655.1 uncultured Cypionkella sp. | reverse complement strand
GACCTCGATAATTGCTTTTGTCTCAGCCAAGCCCAACGCCCCCTGCGCGATGTCCTCACCCTGACAGGCCGCTCCGGCACCGCCCTCACCGTCGCCACCACCGAACCCGGCATCCAGATCTACGACTGCCGCCACGATGATTACAAAGGCCTCGCCATCGAGGCGCAAGGTTGGCCCGATGCCCCCAACAAGCCCGGTTTCCCGCCGATCCGCTTGGCGAAAGGTGAAACCTTGACCCAGATCACCGAATGGCGCTTCACGGCGGGCGCATGAAATCAAACCTCAGGCCGGGAATCCCGCCCCCGTAATCAAACCGCTGGATCAGGCCGCAGAAATCCGGCAATCGACACGCCGCCCTGAAACAGTTGAAACAAAAGGTGCAGCCGCCCCCCTTTCGTTCCCCCGCGCCAGACCCTAAGCCTGTCAGCGCTAACGGGAGGGTTCAGATGCAACAAGCGCGCGCAGGACGCTGGGCGGTGGCGGCGATGTTTGCCACCAATGGCTTCGTGATGGGGGCTTGGGCGCCGCAAATCCCGCTGCTGCTGACCCGCCACGAAATCAGCAATACCACCCTTGGGCTCTTAATCCTTGCCCTTGGCATTGGCGCGGTTGGAGCCATGCTGTTCGCGGGCCGCCTGATCCAGACTTACGGCTCGCGCAGCATCGCCCGCGCCTTCGGCCTTGCCACCGTTCCAGCCCTGCCGCTGGTGGTGCTGGCCCCCAACCTCTGGCTGCTCACCCCTGCCATGACACTGATGGGCGCTGTGGTCGGCTGCATGGATGTGGCGATGAACGCCAACGCGGTCGAGGTCGAGCGCCGCATGGGCCGCGCCATCATGTCCTCCAGCCACGGCTTCTGGAGCCTGGGCGGCTTCGTCGGCGGTCTTGGCGGCAGCTATATCATCGCGCATTTCGGGGCCGAGACCCAAGCCCTGATCGTCGCTGGCATCGCCTTGATCACCGTGCTGCTGGCAAGCCCGAATCTGATCCCCGACGCCCCCCACCCGGCAGCTGAAAAACCCGCCCCGCACGCCCTGTTCCCGCGCGATGCAAGCCTATGGATCCTGGGATTCATGGCGCTGTTCTGCATGGTCCCGGAAGGTGCTGTGCTGGATTGGGCCGCGATCTATCTGGGCCGCGAACTTGGGGCTGATCTGTTCCGGGCAGGCTTGGGCTTTGCAGGTTTTGCCGGCGCAATGGCGGTGATGCGCTTTGCGGGCGACCGTCTGCGCAATCGGTTCGGCGCAGTGAAAACCCTGCAAATATCAGGGCTTATCTCTGCCGCAGGCCTGCTCGGCGGCGCATTCGCCCCGAATGATCTGATCGCCATCGCCAGCTTCACCTGCGCAGGCCTCGGTGTCGCCAATATGGTGCCGATCCTGTTTTCCGCCGCAGGCAACCATCCCGGCATGGCCGCAGGGGCGGCGATTTCCACCGTCACCATGGTCGGTTACGCAGGTATTCTGGTGGCGCCGTCCAGCATCGGGTTCATCGCCGATCACATCGGTTTCCGTGCCACTTACGCCGCCCTCGCCGTCGTGCTGCTGGTGGTCACAGCCCTCGCGCCAAGGGTCAAAGCCGCCGATGGCGTCAAACGCGTTTAGGGTTTTCACCTTGGCAGAAATACTTCCGGGGGAGGCGCTCTTCGCACCGGGAGCAGCACCCCTTCCGGCGAAGCCGTTCAGAATAGCAACGTCGCCCTTGGCGACACCATTAGATCACCCGTGGCTCAACTCGCCACTTGCGTTAAAATCTCATTCACCGATGCGATATGCGCGAACTCACCGTCCAGATTGGCCAGAGTCAGCGCCAGCACATCGCCCGCCGCCATTTCCCGCCCATCGCGCAAACGCTGGCGGAAATTGATCAGCGCATCGCCGACCACCGTGGTGGCATAGCCCAAATTCCCCGCCATCCGCGCGGTGGATTCCACGCAGTAATTCGCAGCGCCACCGACGATCACCAGCCCGGTGATACCCTGCGCCGTCAGATGATCCGCCAGCGCAGTGCCTATGAAACCAGACGAGCCGTGCTTGATAAACACCGCCTCACCGGGCAGCGGCGCCGCCAAGGGCTGCACCGCCGAACCCGGCTGATCGGCGTGAAAGCTGTCTTCCGGGTTCGGGTCATGGTGATGCACATGCACAACCGGCAAGCCCTTGTCGCGAAAGGCTTTCAGCAGAGTGGCGATGCTGGTGTCAGCGTCAGGGTTGCCCCAGACCATGCCGCGATCACGCCGCGCGACAAAATCCATCTGCACATCAATCACCAGCAAAGCCGTTGACATCATCACGCCCCCAAAAAGTCGGTCTTACCCACCTCAACGCCATTGGCGCGCAGGATATTGTAAGCCGTCGCCATGTGAAAATAGAAATTCGGCACCGCATAGCCATGATAGTATTGCGCCGCCGCGAAGGACAATTCGCGCGGGCCGGCTTTGACGCTGATGGTGCGCGCCTCGGCGCCGTCAAACGCCGCTGCCGGGATGGTGGCGATGAAGGCAATCGTCTTGGCGATGCGCTCTTTCAACTCTGCCAAAGTGGTTTCCGTGTCAGCAAAACTCGGCACCTCCACCCCCGCCAAACGGGCGGACGCGCCCTTGGCATGATCGCAAGCAATCGTCACCTGCCGCCACAAAGGCAACATATCCGCGATCAGCCGCAGTTGCGGGATCACCTCGGGCTTGATCTTCTTGGCTTCGGCAAAAGCCTCGGCCTTCTCAAGGATCTTCGACAAAGCGGTCAGCGAATGGGTGAAGAACGGAACAGGGTTTTGCATGAGCGCGGCCTTTCAGGCGATGTTTTCTGGCCGATAGATGGCCGCACAAACCCCGAAGATGCAAGAGGCCAATCGCCCCGATCAAAACCAGCGCGGGTTAAGAAAACCTTAATCCGCACTGGCTAAGCTATTGATTCTTATAAACCCGCCTCAGTGTCCACGCGTGGACAGTGAACCCCTCAAACCCCCAAACACCAGCGCATCACAGCTTTCTGAGCATGCAGCCGGTTCTCAGCCTCATCAAAAATCACCGAATGCGGCCCGTCCATCACAGCGCTCGTCGCCTCATCATTGCGATGCGCGGGCAGGCAATGCATGAACAAGGCATCTGGCTTGGCATGGGCCATCAAAGCCTCATTGACCTGATAGGGCCGCAACTGATTGTGCCTGCGTTCCTTGGCAGACTCAGGATCATGCACCGACACCCAAGTGTCGGTCACCACCAGATCCGCCCCCGCCACCGCCCGCACCGGGTCGCGCTCGATCATCACCCGGCTGCCCTTGCCGCGCGCAAAGCCGACAAAGTTGCCCTCGGGATCCAGCGTCTCTGGCCCGGTGAAGGTGAAATCAAAGCCAAACTGCCCCGCCGCATGCAGGAAGCTGCCGCAGACGTTGTTGCCGTCGCCAGCCCAGACCACCTTCTTGCCCGCAATCGGCCCGCGATGCTCTTCATAGGTCATCACATCCGCCATGATCTGACAGGGATGCGTGCGGTTGGTGAGGCCGTTGATCACCGGCACCGTGGCATGTTCGGCCATCTCCAGCAACGTCGCCTCCTCAAAGGTGCGGATCATGATCAGATCAACGTAGCGCGACAGAACCCGCGCGGTATCGGCAATCGTCTCACCATGACCCAGCTGCATTTCTTTGCCCGACAGCACCATGGTCTGCCCACCCATCTGGCGCACACCGACATCGAACGACACCCGCGTGCGGGTCGAGGGTTTCTCAAAAATCAGCGCCACCATGCGACCGGCCAGCGGCTGGTCATCATCCGGCGTGCCCTTGGGGCGGTTGTTGCGCGCGGTTTTCATCGCCAGCGCCGAGTTGATCATGAGCCGCAAATCAGCGGCGTCAGTTTTGTGGATATCAAGAAAATGTTTCATGGAGCGTCTCTTGTTGGCCGAAGATCGGGGGTTTTACACCCCCAAACCCCCGTAGGATATTTGAGCAGAGAGGATGACCAAAGGGTCAGTCCAATACTCGTCGGGACGCACAGAGGGCCGCTTCCGCGCTGGGGTGGAACAGCCGCATTACGCCGCCTCAAGCCTTGCAGCGGTGCGGTCCAGCCGCGCCAAAGCCTCGGTGATATCCGCCTCCGGGATGTTCAGTGCCGGCAGCAGCCGCAGCACGTTATCGGCGGCGGGAACCGTCAGCAGATGTTCGGCATAGGCGGCCTTGACTACATCAGAGTTCAGCGCCTTGCACTTCAGCCCCAGGATCAGTCCCTGCCCGCGCACCGCTTCAAACACGCTCGGATGCGAGGCGACCAGCCCCTCCAGCCCCTGCCGGAACTGCGCCGCCTTGCGCGACACCGCATCAAGGAACGCATCTTCGGCGACGATCTCCATCACCTTGGCTCCCACCGCACAGCCCAACGGGTTGCCGCCGTAGGTGGAGCCATGCGTGCCCGCAACCATGCCGGAGGCGGCATTTTCGGTCGCCAAAACCGCGCCCAAAGGAAAGCCGCCGCCGATGCCCTTGGCGACCATCATGATATCGGGCGTCACCCCAGCCCATTCATGCGCGAACAGCTTGCCGGTGCGGCCCACCCCGCATTGCACCTCGTCGAAAATCAGCAGCGTCCCGGTCTCATCACAGAGATCGCGCAGCAGCTGCAAAAAGCTGTCAGAGGCCACCCGGATGCCGCCTTCACCCTGCACCGGCTCGATGATCACCGCACAGGTCCGGGTGGTGATCGCGGCGCGGATCGCCGCCTCGTCGCCCCATTTCAGCTGCGAAAACCCCGGCATCAGCGGGCCAAAACCCTTGACCATCTTCTCGGCCCCCGATGCCGCAATCGCCGCAGTCGAGCGGCCATGGAAGGCGCCCTCAAAAGCAATGATATCGACCCTATCGGCCATATCGTTGTCATAGTGATATTTCCGCGCCATCTTGATCGCCAATTCGCAGGCTTCGGTGCCGGAATTGGTAAAGAACACCGTGTCGGCGAAGGTCTTATCCACCAGCATCTCGGCCAGCTTTTCCTGCTGTGGAATGCGGTAGAGGTTCGAGACATGCCAAAGCTGCCCCGCCTGTTCGGTCAAAGCCTGCACCAGCGCCGGATTGGCATGGCCCAAGGAATTCACCGCAATGCCCGCGCCCAAATCCAGATATCGGCTGCCATCCTCCGCCGTCAGCCAAGAGCCTTCGCCTTTGACAAAGGTCATCGGGGCGCGGTTATAGGTCGGCAAAACTGCGGTGATCATGGGCGGGGCCTTTCACGGGAAAGCCTAGGCGTAGCCAAGGACTATATGGGAAGTCAACGAGGGTTAGCCCATTTCGCCGGGCCAAAGCGGATCAATCGCTTGCGCTTTTCAGCGCAGGCGTCGGGGCCGGGCAATAAAGGCGGTCCGAGTGATCATGCGGGGCTGATAGCGGATGCGTCCCGTCCTGTAAATGTTTTTTCGCGCGCGTCTAAATCAACCGCCGCGCCAACTGATTCTGCCGCGCGATCACGCGGGGCAGATCAATCGTCGCCATCCGCCCCTCCCGCACCACCGCGCGGCCCTCCACAAACAGATCCCGCACCCGGGTCGGCCCGCACAGGATCAAACTCGCCACCGGGTCCCAAGACCCCGCCGCCTCAATCCCCGACACATCCCAAATCGCGATATCCGCCCGCTTACCGGCCTCCAGACTGCCGCAATCGCCGCGACCCAGCACCTTTGCGCCGCCCAAAGTGGCAATCTCCAACGCCTCGCGCGCCGCCATCGCATCCGCCCCGCGCGACACCCTTTGCAACAACAACGCCTGCCGCGCCTCCAGAATCAAATTCCCCGCATCGTTGCTGGCCGAGCCATCCACCCCCAGCCCCACCTTCACCCCCGCGTCGCGCATCGCCCTTATCGGCGCAATCCCCGACCCCAACCGACAATTCGAACACGGGCAATGCGCGACGCCAGTGCCAGAGCGGGCAAACAGATCAATCTCGCCCGCGTCCAGCTTCACACAATGCGCGTGCCAGACATCCTCGCCGGTCCAGCCCAAATCCTCGGCATATTGCCCCGGACGACAGCCAAACTTCGCCAAAGAATAGGCAATATCCTCGTCATTTTCCGCCAGATGGGTGTGCAACATCACGCCTTTATCCCGCGCCAGCAGCGCCGCCTCCCGCATCAAATCGCGGCTGACCGAGAACGGCGAACAGGGCGCAATCCCCACCCGCACCATCGCCCCTTCACCCGCATCGTGGAATCGGTCCACCACCCGGATGCAATCCTCCAGAATAGCAGCCTCGCGCTCCACCAAAGCATCCGGCGGCAGCCCACCCTCGCTCACCCCAATACTCATCGCCCCGCGCGTCGGATGAAACCGCAGCCCCACCTCGCCCGCCGCCGCAATCGTGTCATCCAAGCGCGATCCATTCGGAAACAGATAGAGATGATCCGAGGTCAAGGAACAGCCCGACAAAGCCAGTTCCGCCAAGCCCACCTGTGCGCTGACAAACATCTCCTCCGACCCGAACTTCGCCCAGATCGGATACAGCGTCTGCAACCAGCCAAACAACAACGCATCCTGCCCGCCCGGCACCGCCCGCGTCAGCGTCTGATAGAGATGATGATGCGTGTTGACCAAACCCGGCGTCACCACACAGCCCCGCGCCTCCACCACCGCGCCTGCCGTCGAAAGCCCCTGCCCCACCGCCGCAATCACCCCGCCACGCAGCAACACATCGCCCTGCGCAATCTCGCGACGCGCACCATCCATCGTCACCACGACATCGGCGTTCTTGATCAGAATTTCAGACATGATTTCCCCTTAGCACCACCCCCTTCGGTGGATCAGGGAAGCGCGACAGAAGGGGGAGTTAAGGACTCGCGCGCCTAAACCTACCAAAGCCCAGCACAGCCGCCAAGCCATTTCATCTTGGCAGAAATACTCTCAGGGGGTGAGCGCGAAGCGCGAGGGGGCCGACAGCCCCCTACGATTTTTCTAAAAAAATCGGCTACGCGTTCAGCAAAGCCAAAGCCTCGGCATGGATCGTCGCATTGGCTGCCGCCAGCACCCGCCCGCCGTCCAGACAGGGCTTGCCCGACCAATCGGTGACAATCCCGCCCGCCGCCTCAATCACCGCAATCGGCGCTTGCACGTCATAGGCCTGCAAGCCCGCCTCGATCACCAGATCAATCTGCCCTGCTGCGATCAGACCGTAGGCGTAGCAATCCATGCCATAGCGCACCAGTTTCGCCTGCGGTGCCACCCGCCGGAACGCCGCGCCCTCCTCGGCCGTGCCAACCTCCGGGAAGGTCGAAAACAAAATCGCCTCCGACAAAGGCCGCCCCGCCCGCGTCTTCAACACCCTGCGCCCCATCGGCCCGTTCACCTCAGCCCGACCAAGCCCGCCCTCAAACCGCTCGCCGATATAGGGCTGGTCAATCACGCCATAAATCACCCCCGCAGCATCGCGGACCGAGATCAGCACCCCCCAGGTCGGCGTCCCCGACAAATACCCGCGCGTGCCGTCGATGGGGTCCAGCACCCAAGTCAGCCCCGAAGACCCGACCACCGGCGCGAATTCCTCGCCCAAAATCCCATCCGCAGGCCGATGCACCGCCAGAATCTCCCGCATCCGCTGCTCGGACAAGCGATCCGCCACCGTCACCGGGTCAAACCGCGCGGCTTCCTTGTTATCCGCCGTCAGACCATCGCTGCGAAAATGCTGCAAGGTCGCCACCCGCGCCGCATCCGCCAGCAGGGCTGCCGTGCGGATGATATCCTGCGCTTCATTATCTGAAAATTTCGTCATGCTTCGCCCCATCACCGGGGCTTAAAACGTCCGTCGCCCGCAAAGTGTCTAGCCTTGGCTAAGCACTTGCGGGCGAGCGGTCAAGCTTTGTAACCAGCGCAATTGGGGGCAATTCACGCCGAGTTGCAAAGCTATATGCGCAGCGGTTACGCAGCTTCACTCAATACGCGCGCCAGATCGAACAGGCGCCGCCGCTGTGCCTCGG
This sequence comes from uncultured Cypionkella sp., assembly GCA_964387655.1. Lineage (GTDB taxonomy): Bacteria > Pseudomonadota > Alphaproteobacteria > Rhodobacterales > Rhodobacteraceae > Cypionkella. The sequence continues at coordinate 19,975 of CAYLYV010000052.1, read as the reverse complement.
GAATGGCGTAATAAGACCGCACCAATTCCAGTGCTTCTTTATCCGCCATCATGTCATGCCCGGCTGCGGCGGCTTGTGCGCCATCGGCCAGACCTTCAAAAAAGAATGCAATCGTCACCCCAAGCGCATCTGCGATATCCCACAGCCGCGAGGCCGAAACCCGGTTCATCCCGGTTTCATACTTCTGGATCTGCTGGAACTTGATGCCCACTTTATCGGCAAGCTGTTGCTGCGTCATGCCGATCATCCACCGACGATGGCGGATGCGCTTGCCAACATGGGCGTCAACGGGATGCTTCATAACAGTCTCCACTTTCTATCTACCTAACACCCACATACAAAGCAATTTCCATGCCAACTTTTGTAAAACCAATTTTCTCCTCAGATTCCCTGAAAGCTTTCCGAAAACCTGTCTTTTTGGATATGTCCAATTATACAGGCGAAGAAGAAACAGCCGCCGGATGTAGGCTACACCCCCCTGCGTATACGTTTACCCGTCAGCTCTGCTTAAACGTGTATCCCATTTTGCGTTGCATTTTGCAAATAAACTCCCAAAAAAATTGCATATTGCTACAATATGCCTGCATGGCATCGTTTCCAGTTCGAATGGGATCGTTTCCATGCCGTGAAATTGTCGCTTTACTGGCAATTCAGCCTGTTTTCTGGCGTTTCCCAAAAAAATCTGACACCACTGCTCAGCAATCGGAGGCAGAAGATGCAGGTTTGGCAACTCACAGCTTTGGGCAGCCCCGCACAACGGGCAGAGCGGCCCCTGCCTACACCCGAACTTGGGCAGGCTCGGTTGAAAATCGCCGCCGTCGGGTTGAATTTCGCCGATCTGCTGATGGCAGAGGGCAAGTATCAAGAGCGCCCGGCGCTGCCCTTCATTCCGGGGATGGAGTTTGCCGGCATCCTTGACGCCCTGCACCCCGCCGCGGCCACAACCCTGCAACCCGGTGCCCGTGTTGCAGGCTTTGCCAGCCACGGCGCTTTGGCGGAATACATCACCGCCCCCGCTGCGAACCTGATCCCGCTGCCCGACGCCATGAGCTTTGAGCAAGCCGCCGCCTTCCAGATCGCCTATGGCACCTCCCACCTTGCCCTCGCGCACAAAGCCCGCCTGCAACCCGGCGAGACTCTGTTGGTGTTCGGCGCCGCCGGAGGCGTCGGTCTGACGGCAGTGGAAATCGGCAAACGCATGGGGGCAACGGTGATTGCCTGCGCCCGTGGCCCCGCGAAACTGGAGATCGCCCGCGCAGCCGGGGCCGACATAACCATCGACAGCGACACCCCCGATCTGAAAGCCGCCCTTAAGGCGCTCGGCGGCGTCGATGTGGTCTATGATCCGGTCGGCGGCCCCGCCTTCAGTGCCGCGCTCTCCGCCTGCCGCCCCGAAGGCCGCCTGCTGACCATCGGCTTCGCCAGCGGACAGTTGCCAGAAATCGCCGCCAACCACCTGTTGGTGAAAAACCTCAGCGTGATCGGCCTCTACTGGGGTGGCTATCTGACCTTCGCCCCGCAAGTGCTGACCGACAGCCTGCGCACCCTGTTCCAATGGTTCGCGGAAGGCGGCTTGCGCCCCCACATCAGCCACAAGCTCCCCTTCGCGGATTACCCCCAAGGCCTGGAACTGCTGCGCAGCCGCCAAGCCACTGGCAAAGTGGTGATCACCCTATAACCCCACACCCCGCCGCCCCGGACTTGATCCGGGGCGGCGGGGCGTTGCGTTCAAGCCGCCGACCGGATCGCCCGCGACAGATACACCTGCCGGATCATCGCGGCCAATGCCGAGACCGCCTCGGAATGCACGGGGTCCGCGACATACATATTCACCTTGATCACCGCCAGTTCCGGCAAGCTGCCACCATGCGCAATCCGCTCGACAAACGGCGGCTCCGATCCCGCCAGCACCGCATGCACCGCGAGGTCCGCCGAGACCGACGCCTCAATCCCGCGCGTGTCATCGCTTTCCACCGCCATCTCCCACGGCATACCGCTGGCGTTCAGCGCCGCCTGCACGCCCTGCCGGAAGATGCAGTTATGCGCGAAGGCCAGCCGCAACGGCCGCCCCTTCCACGCCGCCCCGTCGGGCGCACCCACCCAAACCAGCGGCAATTCCGCCAAGGTCTGACCATCCGCTCCCACCGATTCTTCAGTGGTCAAAATCACATCACATTCACCGCGCGCAAACTGCGCCTTCAGCACCCGGGTAAAGGAGGAGGTCAGCGAGACCTTCATCTTCGGATATTCCTTGGCAAACCGCCGCAGCACCTGCGGGATCGCCGGATAAACAATATCATGCGGCACCCCCAGCACGATCTCACCCTCATGCTGCGCTTGGGTCAAGCGCCCGAACACCTCATCGTTCAGTGACAGCATCCGCCGCGCATAGCCCAGCAGCTGTTCCCCAGAAGCCGTCAACCCCACCTGCCGCGCCGACCGATCCAGCAGCTGGGTGTCCAGCATCTCCTCCAGCCGCTTGATCTGCATCGACACCGCCGATTGCGTCAGGTTCAAAAACCCCGCGGCGCGGGTGACACCACCCGCATCGGCAATCGCCACGAACGAGCGCAAGGAGGTCAGATCGAGATTCCGAGACATATCACAATCCTTGATGCGTGAAGTCAAAACCATTCATTTTCATAATGTCACCGATTCGGGCATAAGGATCAAGTGTTGTGATGAAACAAACGACTCACATCACCGACGCCGATGACCCCTGAAAGGATACACTATGTTCGCCTCGCTCCACACCTCCACATTGGCTGTTGCTCATGTGCAGTCGCGCGGCACTCTTGCTGGTTTCACCAAACGCCTGCGTTTGGCGATGACCGCCCGCCGCCAGCGCGCTCAGCTGGCGAAACTTGACGATGCGATGCTGGCCGATATCGGTGTTTCGCCGCGCCAAGCCGCAACCGAAGCCGCCCGCCCGGCATGGGATGTGCCCAGCACTTGGCTGCGGTGATCGGGCTGCACTAACCCACGGTTAATGCGACATTTACGCCTCAAGGATTTCCCGCAGCGGAAATCCTTGAAATCGCAGCCAACAGTGCCGATATTGACAGCATTAGGCAGCGCGGACATCCGCGTCCGCCTTCAGTCCATAATCGGAGGCTTCCATGGCTGACTATCAGACGATCCGCCCCACGGGCCAGACCGCCGGCGTTGGTGCGCGGAGCGCCGACATCGACGCAGGTTTGCGGGCGCATATGAATAAAGTCTACGGGCTGATGTCCGTGGCGATGCTGATCACCGCCCTTGCCGCTTGGGCCATCGCTGGTCTGGCTGTCACAGACGTGCCCTCGCAAGCCGTCGCACAGATCGGCGATCACACCTATCTCACCAGCTTCGGCTCGGCGATCTACATGTCGCCGCTGAAATGGGTGGTGATGTTCGCGCCGCTGGTGATGGTGTTCGCCTTTGGCGCGCTGATCCCCCGCTTGTCGGTCGCAGGCGCGCAACTGTTCTTCTACGTCTTCGCCGCCGCGATGGGCATTTCGCTCAGCTCGATCCTGCTGGTGTTCACTGGCGCCTCGGTGGTCACCACCTTCCTTGTGACCGCGATCGCCTTCGCCTCGCTGTCGCTTTACGGCTACACCACCAAGAAAGACCTGTCAGCGATGGGCACTTTCCTGATGATGGGCGTGATCGGGCTGGTCGTGGCTTCGATCATCAACATCTTCCTTGCGTCGTCGGCGCTGGCCTTCGCGATCTCGGTGATCGGTGTTTTGATCTTCGCGGGCCTGACCGCCTATGACACCCAGACGATCAAAAACACCTACCTGCAACATGCGCAGATGGGCGACAGCGACTGGCTGGGCAAATCGGCAATCATGGGCGCGTTGAACCTGTATCTCGACTTCATCAACATGTTCATGTTCCTGCTGCAATTCCTGGGCGACCGCCGCTAAGCCGCAGCAACAGCGCGAAACACTCAAACCCTGCCAGCCCCCGCGCTGGCAGGGTTTTTCTTTGCCCGGAACCCATCCATGCCCCCTGCGTTAGCTTGCCACAGGAGGACGCAACATGAGCAAACTCGATCACACCAAACAAGCCGCCGACACCAAGTTCACCGTGCAAGCCGAGGCGCAAAAGCACAAGATGGACGCGGCAGCCACCAAACACGCCCATAAAATCCCCGGCAACACCGAGCCGAACGCCGGCGGTCAGAACCGCGAAGCTGGCGACCGCAAGGCCCGCCAGAACGACCGCGCCACCAATGGTGGTGAGTAAAAGCTGACCAGCGGGGCCGGGGTGATCCCCGGCCTTTCGCTTTGCCCAAACTGCCTAAAACTTATCTAAAATTTTGGTTGCTCTTTTGGAAATACGCGGGGGGAGGCCCCTTCACGCCGGGGGCGGCAGCCCCCTGTTGGGCGGCAATCGCAACCGAGCAAACCAACTCTCCACAACGAAAAACCGCGCCCAAAGGGGCGCGGCAGTTCCGCACAACGAAGGGGCAGATCTTACTTGATCTTGCCTCGGCCTGAACGACTTTCTTGCCCCTCCTTTGTGTTCCTTCGTCTTACAAAACTGTGCGTTATCCGTGACTTACTCTTGCACGGTGATTCATGGCCTTCTAACTGATTGCATGCTTTTTGCCTTCTGACTGCCTACACGGACCGAGTGTAGCAAGGCGAACAAGCGGCCATAGGAGGGCCACGGGATGCCTAAACTGAAGTTGACTGCCGCTACTGTGCGCGACCTTCCGACGCCCAATAACGGGCAGGTTCTCTATAACGACGAAACCCTGCAAGGCTTTGGCGTCAGGGCAACGCCGGGTGGCAAGGCTTACTATGCGGAAAGCCGGGTGGCGGGCCGCACTCGCCGCGTCACTATCGGACGGTCTGACTTGTTCACACTGGATGAGGCACGGAAGCAAGCCCGCGTCACCCTCGGCTCTATGGCAACCGGGATTGACCCGAGCAAGGCCAAGGCGGATGCCCGCGCCAAGTCCATCACCCAAGAGGATGCCGTGACCAAGTTTCTTGCGGGCCGTGACCTCAAGGCGGGCACCCGCGCCGATTACACGATGATCCTTGAGACCTACTTTGGAGGCTGGAAAAAGAAGCAACTCAAGGATATCACCCCGAACGATTGCGTTGCCCGGTTCGACAAGATCACGCGCGAAAATGGCCCGACAACGGCTAACCTTGCCTTTCGCGTATATCGTTCGATGTATGGCTATGCCCGTGCCGACACGGCTGGACCTGATGGCCGATACACTCTGCCAGAGAACCCCGTGAAAAGGCTTTCAGACCTGCGCCGTTGGCACAAGGCCAAGAGGCGGCAAAGCTATCTGCCTGACGACCTGTTTCCGGCCCTCAAAGCGCATCTGGACTCCCTACGTTCCGATCTGCACCCGGCAGCGCCCGTCTTCGCTGACTACGTTGAACTGTTGCTAAGGACAGGGCTGAGGAAGTCAGAGGGTCTAGGCTTGGTCTGGTCCGATGTAAACATGACCGCCAAAACTTTCACCGTGCGCGATACCAAGAACAGGACCGATCACACTTTGCCTATGTCTGTGCAAATACTTGCACTGTTGCAGCGACGGTTTGAAAACAAGACAGATGAATTTGTTTTCCCCGGAAGGGATGGGGCCAATACTGGCTTTCAAAGTCGGCTCACAAGATTACGGGCTGTCGTCGGATATCCTCTGCAATATCATGACCTTAGACGGAATTTTAGCATTTTAGGATCGAATCTAAATGTCGAACATTATACCCTGAAAAAGTTGCTAAATCATACGACCATTGCTGATGTAACAGCAGGCTACGTCATTATTACCGTCGCAAGGCTTAAGGTGCCAATGCAAAATATAAGCGACGAAATTGATAAGTTGTTTGGCACTGCCTCAATCCGTCAATCCGAAGCTGTAGAAATAGAAAATACGACGTTGTTCGGCATAATCCCTCTTGCAAATCTTTCTATGCTTTCATAAATTGATTCTTGATCTTGCATATATGGTTGGCGAACTGTGCAAGACGCCATGGAGGGCTACGCCTTATCGTTCCGGGATGATCTCGGGGCGGTGCGTTAGCCCTCGCATGGAGTGCCTATCATGGCGCAAGAAAAACGCTACCTGTCCAACAAAGAATCCGCTGATCTGATCGGAATGAGCGAGTCTTATCTGAATCAGGATCGGTACTTAGCCAAAGCTTCAGGTGCCAATCCGAGGTTTCCGTTTATACGGATTGGACGCACCATTAAGTACGACCGGCACGTCCTTGTGCAGACTATGGCGCAAAGTTTAGTGGATTGACGGGTTAGCCCGTCAACTCAATAGCAAAGGGGATCGGTTTGGCCCGCCCCCCTTCAACTGTGGTTTGCGCATGTCTAGTGCCTCTTGAATGTAGTCGCAGGGAATCTGCAAGGCAATGGTCAATGCGCTCCTAAATTGGAATGCGCCATGAAGCTAGTTGATAGCAATTCATACTTTGAGAATGATGCTGAACAAAATCCACTCGCAAAGGTGGCGAGTGTTGATAATCCCTACGACTTGCCGTTCATCTCTGATGTACGAAAGCGGCAATGCCTGCTTTGCCTTTGCCCCGAGGGAATCAGCGAGGAAGCTCTTGCTGTTTTATCATATCATCTGACCATGCTGCGAAGTGCAAAGCGACTAGAGGCGATTTGTGTGAAGCCGTGGGGGGGTGAGGCCAAGATTAGGTGGAGATATGACACGCAAGAGATCATATCTGCCGTGCTGACTATAAAGCCACGAAAAGTACAAAGCGCCACAACCGAATTGCGTAAAGCGGGCATCCTGCTGCACGGCGGGCTACACTACGCCAAAGGTCAAGAGACAAGGCAGTCTTTCTACCGCCTGACCGATGCGGCGCAGGACGCCTTGGCCCTGCTCACAGTGCCGTATGCTGAATACTTTAACAGCAATTCTCCATATAATACGCCGCGCGTATACAGGGCTTGGAACGAAGCATGTGCGCCAAGAGAGCCCGGGATACAGTCGATGCGCGTAGCCATGCAGCACTGGCGCACACTGCCCCTTGACGCGCTGGGTGCTGCGATTGACACGACATTCGCTGAGGCTATGCACCGCGTTGATCCGTCTTTAGCCGAAGCCTGTTGATCTAATCCAGCCTACACGAATCCGTAGGTTGGAATAGTCCAGCCTGCATAAAAAGGTATGGAGGATTTGATCCAGCATGCATAAATCGGTATGGTGGAATGATCCAGCATACAAAAATCTGTAGGGTGTGATCTTACAATATAGACACTACAATAGAGAGAAGAAGCAAATGAGATAGGAGCAAATCCGCGTTGCCCTTCGGTAACGCGCTTCCGGCAAGAAGTTAAGAAAGGTTTCCGAGAAGAAAGAAAAGAAAGCACGCGCTGGGTCAGCGGGTGGGCCTACAGTGCAAAAAAGTGTGTTGGGCGTCTACTGCCCCCCAAGATACTTGAGATGCCTCTACACGGCCTTCCTATTGAGTCTGGCGGGCAAATGGGGGTGGTTGCTGGAAGCTGTTTCATAGGTCCTGAGATTGGCGGGCAGGATGGGATTTCGGATGAGATGACCTCAAAAGCCTGTTTCGGGTGACGCTGCTCCAAACCGATGCGCTATTTGCACAGATTGCCGATCTACCAAAGCGCTGGCGCGCCGAGATCGGAGAGTTGGGAAATGCGAACGGGTCTTGTGCAAACATTTGCACAGAAGTTCATAAATTTCGTTTCAACTCAATTTTCTGTAATCTGATGGTAAGCCATGAAATCAGTTGCAGGAAAAGTTTATGGCCCATTGCTTCGGATTATCGATTTCACCAAGGAAGGCTTTTATCAATACGGCATGCCCTAAGGCCGCAACGATCTGCATTCTGACCTAGATCAGCCGGTTCTCCCTGCTTATGACGACCACCCTTCGCAGCTTTCGTGACGAATATTTATAGCGTTTTGACATCTCCGGCTTAGTGCCTCCCACAAGTGAAGCTCAGATACCTGTTTGTGTCACTTCGGACTTCGCCACTTTTGATTTTTGTCATTCTGTGATTGGTTTTCTCGATTTTTGTCAGCATTTCGCCCCGTTCTTGACACTAACGTCACAAAAACGCGGCGATAGTCTGATATGCGTCTGCCGTGCAAATATTTGCACACTTAGCGGTTTGCGATATGTCTCTTGATACAACCACGTTGTTTTCGTTAATTTATTGCAAATTTTCTCAAACAACATAGAAATTACGAGGGTAACTATCGCCTCCGCAAAAAACGGAGACGTGACCATGTTTTCTCTAGATTGCTATCCAAATGCCCTGTTAGGTCGCCTGCACGACCTCACCGCGTCGTATTGCCCAAGGCCGCTGGCGAGCCTGCCCATTTTCGATCGTTACCTCGCAGCCAGTTTGCTGCAGAAGGCGATACGGCGGGATGAGCTCGACTTGGCATGGCAAGCATCAAGTTTTCTGCTAGAAAATTTCCCCGATTATTTTTGGCGGCGCGTTCCCATCATAGCGCTTGAGGACATTGGATTGGGCGATCTCGACGTCACGATGATGGCGATCATGGTCGGCACAAATGCAGAACTTCGAGTGAGGCTTGGAGGATGCCATACTGTCGCAAATGCAATAATCCATGCAATGTCGGCGGCTACAAAAGACAGATCATCCGACGATTTATACGACGTGGTGTCTCGGTGCCCCATCATGCGCGAATCTCGCATCGCCCTATTTGAAGCCGCACGGGCCGAAGAACTGCCCCGGCGCTCACCCCCGGGAGGAGGGGTTCTGCACACAGCAAATCTCATGTCTGTTCAGGCGGGATTTGTCGGAGACCTTCCGTCGGTTGGCATAAACAAAAAGGTTTGGGCTGACGCGATCAATCGCGCTGCCTCGGATGACACTCAGGTAAGATTGATAGAAACGTGCCTGCTCAGTCTGCAAAAGACTGGCTCCATTCTTGCGCCGATGCTGTTTGCTGCTGGCACTGATGATAATGACAGCGGGCCGACAACTGACGACATCTTGCTCGATAGCCCTCCGGGAACGGCCTTCCCCACTTGGGCTCTGGGGCAGCACACGAGGGTCGGTTTGGAGGGATTTCGAAAGTACATCGGCATGTCACCGAAAATCCGAGATTTCCTTGCCGAATTTGCTGACGGCTCAGTGTCCCGGCCTCGGGTAGTCGGTGCGCTGATTTTCAGAATGGATTGCAGTCAACTTCGACATCGTCGCTGCTCTTTGGGAGCGACCGAGCTCAAGAAGTATGCGACAGGTCTCGGCTGGGGCATTCACGATTTAGCGGTTCCACAAGCCCTGTCGATCCTCCGAGAAGAGTTTGATCTAGTAAACGAATGTCGCTCTCAGGCCCTAATTGAGTATTTCAAATGAGCCCATTGCCAAGTCTCGTCCTCTGCTCCCATCACCCTCTAAATCGGGATAATATTCTCTTATCCCGGCCCACAAAGGACAGTTTGAGCGGGGGAGAGGCCGCGGAAACCTTCATCCGCGCCAGCATTTCCGACAGCACTCGCAAGGCATACCGCGCCGATCTGGCCCACTTCGCGGCATGGGGTGGCGACTTGCCCGCTACGTCTGAGATGGTCGCCAGCTATCTGGCCGAACATGCGGACAGCCTCGCACCCGCCAGCCTCGCGCGGCGGGTGGCAACCATAAGCAAAGTCCACGCGGCTAACGACTGGCCGAACCCGTGCCAAAGCGAAATGGTCCGCGCCACTTTGCGGGGGATCAAGCGGGTAAAGGGCACAGCGCAAGACCAAGCCCGCCCGCTGCTGCGCGAAAACCTGTTCTTGACCCTCGACGCCATGAGCGAGGACACCCGCTCCCACCGTGACCGCGCCATGCTACTGATCGGCTGGGCAGGGGGTTTTCGCTGCTCCGAACTGACCGGGCTGGACTGGTCCGATGTAGAGGAGGTGCGTGAAGGGCTGGTTCTATACCTGCGGCGCAGCAAGACCGACCAGATGAGTCAGGGTCGCAAGATCGGTGTCCCCCTTGGCCGCACTCGCCACTGCCCGGTTGCCGCGCTCGCCTCGTGGCGCAAGGACGGCAGTGCTGACGGCCCGATCTTCCGCCCGGTAGACCGCAATGGGTACATCCAGTCCGAACGCCTGCGAGCCGATGCGGTCTCCACCATACTGCGCGACCGCCTAACCGGTGCGGGGATCGACCCCGAAGGCTACTCAGGCCACAGCCTGCGGGCAGGTCTCGCCACCAGCGCGATCAAGGCCGGGGTGCCGACCTACAAGGTCCGGGCACAGACCGGCCACGCCTCGGACTTGATGCTCTCGCGGTATGTGAGGGATGCGGGAATGTTCGACGGCAACGCTGCGGGGGCGCTATTGTGAAGACTCGTAAGCCGTCGGTACCAAATGGAGTGCATCAGCACGCAGAATCTTCGATATACGCTTGCTGGAAGGCCCTTGTTTGGCCTATGCCTGCGGGACACTGCAGTGCTGGTTCACCTTGTGGAAACCAAGGAGGCTTAGAACAAAGAAGCGGCCGCACATGGGGGGCTCCGTATGAACTTCATACAGTTTGAAACCGAGCAGAAGTTGCGTGGTGGCTATTATACGCCGTCGGACTTGGCTCAGTTTCTCACCGCATGGGCTGCGGGAAAACAAGGTCAGCGGGTCCTTGAGCCAAGTTGTGGTGATGGTGCATTCTTCCCAGCTTTGGCCATGTCGGGAGCAAAAGTAACTGCCTTCGAGATTTCACCCGAAGAAGCCGCAAAAGCGTCTTCTCGCTGTGACGGTGATTTCAAAGTTCATAACCGAGACTTCCTCGAATGGGCACTGCAAGCGAAGCCGAGCCAATTTGACGCCGTGGTAGGTAATCCTCCGTTCATCCGCTATCAATACCTGCCGACAGACTTCCAAGACAATGCAGAACGAGTCTTCGCTCGCTTGGGCTGCAAGTTCACCAAGCACACCAACGCGTGGGTGCCCTTCATCCTCGCTGGGATAGAGTTGCTGCGCCCGGGCGGACGGCTTGCCATGGTTGTTCCGTCTGAGATTGTGCATGTGATGCACGCTCAGTCACTTCGGACATACCTTGGACAGCAATGCCGCCGCATCGTGATCGTAGACCCTCAAGAAATCTGGTTCGAGGGCACGCTCCAAGGTGCTGTCTTGCTGATGGCGGAAAAGAAGTTGTCGCCAAAGGTTCACGGCGAAGGGCTGGGAATCCACCGGGTTTCTGGCCGTGACTTCCTTCGCGAAGATCCCGAAAGCATCTTCAATGCTCCAAGAGCGATCAACGGGAAGACCGTTCAAGGGAAATGGACCCGCGCCCTAGTGCCACCGGCGACCCTCTCTATCCTTGACGCTATCGAAGCAGACAAGAGATTTTGCCGGTTCTCTTCTGCCGCTAAGGTGGACGTCGGCATAGTTACTGGGGCCAACAGTTTCTTTCTGGTGACGGATGATGTGGTTCGGCAAAATGGTCTCGAACAGTGGGCGCATCCGATGTTCGGGCGCAGCGACCATTGCCCCGGCGTGATATATGATTCCGAACAACACGCCCGAAATGCTGCCATGGGGAAGCCAACGAATTTCTTATGGTTTGATCGGTCAGTGGAAGACAGCCCCAAGGGACGCGCCTACATTGCATCCGGCGAACGCGAAGACCTTCATAAACGTTATAAATGCCGTATCCGCAGTCCTTGGTACAGGGTCCCCTCGGTGCACGCGACTGAGGTGGGAATGCTCAAGCGCAGCCACGACACGCCTCGCCTGATCATTAACCGGGCAGATGCATACACAACTGACACAGCCTATCGCATTCGGGTGTTGCGCGGCACGGCAGATGCCTTGGTCTATGGCTTCTATAACGCATTGACCGCCCTCAGCGCCGAGCTTGAAGGACGGCACTACGGTGGCGGTGTGTTGGAACTTGTGCCCAGCGAGATCGAAAAGCTCTTGCTGCCTGCACCCGAAACCGTTGTTGCTGACGTTGAGAGGCTGGACTGCCTGGTCCGAGAGGGCAATGTTGCCGATACGCTAGAAGCCCAGTCAGAAACCGTACTGGGAGCATTGACCAAGGCCGAGCAAATGGACTTGCTTTCCGCATGGGCAACCTTGCGCAACCGCAGGCATAGGCTCCCGGCTTAGTCGATCTCGAGTGCAAAGCGCGTGAGATTATCGGTCTCACGGAATAGGCGAAGTGTGCGTCCGAGGATGTCTTCGTGGGCAACATACTGGGCAGTTTCACCCCAGTGCAGGCTGGATGTGTAGTTGTTTTGTAGATAGTTGGTGGTGTTAGTGCGAGTATCATGCGAAATTCGCAGTGAATGCACCCCGTAGTTAATTCCCTTAACAACCAACCTGAAATCTGTGTGCGCGCGCTCCTTATAGGGCAGGCGTTCATCTGGCTCCCAATTAAGCGCGGAGAAAACTATGTTGCGAAAATATTCCCTAGGGTTGACGTCTTCATAGAGGCCTGCGGTAAGACTTAGAGCTCCCTTTGGATTGGTGCCAGCGCGATTTGGTAAGTTAATGTGAGCGCGCTTCAGGGGTTTACTCGTCCACATCAATTCCAATTCGTCACGGGCAAAAGCGGGCAATAGGGGTGCACCAACTTGAGGGGCGACTGGTACTAGCGGGGCCGCAATAACTGGCGGAGCGGCTGGAGCAGGAACCCTGATAGGAGCAGTCCGCAACTCCATTCTAGGAACCGTGTCCAAGGCCCGGTCGCCAGAGCTACCGGCTGTTTCCGGCGGCCGAGCTTTCCGTTCGTCTAGCAAGCGCCCTGCTCGTTGCAAGTCCGCAAGCTGCCGAGTGTCAACCGCCCGGATCACATGGTCCGGGTAATCGGCGATCATTGCGTCAAACTTCCCCTCCAGTTCTGCCAAGAAAGCCGCGTCACTTACCGGGTCTAGTTCCTGCAAAACGCTCGCTTCGATGTTGGTACGCAAGCCCCCCATAGTGAGGTTCGCGCTCCCAAGCAGCAGTTTTGCCCGCGCAGCCGAGCGCGCATAGTATATCTTGGGATGGAAAATTCTTTGACGGCTTCCTGTATCCACCATGTAAGTCTCGCATCCAATGTCCAGTGCCTTTTGGATGGACTGGACAGTGGTCACACCATTGCGGATGCCGACAAAAATTCTGGTGCGATCGGCAATCGGCCGAAGAACACCTTCAAGCAGCGAAAGGCCAGATGCCGTCATAAACGCGGTGCTGATAGTGGCCGACTGAAGTTCGGCGAGGCCGAATACACCTCGAGCCGGAACTAAATGATCTTCTGCATTGACCGCTTGAAGTATGAACTTCATCTTAGCTCCTCTCGGATGTGTGTGCAAATGCGAAGATGGGAGGTTTCACTTTTGAGAGATACGTGAACCAAACACTTCTCGATCATTAGGGTTGCTTGCCAAGAAGTTGCACATCCTGAAAAGAAATACCTGAAAAGTCACAAAGATCAGCCACTTCGTAAGGAATAACCACTTTGGATTGCCGCGGGGATAGTTTCGGATTGCACTTCTTTGCCAATCCTGTTGCGAATTTCTGGGGCAGCTGCGTCGCAGCGGTCACCAACACAATGGAATACGGCGATAAATTCTTCATATGACGACCGCGCAAAACCTTTGCCTCGCTCTCAAGGGCAATTTTTAGCTGCTCAGGACTCGCATCGATACGACTCAGTAAGTTTGCCGATTGCTCTGCTAGGCGCTTGTAGTCGGTTACAGTATGCGGGCTATCGTCAGCACCAAACTCAGCCTTTAGGATAGAAATGACAGCTTTGAGTTTCTCGTAGTGTGGATTGTTTCGAGCAAGGAAAGTTGATTTTGCGGTCTCCTCAAGCTCGTTAATGGAAAGGTCCACATTATCGAGAACGGCTTTTATTTGGGCGGCGAGTCGTTCTCTTGCCCAACTCACTTCGCCTCCCTTGTAGGAAAAGTCATGAGTTGCTTTCGACCACGCATGCTCTAGGAGTGTCTTGATTTGAACTTCAAATGAGTGCGAATGGTAGGGTTTAGGTGCTACGCTCTGCTTAAGTCTGCAAGACAGCCTTACCGAGTCGAAATCAAAGCTAGTGGGACGCGCGAATGTTTGCGATCCCGGCTTTTCGTCGTGGACATCAAGCAATTCCTTTACCAATTGGATGGCTTCGAGGACGGCCTTCAGATTTGGAACAACGATTGTACATGCATAGAAATCATCAATCGTGTAGCCGATGTAGCGGCCTGTCATCAGCTTCATTGCGTAGGAGTCCTCGGACTTAATTCTATCTTCAAAGCTCCACTTTCGAAATTGGCAAGCGCCTTGCAAAAGCTCCTGTACGTCACCTTGTACAAATTTAAAATCTTCGGAAAGACCCGAATGAACTGCGCGTATCGATGCCTCGACCTTAACACTCATACGCAATGTTCACTTCTTTAGAGCCGTGACCAAGGCAGAATGACGCTTACTTCTTTGCTCAGATTCGGTCGCGGCTCCAACGCTGTTGAAATAGTAATCCTTAACTTCATCATCGAAACCATCAAGCGGTTCGGTTTTCCTCGTCGCTTCGATTGCAGCATAAACTTTGCCCATGAAGTCACTATACTTCTGAGCAAGTTCATCAGAGGCGAGCGATTGCACATCCTGATCCAACGCCAAAGCCGCCCAAAGTGAATAGAGGTCTGTTGCTATGCGGCGTCGATAGGTAGAGATACATTTGTTGTGTTTCTCCATCTCTATCAGCTTTTCAACACATACACTGAATGTCTTCTCGAACTCGTCAAGCTTCGCCTTAGTGAAATCCCATTCGGGATCATCCTCGCCTTCCCCTGGGATAATTTCAAAATCGCTCTCTGGAAGTTCCTTGATGTCGAAATCGTATTTGGCGTAAAGATCATCAATGCTGCTCTGCGGAAAGCCAACAAAGTCATGCTCAAGCAGAACCAGCATAAGAACAGACAAGAACTCGACGTCCTTCATTCTTGCGGATTTGGCTTGACTTGAAATTCCGATCGCCGACCAGAAAGTGCGCTCTGCTTCGCTCTCCGCTCGGTTAATCAACCAGCCATCAAACCGAGCATGGCGAAGCTCCTGATCACCCAGCTTTTTCTGGTTCTTGTTAACTCGTTCAAAAACTTCGCCCCAGTCAACTTCTGTCTCAGAACGAATCTGTTCAACCATGAAAATGTAATTGTAAAAGTGGCTGCGATCTTCATCGTCAATTTCAGAGAATTTCTTGCCACGCAGTCGAGCGATGTTGAAATGCTTGCCGATCCGAATTCTCCCGGCGTGGAAATCCAATACAGTACTAAGTCGCTGCTTACCGTCGACGACGTTGTAGATCGGGCCCTTTGGTGTGTTCTCTTTCTGCAAGTAAATCGCTGGACAGGGGAAATTGTTAAAGACAGTGTCAAGGAAGAATTGCTTATCCTTGTACGTCCAAACACTTTTTCGCTGATATGGCGGGCTCAGTTCAAGCCGTTGTTGGGCCTGCATATCAACAAACCACGAAAGGTCTTGCTGATTTGGGTTCCGTTGAAAAGCCATGAGCCGCCCCTCGCTTTACTGCCGACATCCACGTCACACCGCAGGACAGCGTCGGCTGGTCGCTCTATCGTTTTACTGTCGTAGTATCTATGCCATCCTTTACGTGCCACTTCAACGAGCGGGCGAGCGATCGAGTGGGGTGATCGCCATGAATCTCGGTCACGTTGCGGTCTGGCGCGAGCTATCGCACCCTATCACGCACGAAATTGGTAGAAAATCTTGGCGGAACATCGCCGCAATCTCTCGCACAATGGGCAGTCAGCGGAGGGTGCTAGCTTCTGTAACAATCATTCGTCACAGGGCTAAGGCCCTTAAAGGGGCGTCCCATGGCATCGGTTGCGGTAGGGTTTATAGCTTAAGGGGCGAACTAGGTGTTCAGTTCCGGTCGAAGCAGCAGATGCGCGTAGTCGGCAACCCATTGCAATAATAAGTCGAGTTTGCCCGGACTTGGGCGGGTCTAGCAAATGCACCTAGTTGGCAACGACCGCAAAGATTTCCGTGCAAAAAGTAGCGCGCCGTTGTGGAGAAGCCGCCCGCGCCTCTACAGTTCGACTAGGTGAAGCCCAAAACAAACAGGATGCTGCATTTCTGCAACATCCCTCTGGCGTGCGACTGCCTACACAATCACCTACACAACTTTTGCCGCCGCCCCTCAAATTCGCTCAACGTTATGAAGTTAAAGGGAAAACAGGCTTAGCGGCACAAGATCATTACTTGATCTTGCCTTCTTTGTATTCAACATGCTGACGCTTGACGGGGTCATACTTGTTGACCGTCATTTTCTCGGTCATGGTCCGAGCATTCTTCTTGGTCACATAGAAGTGCCCGGTGCCAGCCGTCGAGTTCAGACGGATCTTGATCGTCGCCGGTTTGGCCATAGTCGTCTCTCCTGCATCAAGGCAACACCGTTGCCCCGCGAAATCTCTTGAAGCCTGCCTTTTACGGATCAAGGCGGCAGAGTCAACAGCCAAACGCCAAGTTCTGCGATCTACAGCTGATCTAATTGCGCGCGTGCCGCGCAAGTTTCTTTAGCGCTGACGCGCGGTGGGCGCTTGGGACGGCGGGACTGTCAGATTTCAGATCGGGGAGATGCCACAAGCCTTAGATTTTGAGTATTTCGCAAAGAGCAATCCACAACCGTTGCAAGTTTTGCGCCGCGAGATGCTTTCGCAGAAACCAGATCGCTGTGGCCGAGAATTTGCGCGGACGGCCTATAAGCCGGATTTTGTCCCGGGGTTGCCCCCTTGGATGACCATTCCTCTGCCACCCGTGTTACCACGGGCAGTCAAGCTGCCAACCCGGGCCTCTGGGCTGAAAGGTCCCTGTGGTGGTCTCCGCTATCGTCGCCGGCTTGCGCCTTTGTCAGTCGCGGACCTTACCACGCGAGGCCCCTATTCGGCATTGCTCCGGGTGGGGCTTGCCATACCGTTTCTGTTACCAGACCCGTGGTGGGCTCTTACCCCACCGTTTCACCATCACCGCAGACCCGTCCAAGGCAAGCCCTGAACACCACGGCAGTCTTTTCTCTGTGGCGCTTTCCCTGGGGTTACCCCCGCCGGGCGTTACCCGGCACCCTTCCTTCATGGAGTCCGGACTTTCCTCGAACCTTCCGGCCCGCGGTCATCCAGCCATCCGCGCGAGGGCGGGGATATGCCACGAAGGCGTATTCTTCAAGCCTTTTCGCCCCGCAACGCCGCAAACATCCGCGCCACCGCATCCGCCTGCGCGCGGTCCTCCGCCGTCTCCGGCCCCTGTCCCCAAGGCCGGAACCGCAGCCGGAACGCCGCCAGCCGGTCTGCCGCCTCTGCCACCGGATAGCCGATCGCATCCAGACTGCGCCCCAGATCGCGAGAGCCATCACCGCCCGCGTCCGGCCACACCGACAGCCCTGCCCGCGCCAGCCGCCGCCAGTCAAACCGCCGCCCCGGATCACCCTTGCGCGCCGGCGCCATATCCGAATGCGCGATCACCCCCTGCGGCGCAATCCCCCAGCGCGCCATCACCCCGCGCAACACCTCCTCCAGCGCCGCCATCTGCGGTTCGGGAAAGGGCTGGCTGCCGGTATTGGCCAATTCGATCCCGACAGAGTGCGAGTTGACATCCTCAACCCCCGCCCACATCCCCGCCCCCGCATGCCACGCCCGCGCGGATTCCGGCACCAGCGCCTCGGCCTGCCCGGTTTCCGAGATCAGCCAATGCGCCGAAACCTCGACCGCCGGATCGCACAGCCGCGCCCGCGCCTCGGCACAGCTTGGCATTGCGGTATAGTGGATCACGATCAAACCGGGCGTCACGCCCCCCCTTCGCGCGCCAAAATTGGGCGAGGGGAAGCGGCTCAATTCAGCGCAGAGCGGAACGGGCTGGGGTCCCAGGCACAGGCATAGCCGTCGCCATCCGGATCAAGCCCCTTGCGGTCACGGTCCGGCCCGCCAGCCGCCAGAAACGCCTCTTGCGCCAGATCGGGCGAGGCGTATTTCGCGCAGGCCCGATCCTGACTGACCAGCCCGAAGGATGATCGCCGATACATCATCGTGCCGACCGGATGCGTGACCGACAGCGCGAATTCCACAATATTCGGCCCGCCTTCGCCGCTGCGCTGCGGCAGCGCGCCCGGCTGGTCAACTTGATACTGTGCGCGGTTCCTCTCGATCCGGGCCTTGTCGCTTTCGATGGTTTCCCGCGCGCTGACGGCCTGAAAATCCTGCTCGTCCGACACGCCAGCCGTGGCATAGCCCATTTCCGAGGTGGTTTCGGCAATCCCCGCCGGCGCATTGCCACGCGGACGTGCGCCCGGCATCACAGGATCGACAGGAACCACGGGCGCCACCGGAATCACATCGGCAATGGGGGCCACAGGCGCGGTCGTGCTGCGCCCTTCGGCCTTGTCGATCGCCGCCGCTGCGGCATCCGGCGAGAACCCGTTGAACGGCGCAACAGGGGCTGCGGGGGCCGCGGCCACGCCCGCCGTGCGCTCTTTCAGATAGTCCCCATAGGGCTGAAACCCCACACCCGCACCGGAATCCGGCACGGAAGGAGCACAGGCTGTCAGCCCAAGGGCCAACATGACATAAACAGGCGCGCGCATCGATCTAGCCTCGGCAGTTTCTTCTGTTGCCGCCCCTTACCACCATTTTTGCGGCTTGGAAACAAAGCCCGCCGCCCGCTCCAGCACATAGGCGTGATTAAGCAGGCCCGCCTCGTCCCAAGGCCGCCCGATCAGTTGCAGCCCCATCGGCAGACCTTTTTTATCAAGGCCAACCGGAACTGCAACGCCCGGCAATCCGGCAAGGTTCACCGTCACGGTGAAGATGTCGTTCAGATACATCTCGACCGGATCGGCATTCGCCATCTCCCCCAAACCAAAGGCCGAGGAAGGGGTCGCAGGGGTCAGAATCGCGTCGATCCCGTCGGCAAAAGCCAGTTCGAAATCGCGTTTGATCAGCGCCCGCACCTTGCGCGCGCGGTTATAGTAGGCGTCATAGAACCCCGCCGACAGCACATAGGTGCCAACCATGATCCGGCGCTGCACCTCGGGGCCAAAGCCTTCGGCGCGGGTCTTTTCATACATTTCGGTGATGCCATCGCCTGCGGCCAGTTGCGCGCGGTGGCCATAGCGCACCCCGTCATAGCGGGCCAGATTCGACGACGCCTCGGCAGGGGCAATCACGTAATAGGCAGGCAGTGCATATTTGGTATGCGGCAGAGAAATATCCACAATTTCCGCGCCCGCGTCCTTCATCATCGCCACGCCATCGGCCCAAAGCGCCTCGATTTCGGCGGGCATGCCGTCCATGCGGTATTCGCGCGGGATCCCGATCTTTTTGCCGCGAATATCGCCCGTCAAAGCCGCTTCGAAATCCGGCACCGGAATATCGGCGCTGGTGCTGTCCTTCGGATCATGCCCCGACATCGACTGCAGGAAGATCGCGGCATCCCGCACCGATTTCGTCATCGGTCCGGCCTGATCCAAAGACGAGGCAAAGGCCACCACGCCCCAACGGCTGACACGACCATAGGTCGGCTTGATCCCCGTGATCCCGGTAAAGGCCGCAGGCTGCCGGATCGAGCCGCCCGTATCCGTTCCCGTCGCCGCCAGACACAGATCCGCCGCGACAGCCGCCGCCGATCCACCCGAAGACCCGCCCGGCGTCAACTGCCGGTCGTCAATCTTCCACGGGTTGACCACATTGCCATAGCACGAGGTTTCGTTGCTGGACCCCATGGCGAATTCGTCCATGTTCAGCTTGCCCAGCATCACCGCGCCGTCGCCGAACAGCTTTGTCGTCACCGTCGATTCGTATTCCGGCTTGAACCCTTTCAGGATGTTCGACGCCGCCTGCGACGGAACCCCCTTGGTGCAGAACAGATCCTTGATCCCCAGCGGAATCCCGCACAGGGACGGCGCATCGCCCCCCGATTTTCGAGAGTCCGCCAGCCGCACATCCGCCGCCCGCGCCTGTTCCAACGCGATTTCCGGCGTCTTGTGAACAAAGGCATTCAGCGCATCGCCCGCGTCAATCGCCG
>CAYLYV010000051.1:0-28096 GCA_964387655.1 uncultured Cypionkella sp. | reverse complement strand
CAGTTGTTCTACGGCACGCAGATTCCGGCCTGCCTGTGGATCATGGCCAAGGACAAGTCGAACGGCATCGCCAAATCCGCCAAGCTGCGGGATCGGCGGGGTGAGGTGTTGTTCATCGACGCCCGCAAGATGGGCACGCTGGTTGCCGGGTCGCGCAAGCAGAAGGAACTGTCAGAGGCAGAAGTTGCCCGGATTGCGCAGGCCTATCACGCCTGGCGCGGCGAGCCGGACGCAGGCGTTTACGTAGACGAGCCGGGGTTCTGCAAAGCCGCCGCCTTGGTCGAGATCGCCGGGCACAACTTTGTCCTCACTCCGGGCCGCTATGTCGGCGCGGGGGCGGTGGAGGATGACGGCGAGGTGTTCGAGGAGAAATTCGACCGCCTGCTTGCTACGCTGCGAGTGCAGTTTGCCGAAGGGCGGCGGCTGGAGGCGGAGATTGAGGCTCGGTTGGGAGTGTTGGGATGACGGGGTGGGAAGTAGTCGACTTGGGACAGGTCGTCGAAATACTGTCATCAAAGAGGGTTTTTGCAAATGACTATGTCGCCGCAGGAGTTCCGTTTTGGCGCGGGAAGGAAATTGTAGAACTAAGCGCCGGTCGATCAATAACGACAGAGCTCTTTATTTCAGAGAAAACATATGAATCTCTTGGGCGAAAAATTGGTTTCCCCAAGACGGACGATATTCTTTTAACGTCAGTTGGAACGTTGGGCCGGGCGTATAAACTCAACAAGAGTGACCGAATCTATTTCAAGGATGGAAACCTTACCTGGTTCCGAAACTATTCAGAGCGTCTAGATCCGAGCTGGTTGCTATATTGGATGCGGTCCGATGTTGGACAAACTTCTTTCGAGCGGACGAAGATTGGATCAACGCAGCAGGCACTAACAATCGTCAACTTGAAATCTCTAAAGGTTGCATTGCCCCCACTCCCCGAACAACGCGAGATCGCGGCAATCCTTGGGGCGCTCGATGACAAGATCGAGGTGAACCGCAAGACGGCGGCGGTGTTGGAGGAAATGGCGCGGGCGCTGTATCGGTCGTGGTTTGTCGATTTCGACCCGGTCTGGGCCAAAGCCGAGGGCCGCCCTCCCGCCCACATGGACGCCGCCACCGCCGCGCTGTTCCCGGATGGGTTCGATGACGCAGGGCTGCCGTTGGGGTGGCAAGTTTCGACGATTGGGGACGTTGCCAGAAGTGCACGTGAAGGTGCAGACCCGAGCTATATTGACCCTAAAACGCCCTACATCGGCTTGGAGCATATTCCGCGCCGCTCCATCGCTATCACTGACTGGGGTGTGGCTGATGATGTGGGCAGCACAAAATCTAAGATGCGGGTCGGGCAATTTCTATTTGGCAAGCTACGGCCTTATTTCCACAAGGTCGCGCTGGTCCCTGTCGACGGCATTTGCTCGACAGATATTCTTGTCGTCGAGGCAAAGCATCAGCGCTGGAGTGAGTTTGTGCTTTCGGTGATTTCATCTGTGGAGTTGGTTGATCAAGTAAACGCCGCCTCAACGGGAACGCGGATGCCGCGAGCGAAATGGCAAGACTTGGCCGATTATCGTGTGGCGCTGGCACCTAACTTGGTTCACGAGGCTTTCTCCGCGCTTGTCAGGCCGATGCACCAGAAAATCTTGACCTCCGTCCAAGAAAACCAAACCCTCGCCACCCTGCGCGACAGTCTGCTGCCTCGGCTGATGTCGGGCGAACTCCGCGTCGGCGCGGCTCGCGAGATGCTGGATGAGGTGGCCTGATGTTCCGTGTGGACCGCAACCAGAACCGCCTGTCGCGCCTGACCCAGAAGAAGTTCGGTGATCTGGCGCTGCGCGAGCGTGACCATCTGCAGGAATGGCTGGTGCATCAGCCCGATGCTCTGGGTGAAGAGCTGTTGATCATCCAAAAAGAGTTCGACGGCTTTGACGAGACCCGCGAACGCCTCGATCTGCTGGCGCTGGACAAGCAGGGCAATCTGGTGGTGATCGAGAACAAGTTGGACGATTCAGGCCGCGATGTGACCTGGCAGGCGCTGAAATACACCGCCTACGTCTCGGGGCTGAACAAGGGCCAGATCGTCGAGATCTACCAGCAATACCTGGACCGCTACTGTGGCGGCGGCAGCGCCAGCCAGCGTCTGTGCGAGTTCATGGAGGTGGAGGAGCTGGAAGAAACCGTGCTGAACCCCGGCAACGGCCAGCGCATGATCTTCATCGCCGCCAACTTCCGCCGCGAGGTGACGGCCACGGTGCTGTGGCTGCTGAGCCGCGGCATTCGTGCACAATGCTTCAAAGTCTCACCCTATAGCTACGGTGACGAGCTGTTCATCGACCTGCAACAGATCATCCCACCGCCGGAAGCCGCGGATTACATGATCGGGATTTCGTCGAAGGAGGTCGAGGAAAGCTCGACCCAAGGCGTGCAAAAGCGGCGGTATGAGTTGCGGATGCAGTTCTGGGCTAAGGCACTGGAGCGGCTGCGGGCGGATGGGGTGGATTTGTTCGGCAACATCAACCCAACGAAAGACCACTGGCTGAGTGCGGGGTCAGGTGTGCGGTCTTGCCCGTTCCAAATGATCTTTGGCCGTGACGAGGCGCGGGTCGAGCTGTCGCTGAGCCGGGCGAATGAGTCCGAAAACAAGCGGCTGTTCGATCAGCTGTTTGCATTGCGGCCACAGATCGAGGCAGCGTTTGGCCATCCGCTCGACTGGCGGCGGATGGACGACAAAAAGCAAAGCCGCATCGTGTTCGCCAAGGATTTCGACGGCTACAACCGCGACAACTGGCCCGAAATGACCGCGTGGCTTTCAGAGCATATTGCAGCGTTGGAGGCCGCATTCAGCGATCATCTGGTGCGGCTGGGACGGTCCGTTCGTCTGCAAGACGAGGATGCCGTCTAATGGCGTGGATCACTGAGGCCGATCTGGAAGCGCATTTCATGGCGAGCCTCGGGCCGCTGGGGTATCGGCTGCAACACGGTGCCGAGGTCTCGCCCGAGATGCACGCACCCCTGCGCACCAGCTTCCGTGACACAATCTTGTCGTCGGTGCTGCGCGCCGCAATCGCTCGGCTGAACCCTGACCTGCCTGACACTGCTGTGAACGAGGCGGCGCTGCGCATTGAGGATGTCGTGTTCACCACGGATCTGGTTCAGGAAAACCGCCGCCTGCATGATCTGATGGTCAACGGGATTGCGGTGACCTGGTGGAAAGACGGCGAAGAACGCAATTCTCGGGTGCAGATCGTCGACTGGACCGATACGCAAAACGACTGGCGCGCGGTTAATCAGCTGGACGTGGTCGGCAAGACCCCGCGCATCCCCGACGTGGTGATGTTTCTGAACGGCCTGCCGCTGGTGGTGGTCGAGTTGAAGGGCACCGAGGGCGCAGGTCTGCAGGCTGCCTGGAACCAGACCGCCACTTACCGGGGCGACATTCCCGACCTGTTTCGCACCTCACTGCTGACGGTGATCTCGGATGGCCTGAACGCGCGCTACGGCTCGGTGTCGGCAGGGCTGGACCGTTTCATGCGCTGGCGCACCGTGAACGGCGAGACGCTGGTGGCCGATGGCTCGGCCTTGGCGTTGCAGGTGCTGACCGAAGGCCTGTTGTCGCGCCGCGTGTTGCTGGACATGCTGCGCTGGTTCGTGGTGTTCGAGGATGAGGGCAAAGGCCCGATCAAGAAGGTGGCAGGATACCACCAGTTCCACGCCGTCCGTAAGGCGTGTGAGGCGATCTTGTCGGCGCGTGGCCGCGACGGCAAGGCGGGCGTGATCTGGCACACCCAGGGCTCGGGCAAGAGCCTGTTGATGACGTTTCTGGCCGGGCGGGTGATGCACGATGCGGCGATGGAGAACCCCACGCTGCTGGTGCTGACCGACCGTAACGATCTGGACAACCAGCTGTTTGCCACCTTCGCGCGCTGCAAGCACCTTCTAGGCGAAGACCCCGTGCAGGCCGACAGCATCGGCAGCCTGAAGGATCTGCTGAACCGCCAGGTCGGCGGCATCATCTTCTCCACCATCCAGAAGTTCCGCCCCGAGAAGGGCGAGGCGTTTCCTGAACTGACGGCGCGCTCGAATGTGGTGGTGATGGTCGATGAAGCGCACCGCACCCAATATGGCTTTGAGGCCAAGCTGAAAGAGTCGGGTGAACTCCGCCACGGTCTCGCCTATCAGCTGCGCCAAGCCCTGCCGAATGCGGTCTATGTCGCGTTCACCGGAACGCCGATCGACCTGGTGGGTGCAAACACCCGCGGCGTGTTTGGCGAATATATCGACGTTTACGACATCGCCCAGGCGGTCGAAGATGGCGCAACGGTGCCGATCTACTACGAGGCGCGCGTCGCCAAGATCACGCTGGACGAGGGCGCAGTGGCCACGCTTGACGAGGAGTTCGACGAGGCGACCGAGGCGCTCGGCAGTGATGAGGCCACCGCTGTCGCGAAGAAATGGGCGCGGGTTGAAGCTCTGGTCGGCGCAGACAAGCGGCTCGATACCGTGGTGCAGGACATACTGACCCATTTTGACGCCCGGCTGGTGGCTATGGACGGCAAGGCGATGATCGTCTGTATGAGCCGCCGGATCTGCGCCGAAGTTTACGCACGCATCGTCAGCGCACGACCCGATTGGCATGGTGAGACCGACGATGCAGGTGCAGTGAAGGTGGTGATGACGGGGTCGGCCACCGATCCTGCGCTGTTGCAGCCGCATATCCGTTCCAAATCGCGCCAAGAAGCCGTGCGCAATCGGTTCAAAGACCCGGGCGACCCGCTGAAACTGGTGATCGTGCGCGACATGTGGCTGACCGGGTTTGACGCGCCGTGTATGCATACCTTGTATATCGACAAGCCGATGAAGGGCCACGGTCTGATGCAGGCCATCGCCCGTGTGAACCGGGTGTTCCGCGATAAGCCGGCTGGGCTGGTGGTCGACTATATCGGTATCGCAGCCGAGTTGAAGACCGCGCTGGCGCATTACTCCCAGAGCGACCAGGCGCAGACCGGCGTGGACCAGTCAGAAGCCATAGGTGCCTTTCTGGATGCGCTGGATGTAGCTCGGGCGTTGTTCCACGGTTTTGACTACTCCAAGGCGCTCGGCGGCACGCCGACGGAGCGGCTGATGACCCTGCCGGGGGCGATCGAGCATATCCTGTCCAAGGACGCTGATGCAGACGGCAGAAGCACCGGGGCCAAGCGCTTTCACGATGCAGTTGCTGCTCTGGTCAAAGCCTATAAACTGGCCTCAGGCAGCCCGCAGGCCACCGACCACGCCGAAGAAGTCGCGTTCTTCGCAGCGGTGAGGGCGGGCCTCGAAAAACTCTCGGTGGGCGGCGGCAGCGGTGACCGCAGCGGCTCGGATTTCGCCATCCAGCAGCTGATCAACAATGCCGTCGCCTCGACCGAGGTTGTCGATATCCTCGAAGCCTGCGGCTTTGATCGGCCGGACATCAGCATCTTGTCCGACGCGTTCATGGTCGAGCTGCAGGCTATGCAGCACAAGAATCTGGCGGTGGAGGCGTTGAAGAAGCTGCTGAACGGAGAGATCAGCGCCCGCACCCGCACAAACATTGTTCAACAAGAACAGTTCTCGTCGCGGCTGGAGCAGGCCATCGCGCGCTACCACAACCGGAGTGTAGACGCGATCCAGGTGCTGCAGGAGCTGATCCAGATCGCGAAGGACTTGCAGAAAGAACCTGAGGACGGGCTGACATCGGCAGAGCGGGCTTTCTACGACGCCCTGGCGCAAAACAACAGCGCCGTGGAGATCATGAGCAACGACGAGCTGCGCATCATCGCCACGGAGCTGGTCGCCACCGTGCGCAGCAACGGCGGCACCGACTGGTGGAAGCGTGACAACGTCCGCGCCAAGATGCGGGTCGCTGTAAAGCGGATTCTTCAGCGACATGGGTATCCGCCGGATCTCGCATCTGAGGCGGTCAAGACGGTGCTGAAGCAGGCCGAGGCGCTGGCGCGGGAGGTGGGGTGAAACCTGATCTAGTTGCACTAGACCATCGCGCCTTAGAAGTTCGGCCCACCTTAGACTCTTTTTGCCTTTCTTCTTTTTCTTTTTTTCTTCTTTTTCTTGTTTTTGTCTGAACTGCGGAAATAGGTCTTACCCCCCAGAACGAAACAGAAGCTGATCTGTGCCGTCCTAGGGGGGATGTCTGCGTTTAACAGGAGGTGAAGGGCTTCCAACACTAGGTGGCTTCCATTGACCTAGCAGCGCCCCGATCCCGGTCTTTCGACCAAGCGGTTACGATCTTGCGATCGCGCATCATACTCGGCTCACCTTCAACCAGAGCATGATCGGTTGTTGTGGCCCAGAACCGAAGTTCGTCGCACATTGCAACCGTCTTTTTGTGCCTTTTCGTCCCTAGACTGGCGGCAACCATTTTGGCGCGTCCGATATTTTCCATCGGGGAGCGATCCAAAACAAGATCCTTCCTGCACCTTCCAGCTAGGCGACTCGCCGCCCGGTCATGTTCCCGGTGCAGACGTCAAGTATGTGGCTGGTATCAATTTGTCGGTGAGCGTCATCGAAAATATCGGCTCAAACCTGACTGCTTGGGTGCTTTGTGCTGCCATCTAGGCAAGACGTATTTGGTCACGGCGAACAGATACTTCAAGAGGGAGTCGTTCTGTAAATCGGCGGCACTCTCGTCACAGGTCAATCAGAAGCTGGCATGCTTTGGTTCATTGAAAGTCCCGGCTTGGAAACAGCACTTTGGCCCGTTCGCGCGGATGGAGCGCTGACCTGACACTGCCGCCAACAGGCCGCTTCGTCTCATCTGCGCACCCATCATTTGCCTCGATCATCACAGGACGGTCGAGGGTCGAGAGCAGTGGTGACATATCCTCCATACGCTCGGCGATCAGATGAACCACTTAACTGTCTAGTTCTATCCGGCCAGTAACGCGCAGCAGACGGCCTGCGATCACGGCCTTGCGGAAGGTTTCATAGACCTGCTTCCAGACCACGACATTTACCGTCTCGGTTTCATCCTAGAGCGTCAGGAAGATCACATTCGCCCGCGGCAGATAGGGGTAAATGTCGAGGTTGAGCTTCGGCGGGCGCTTCTCGACCTTACACAGAACGTGGTGCTTGACGGCATCAAAGCCGACCGCACCCATACGCAGCGCGGTCTTCACGGCGGCATGCAGATCATCAAGATCGAAGGCCTCCAAAAGGCGCAGAACCTCCACATATTCGCGCCGCCCGCCTTTGACCATCCGCGCCTCCATCAGGCGGCGTAGGGTTGCAAACTCGGGCGGCAGGTTCCATTCGGCCAGTGGTGTCGCCTGGTCCAAGGCATTGATCTTCTTCTCGATCAGCGGAAGGTAGTGGACCAGATCGAAGACCATGTCCTCGCGGGCGTAGCAGCGAGAATGGCGGGCAATGACCTCCCCGCCGCTGCCGATCACCACCGCGTCGACGTAGCCACGCACCCAGACGTCACGGTGACCGTAGGCGACCGGCACCGAGTAGTCGTTAGTCTTTTAACGCACCAGCGCCTGCGAACTGACCCGCCCGGTTGCTTGGTCACAGGGGTCGAAGGGCGCCGCGGGGAGGTCCGCCTTCGCATCCAAATCCCGGGCAAGGCGCTGGCCGATCGTCTCCTCGTGCCCGCGCAGAACATCCGCCCCGCGCTTGCGGCATTGCTCCTCCACCCAGATGTTGAACGTCTCCCAGGATGCAAAACGCGGCATCGGGACCATGAAGTTGCGACGGGCATAACCGACCAGGCCCTCGACGCCGCCCTTGTCGTTACCCTTGCCCGGGCGACCATAGCGGTCGCGGATCAGGTAGTGCGATAGGAACCCGCAGAACAGCCTGGCCCGCGTGCGGGTGCCATCCGGTAGAATGCGCGCCACCAGGCAGCTGTCATTGTCGTAAAGCACAGACGCAGGCACCCGCCCGAAGAAGGCAAAGGCATGGATGTGCCCGTCGCCTAGGCCTCGGAGATGGCTGCCGGATAGGCCCGGACGAAACAGGCATCACTATGCGGCATGTCGAGCGCAAGGAAATACGCTTTCTGCTCAACGCCGCCAATGATGACTATCGCCTCACCAAAATCGGCCTGCGTATGACCTGCCGCATGGGCCAAGGGCACGAACATCTCGCGGCCCCGCCGCTCCTGTTCCCGAATGTAATCCTTGATGATCATGTAGCCGCCGGTGAAGCAATGTTCATCCCGCAACCGCTCAAATACCTGCTTGGCTGTGTGGCGTTGCTTGCGGTTCCGGCCTGATCCTCTGCCAGCCAAGCGTCGATGATCTCGATGAACCCATCCAGCTTCGGGCGCTTGACCGGGGCCTTGCGCCGATATCCCGGTGGAACCGAAAAACTCAACATCTTCCGGACGCTCTCGCGTGAAATCCCAAACTGACGTGCCGCTTCGCGCTCACCCATGCCCTTAGCGCAGGCCAAACGAACCTTCCGATATAAATACACGGTGAAAATACCCCCGCCCTCCCTGTCGCCAGAAAGGGCCAAAGTGGCGGAGTTTTACTCCGCCGGCAGCGAGATCATCCGGCCGCTCCCGTGGTCTGTTTTTGCACCGCGGCTTACAAATGACCACCTGTGGATAGCCGGGTCCCGCGACGGGCTGGGCGTCGCCCCTGATTCGTCAGCGTGGTTGGGGCCTTGTTGCCGATCGCGCTGTGTGGCGGTTTCTCGTAGTAGTATCTACGCGAAACCTCGTTTTGATCGGTCTTCCTGCAGATCCTGGATCACGCCTCATACGAAGTGAAATGGGCTATGACCCTAAAGTCTGGCTAGGTGAAGCGACCAGTCTGGGTGTTCAAAAATCGACCGCGCGCGCATTTTTTTCCACATTCCATACTTATGGAAATCAAAGTCAAGGCGCGAAACTTTGAGTTGCACCATTGACCACAAGCACCACTTCACGTCTGCCAAGGCCTTATGCACCGTGATGCGGGAAACAATCTCAGGCTTCACCGACCCAAAATATTCTTCGATCAGTTCTAGTTCACGTTCCGGCCTGAAAAACATTTCGCCGAACCAAATTCCCAGATCGTAGCAGCGGTCATTCATTGACGCATATTCATAGTCGATGAGCATGATGGACCCGTCTTCGCCGATCATGAAATTTCCGGGCATTGGATCGTTGAACGAGGTAACAAGATCAAGGCCCGTGGCATGCATGGCATCGCGCGCAAGATCAGTGTTGACGCGCAGCCAGTCGGCATCCTTATATATCGGCGCGCCAAGATCTTTGATCTGCGCCAGATGTTCGTCGATCATGTCGAAGATCGTCTTTGTCAGTTGCAGTGGCGGCAGCCCATGCATGACGCGATACGCGCCCATGGCGGATTTGCACATGTCCAGATCGCGAAAATCGCTGTGATTGGAGGGGCGTCTGTCTTGCAGAAAATCATTGATCTCGATTCCGCGGTCAGCCAGATCGTCATGCGCCTTCGGCCCCAGGCCGGCCTGAGCTGCCTTGCGTGAGGCGTCCAGCGCGGTTGCGCGGTCAATGAACATCTCGGTGCCCGCGCCGGGAACCTTTACGAACCAGTCGCCCGGACCAGACGTGTCGCGCACGCGCCAGTTTTCGTTAGAAATGCCTCCCGAGACCATGCCGTAAACCATGGTCTGACCGCCGTTGAACAAGGGCGCTTCACGGATTGCGGCCTCGATCGTTTCTTCCATCGCGTTTTGTGCGCTGCCCAGAGGTTTCATGGTCATGCTGCCCCCTTTGATGTCAGGCGAACCCGTTCTTCGAACAAGGGATGCTGCAATGCCATCGTCAGGCGCAGCAACCGCCATTCGCCGTATTTGATCCATTCCACCGATGTGCGTTCGGATTTATGGGCCATCAGACCTGACCAAAGCGCATGCAGCATGTCGTCCACATGCGACCAGAGGCGTGCGCGGGCAAAGACAACCGGGTCAAAATGCCCGACATAGGCTTCGAACGCGGGCCGCATTTCGCTTTCGTGGTCGGTCAGTTCGGCAAGCAGGCAGCCCAGATCGTAAAGGGGGTCGTTCATGCCCGCTCGGTCAAAGTCCACCAACATCACCTGCGCGCCGGGGCCGATCATCAGGTTGGAACAAGACCCATCGTTGCGGCAGGGACGCAGCGCTGCGTTGTCTGACAACCCCTTTGCCATCCAGACAAGATTGCGCAGCCAGCCGATGTTGCCGGGCAGGGCCAGCCCATTGGTCTTGTAGGCTGCGATCAGATTATCGATTTCGGCGAAGGGATCAAACCTGTGGTCAAGGGCGGGGCCGGCGTGCAGCGTCTTCAGTGCCTTTACGGCGGATGTCATCAACGCCTCGATCTGCAGATCACTTTGCCGCGCGGTGATCCAGCCCTTGCCCAGGCGGTCCATGGCAATTGCGCCAAGCCCCTCATCTGACCAAAAAACCTTCGGCCCGACCCCGGCCGCGCCCGCGTTCCGTGCGGCGTGAAATGCGGCCCCAAGATGAAAGGTGACGCGCATTTCAGGATGCATGCGTTTGACAAAGAAGTCTGCGGTTAGAACCGAGCGGCTTTCCAGCGCCTTGTAACTGGGGGAGGCAAGCGCTGCGGGGCCGTCAGAGACGACATCGGCCATCGAAAGCCCTGCGGCGGTGACAGCCTCTGCCATCATGGCATCTGTAACAAGTCCCGTCATTTTGCCCCCGCTGCTGTGTCTAGGCACCCGCCCGCCTGATCGATCCGGCGTATCATGTCCAGAACCACTCCGGCACCGGCTTTCAGGTCTTCTGGCGAAGTGTATTCGTCATTGCGGTGGATCACACCGTTGACAGAAGGCACGGCAAGCACAAGGCTGGGCAGGATAGCATTTAGGGCGACAGCGTCATGGCCCGCGATGGTATCCAGACGCATGCGGGGCAGCGCGAACCGATCTGCGGCTTCTTCGGCCAAGGCAACTAGCCGGGCATCGAACTTTCCGGCGGGGCGGATATCAACGCCAGCCACTTCGGCGGTCACAAAGGCGCGCCGGGCAAGTTCGGGCAGGGCGGCGCGTAGTGCTGCCTCTGCCGCTGTCAGCGTGTCAGGTTCGGGCGCGCGCAGTTCGGCAAAGAGCACGGCCTTTCCGGGAACGACATTGGGCGAATTTGGCGTGACATCGACGCGCGCGACAGAGGTGTAAAGCGAGTCTTGCGCCTGATCGGCAAGTGCGCGCACTTCTGCGATGATATAGGCCGCGCCCAAAAGCGCGTCTTGGCGCTCTTCCATCGGGGTCGGGCCAGTGTGGTTTTGCTTTCCATCGACTTCGATGCGCAGCTTGACCGCCCCCCAATGGCGCACGAATGGCGCAATCTTAGCGCCGCTGCGTTCCATGTGGCTGTCACCTTCGATGTGCACCTCGATATAGCAATCTGGGCGCGGGACTTCATCGCCGCCCATATACCCCGTGCGGGTCAGTTCCGACTCTACCGATGCGCCATCGCGGTCTTTGCGCGACAGGGCGAAATCGCGGGTGAGAGCGCCCGTAAAAACCGAGGAGCCAAGGAGCGAGGGTTGAAAGCGCGCACCTTCTTCGTTCATCCAGTCCGCGACAACGTAATTGCATCGCGGCGTGATGCCGTTTTGGGAGCAATGGTTGCGCCAGCTTTCGATGGCCACCAATGCGGCGATCACGCCGTAAGCCCCGTCAAAGCGCCCGCCCTTCGGCTGGCTGTCCAGATGCGAGCCGACCATGACCAGCGGCGCGCCATCCTGTGCCAGATCAAGCCGCCCGAACACATTACCGATGTTGTCGATTAGAACGGTATAGCCGCGCTGTTTCAATTCTGCGCACAGCCAATCCCGCGCGGCTTTGTGTGCGTCGGTAAGCGCGGGCCTGTCTACGCCGCCATCGCCGGTGCTGCCAAACGCCGACACCTTTTCCATCAGCTTATCAAACAAAGGCGCGTCGATTGGCGCAAAATTCTCGGTATCAGGCATCGGCAGTGGCTTTCGCTGTGGACGTGGCATTCAACAGAAAACAAGCGGCCAGCGCTTGATCGCCGCGGCTGACAAGCACCGGGTTTTCGCGGTGGCACCTGTCAAAGGCATGCGGGCAGCGACCGGCAAAGGCGCATCCTGGTGGCAGATCGATGGGCGAGGGCGGCTCGCCTTCCAGCAGGCAGTCTTCGGGGCGATAGCGCCGCTCTTCCAAGGTGGGAGCCGCTGAGAGCAGCGCGCGGGTGTAGGGATGGCCCGGATCAAAAAACATCCGCTCGTTCGGGGCAACCTCGACCGTTTCGCCCAGATACATCACGGCGATGCGCGAACACACCTGCCGCACCATCGTCAGATCATGTGAGATGAAGATATAGGTGAACCCGTGCTGCGCCTGAAGGCGGCCGAACAGGTCCAAGAGCTTGCCCTGTTCGGTCTGATCCAGTGCCGAGAGGGTTTCATCCATGATGAGCAGGCGCGGCTCCAGCACCATCGCGCGCGCCACCTGGAGCCGCTGGCGCTGTCCGGCGGACAGGCCGGTCGGCAACTGGTCATAAAGCCTGTCGCTTAACCCGACCTCGTTCAGGGCTGCACGTGCGCGGTCCTGACGTTCTTTTTTGTTGCCAATGCCATGAATTTTCAGCGGTTCTTCAACGATGTCGCCGATGGATGACTGGGGCGGCAGCGATCCGAACGGATCTTGCAACACAAGCTGAAACCGCCTGCGCAGCTGCCGCAGACGCGCGGGGCTGGCGGTGCCGACATCTTCGCCTTCAAAGATGATCGACCCGGCGCCGGGTCGTTCAAGCCCGGTCAAAAGACGCATCAGGGATGACTTGCCGCAGCCCGATTCCCCCACGATGCCAAAGTTGTCGCCGGGGAACACATCAAATTCAACATTGCGCACCGCCTGAACCACGGCCTTCCCGGCCTTGGCGCGCGTTTCATAGAATTTGGCCACCCCGCGCACCGACATGATCGCTTGGCGGTTGGGGTCTTGGCGGTCGTCGCGCCCGTCTTTGCCGTTTGCCCAAAGCGTTGGTAATTCGGAGATCAAGGCGCGGGTATAGCCATGCTGCGGATGGGCGACCAGATCGGTTGAGGTCTGACGTTCCACCACTTCGCCCGCGTGCAGCACCATTACCTCATCCCCCGCATCGCAGGCCACCGGCAGCGACGAGCAGATGAACAGGATCGCGGTCGAGAATTTTTCATTCAACTCGCGCATCAGTTTCAGGATCTGCGCGGCCACCGTTACATCCAGCGGCTGGGTGATGTTGTCGGCAATCAGCAGAGCAGGGTCCGAAATCAGGGCGTCCACGATCATCGCCCGCTGCATCATCCCGCCCGAATACTGGAATGGGTATTCGTGAAAACGGCTGGCCGCCGACGGGATTTTAACAGCCTCAAGCAGGCGGATTGCCTTGTCCTGCGCATCCTTGGTGGAAATGTCAGGGCGCACGGCGCGCAACTTTTCAACCAGTTGCGCGCCCACCGTCATCGTAGGGTCCAGCGCCCCCGCCGGATTGCCACCGATATAGGCGATCTCGCGCCCGGCAAGGCCGCTGGCAAAGACCTTGTCGCGGATGAGGTCGCGCCCTTTGAACAGGATGTCGCCCGCCGTGATTTTCAACTGCGGCGCCATCCAGCCAACAAGCGCCCGTGCCAGCACTGTCTTGCCCGACCCGCTCTCCCCGATGACCGACAGGATCTGACGGGGTTTCAAATCAAAGCTGATGCCGTTCAGGATGGTCCGGCTAACGCCTTCGCTTTGCGCAACCACCGTCAGATTGCGCACCGACAACAGGGGCGCTCCCGGGGATGATGGATCTGTGGTCAACTCATGCGCCTCCGTAGATGCTGTTTCGTGCCCGTTCGAGTGAAGCGCCCATCAGGTTGATGGATGTCAGCGTCAAAACGAGGAAAATCCCCGGCATTGTGGCAATCCACCAGGCGTTCAGCAGGTATTTGCGCCCGTCTGCGATGATGTTGCCAAAGGTGGGCGTGGGCGGCTGCACGCCCAGCCCCAGAAAGCCAAGGACGGATTCAAAGATCATCATCCGCGCGATATCCAGCACCGCGACAAAGGCAATCGGCGGCAGGACCAGCGGCAGGATCAGCGTGAACATGATCCGCCAGTCAGTCGCCCCCAGAACCATGGCGCCGCGCACGAATTCCTTCTTCCGCTCGGACATCACGCTGGACCGCATGACGCGCGCGTAGATCGGCCAGCCCGACAGCCCCAGCACCAGAATGATCGCGGGGATTGTGGGGCGCGACACGCCCAGAATGGTAATGGCCAGAATGATCATCGGGATGGCGAGTTGCGCATCGGTCAGGCGCATCAGAACCGTATCGACCTTGCCGCCGAAATAGCCCGAAAACAGCCCCATCATCGCGCCGACCGCCACCATCAGAATGGTGGTCGAAATTCCGATCAGCAGCGAATAGCGCAGCCCGACAAGTGAGCGCGAAAGCATGTCGCGCCCCAACTGATCAGTGCCAAGCGGGCGCGCCCAGCTCCACCCTTCGCCCATGAACAGGGGCGGCAGAAGTTTGGAGGAGATTGCCATTTTCGTGGGGTCGATCCCCGAAAACATCGGATAGAAGATGGCCGCAAGAACGAGCGCCGAAAAGACGACAAGCCCGATCTTGAACTCGATGGCGGCATAGGCTTGAGACCAGATCCGCGCCGCAATCTTGCGGTCCTTGCGGGGTGGCGGCAGGTCAGATGTCATCACTTGCATGCTCATCAGTATTCCAATCTTGGGTCGATTGCCGTCGCACACAAATCAACGACGATGTTGATCAGGACAAAAGCTGCGGCGGTGACGATGGCGATGCCCTGAATCAGGGGGAAGTCCCGCTGCATGACGGCATTGATCGTCAGTAGTCCGAGGCCCGGATAATCAAAGATGAACTCGATCACCAAGACACCGCCCAGCAGCATCGAAAACTGCACGCCCAGCAGGTTCAGCAGGGGCACAGAGGAGTTGCGCAAGGCGTGGCGAAAGATGATCTGGTTGCGTGTCAGGCCGCGCACGGCCGCGATGTCGATAAAGTTTTCGCGCATCACCCCAGCCACTGACACAGTCAGCGTCCGGATGATGAAGGGCGCAATTTCGATAGCCAAAACGATGGCGGGCAGGATTGTATAAGCAAATCCGTCATAGCCGATGGCCGGAAGCAATTTGAGCTTTACAGATAGCAGCAAGGCCAACACGATCCCAAGCCAGAAGTTAGGCAGGCTTACGAAAACCGATGACAGGTAGAGCGCCAACTTGTCTGGAAAGCGCCCAGGTCTGAGGCCGCCCCAAACACCGATGGGCACTGCGATAATCAGGGCAAACAGCATCGACAGCAGCGCAAGCTGCACGGTCATCGGGGCGGTCTGGGCAATCAGGTCCCAGACCTTGGCGCGCTCACTTCGAGTGTTGTCGTCAAAACTGGCCCCACCCACCGCCGCACCGCTGGCAGGGCGCACAAAACTTTGCCCCAGATCGCCTTGCACGATACCCCAGACATAGCGGCCGAACTGCTGATAAATCGGATCGCGCAGGCCCATGTCTTCGGCAATCTGTTCGATCAGCGCCTCTGGCGCCATCCCGCCT
The DNA here is from genome assembly GCA_964387655.1 of uncultured Cypionkella sp. Taxonomy (GTDB): domain Bacteria; phylum Pseudomonadota; class Alphaproteobacteria; order Rhodobacterales; family Rhodobacteraceae; genus Cypionkella. The sequence goes on along the minus strand of CAYLYV010000051.1, from coordinate 12,574 downwards.
GCCATCAGGCGCACCGGGTCGCCGGGCACAACACGGAGCAAGGTGAAGATGACAGCCGATACAAGGAATACGATCAGTGCACCCTGAAGCAATCGTCTGGCAAGAAATCTGGCGATGAACATGGGTTGCTCCGGTAAGCCTGTCGAAGAAGCACCGGAACCCCCGCACGCAGGGATTCCGGTTCTGGTGATCAGCCGCGCATCGCGCTGGCGGCATCCATTGTGCCGTCTGGATAGATGAACAGGTCTTTCACATCAGCCCTAACCCCGTGCATCAGGACAGAGGTGAACAGGCTGTAGGCAGGAACCTTGTCGGCCAGCATCGGCATCAGGTTGGTTTGCAAGCTGGTCCGACGAGCCTCGATCGACGGTGCATCGCGCTCTTCGTCCAGCGCCGCGTCGATTTCGGGGTCTTCGATCCCGCAGATCCGTTTCGATGTCGAATGGAAGTGCGTGCGCAGCACGAGATCCGGTTCGGGTGAGGCACTGGTCCAGCCGCAGTCGATCATGTGGCCCGGCCCGCCGCCGGGGCGGTCATAGAGCCGCTCGTTCCAGGCGGCGACTTCCATAACGTTCAGCGTGACCGGAAACCCCTGTTCTTGCAGCATCGCGGTGATCACCTCGCCATATTCCTTGGTCTTGGGATAGAACCCGGTCGAGGTGATGTATTCCAAATCAGGCAGCCCTTCGCCCCCCGGATATCCTGCCTCGGCTAGCAGGCGTTGGCATTCTTCGGGGTTGTATTCGGGGTAATTCTCCAGATCGATGTAGCCGAACTTGATCGGCGAGACAAAGTTCGACGACGGCTCCCCGGCGGTTCCCATGACCTCCATAATCACACTGCGATCAATCGCATGGCATACGGCCTTGCGCACCAATGGATTGTCAAACGGCGGCTTGGAGCAGCGGAACCACAGATATTTGTTTTCCACCGAAACTGCGCGGTTCACCACGATGTCGGCTTCGCTTTTCAGGGTGGCAACCTGTTCGGGTTCCAGCCGTTCGATCACATCTGCCTGCCCGTTCAACAACGACAGCATCCGAGTGGTCGAATCCCCGACAAAGGTGAAGTTGACGCCCGGCACTTTGGGCGCGCCGCGGAAATACCCCTCGAACGCGGTCATCTGCGTGTCATTGCCAGCTTGTTGTGCAAACCGGAACGGACCTGTGCCATTCAGCCGCTGCGATAAGGGGCCGTTGGGGCCGCCTGCAATATCCTTGGCCGACATGATGGGCAGATAGGACGCAAGGAACACGAACATCCCCGCGCCATAGCCCCCCTTAGTCGTGTCCACGATCACCGTGAAATCGTCCGGTGTCGTCACTTCGAACGTGTCGGCAAAGCCCGGATAGACCTGCCGCGCCCTTTCCGGCTGCGCGCCGTATTCAAAGGTTGCCTTCACGTCTTTGGCCGAGAACGGCTCGCCGTCATGGAAGGTGACGCCTTCGCGCAACTTGATCTCCAGCTTGAACGGCTCCAATTGGGTGATCGACGTGGCCAGTTCATAAACCACCTGGTCCGGGTTGTCGGGCATCATGGGTGAGCGGGTCAGAAACCCCATGATAAAGCCTTCGATGTTGAACTGCGACAGCGTGGTGTGCGCCATAGGGTCCCAGTTCCCTGTGATGTTTTCCGCCGACAGGACGGTCAGGGGCCGGGCCTCCTGCGCAAAAGCGGAGCTAAAAAAGAAGTCAGGATTCAGACGCATCGCGGCCATGGTCGCGCCAGCGCTCATGCCGTAGCGGAGGAATTTTCTTCGGTCCATTATCACACTCTCCTGATGGGGCCCGCAGCGGGCTGTTTGTTCACGGTAGAGACGCGGTTTTCATGCCGCTTCAGTCACATGCAGGCGCTCAAGCTCCTTGAGCATCTGCGCGTGCAATTCAGGGGTGGCAGAGGCAAGGACATCCCCGCGGGAGCCGATGCCAAGGTCATGACCTTGCCAATCAGAGATCACGCCGCCCGCGCCACGGATAATCTGGACCACTGGCAGGTAATCATAAGGTTGCAACCCGGTTTCCAGCACAAGATCGCAATAACCCGAGGCCAAAAGTGCATAGTTGTAACAATCGCCCCCAAAGCGCAGCAGCCTGACCCTATTGCGCAGCATGTCCAGAACGAGCTGGGCGCTGCCGGAAAACAGCATGGGATCGGTGGTATAGGCATAAGATGTCGCCAGATCCTTGCAGCCACTGGTCTTGACCGGCACCCTGTTTAGGGTCGTGGGCTTGCCCCTGATTCCGCACCATCGCTCGCCCATTGCAGGCATGTCGATCTGTCCAAGCTGGGGCTCCCCGTTCTTGAGCAAAGCCATAAGGCCCCCGAACATCGGATGCCCTGTTACGAAGCTCTTGGTTCCGTCTATCGGATCGACCACCCAGACAAATTCCCTGTCGAGATTCAGGTCGCCATGTTCTTCACCAAGGATCCCATGATCCGGATAGACCTGTTCGATCTGGTCCCGAAGAAAGCGCTCGATGTTGCGATCTGCGATGGTGACCGGACTATCATCGCTTTTGTGTTCCACTTCTATCGACTTTCGAAAGTGGGCGCGTGCAATTTCACCCGCACCATCTGCAGCGCGATTCGCGAAATCCAGGGCAAGTTGCAAATCCAGCATATGGACCTCTTAGGTGGGGTTTGAGGAATGCATCGCGAGTGGCGGATTTTTTAAGGCTGACGCGTAATCGCACGCAAGTCCACATAAAAATCGTCGAAAGGCACATAAATCCAAAATATGCCGAAAAAACAGGCAAAAAACTGGTAGTTTTTACTCAGGTATCTGGAAAAACGGTCTCAAATCCACATGGGGGCTGGAATTTGTGGGTTTTTGTCGCTAGCACTCAGGTGCGGTATCTTTTGGAGCGCGCGGAAATGTGGTCGCACGAGCGCCATTCAAAAATTCTCGATCGTCTTTCTCGGGATGGAAAGGTGACCACCAATGAGCTTGCGACCTTGTTGGAAGTCTCAAGCGAGACAATACGGCGGGACTTCCTGGATCTGGAAGAGCAAGGCAATCTGAAGCGCGTCCACGGCGGTGCCGTTCTTTCAGATCGAAAGATTCTGCCTGAACCGGCATTTTCAGATCGTCTGAAAACGCATGCAGGCGCCAAAATGGCGATTGGTCGGCTCGCGGCCAGTTTGATACCGGCAGGCTCTACCCTGTTCGTAGACGCTGGCACGACGACGCTCGCGTTTGCGCAGGAGATTTTGCATCATCGTGATCTGCGGCTTATCACCAACTCTATCGAGATTGCGCAAATGGTTGCGTCGCATCCAAATCTTGAAGTCTTGCTGTTAGGCGGCAAGCCGCATGCAGAGGTGCCTGCGACCTATGGCGAGTTAACGCTTTCAGAAGTCGACCGCTTTTTGGCAGATTTTGCAGTTATTTCACCAGTTGCGTATCATTCGGCGCGTGGAGCCACGAACTACGCGTTGCATGAGGCAGAGGTGGCGCGAAAAATGATTGTCTGTTCAAAACGTTGCGTCATGTTGTGCCATGCAGAAAAAATCGCAAAGGAAAGCCGCGTGGCGATTTGTCGTCCGGAAGAGATAGATCACCTTATTACTGATGTTACCACTGATCCTGAGACCTCATTGCCGAGAGGGCAAGTCCATTTTGCTCCCTTTCACAGTTTAGAGTGATTCTTAAAAGCTGTATCCGCGCCGTGAACATGTTGCTGTTGCCATTTCACTCAAGACAGCGTCATCGCTCACAAGCACAGGTAGACCCTTCACATCATCGAACCGGGCTTCGATACGCGACGGACGGCACATATCCACTCCTTGATGGTTGATGAGATCGCCAGACGATAACAGGTCCTGATCGCGTGGCATTCCCCCAATGCAGCTGCGGCCGCACCGGTGGCGGGATCTTCTAGCACGCCACCAGAAGCAAAAGCGTTTCGGACATGAAGCAACCTGTCGTTTTCGCGGTATGCCAAGGTGATGGTGACAAATCCGTGTCGCTGCATAAAGCTGCGGCCAGCGTCCAGATCATAACGCATCCTTGGGAGCTTCGCGCGGCTGTTCAGGGCCAGAAACAGGTGCCCGGCCCCGGCGTTCATCCGCATTACGGGCAGGCTTTGGTTCAGATTTGCGCGGGCAAAGCCGAACAGATGCAGGGCGTCGTTTGTCAGCGTTTCGGTCGCTGCTTCGCTCCGGGAGGGGAGGGAACGAAGTGTGGCGTGGCCAGCGCCGTTCTGCATCCACGTCTCCACCTCGATCTCACCCGGCCGGAGCGACAGGCGATAGCGCCCATCCCCCTTTTGGGCAGCCAGCACCGCGCCGAGCGCGATCGTCGCGTGACCGCAGAACGGAACATCGGACTGGGGTGAAAAACAGCGTGGTCCAGCTTTCTCCGCTGGGGGCAGATTTGTCTGCTGGCCGGTATCATGAGAGGAGCTTTGGCGCCGGTTAAGTAGCCGCAACAGAAGACACCACCCAGGCACTTCGATGATTTTTCTAGGACTTCGGTGATTTACCAGGCGCGTGATCGCTGGGTGGCACAACTGTCGCGCATATCCATTCCTAGGGGCGCACATCATCGCCAAATACTTGGTCGCCACACCTGCTGGTAACCGCAGCGCGCTTGTGCTGTCTGCTGCGCGGACCCCTCAGTGTGTCACAGAATCGTTGAAGTTTTGTTTCTCTCTACTTAACATAATTTAAGTAGTCTTGGAGCAGACGATGGCACCCCAACCAGATCAACCCATGACTCGCGCCGATGAAGCGGAAACCGTTCGCATCATGGCCGAGCGGCTGCGCCAGCTGCGCAAGGCCAATGGGCTGTCGCTGCGTCAACTGGCGGATGCCACGGGAACCTCGGCGAGCTTCCTCAGCCAACTGGAACGCGGGCTCAGCGGCGCAAGCACCTCGACCCTGATCCGTATTGCCAACAGTTTTGGAACAAGTATTTCCGAACTTTTTGCGTCTGCAGAAGGTGGCAAGGATCCTGTGCTACGCCGCCACTTGCGGCCCACTTTACCGGTGACAAACGGGCAGCGCAAAATGTTGTTGTCGCGCCGCCCGCTGACCCACTTTGAGACATACATTGCGGAGTTTGACGCCGGCGGCACAAGTGGGGACGACCCATATACCCACGGAGACAGCCATGAGATGATTTTGGTCCTGCGCGGGCAAATCCGGCTAGAGCTGGGTGGTGACAGCCATGAGTTGGACGAAGGCGACAGCGTGGAATACGCAACTTCTGTCCCGCACCGAGTGGTCAATATCGGTGATGGAGCGGCCGAAGTGCTGTTCATGATTTCACCGCCCACATCAACTTCCAAGTATGTGGACGGATTTCGAAGCAAGGTCGGCGGAGCCGGCTGATCTTGTAGCACGATGATACACAGACCAAAAACCAACCGGGAGGAAATACGATGAAACACACCAGAACCCTTGGATTTGCTGCAGTGACAGCAATCGGGATGGCAGGCGCCGCTTTTGCGGAAGGCCCTGTGGCGGGCGAGACCGCCGAAGGATCTCTGGCGGGCAAGACCCTGACCTTTGTTTCTTATGGCGGGATTTTTCAGGATGGCCAGCTCAAGGCGCTTCAGGATTTTGTCACCAAATCCGGCGTGACCTTGCTATCAGACGGACCCACCGAAAATGCCAAGATCCAGGCGCAGGTCGAGGCCAAGAACGTGATGTGGGATGTAGTCGATACCGGTGACTTTACGCCGTTCGTGCACTGCGGAACGCTGTTTCAGAAACTGGATTTCACCAAGATCGACATATCGAAAATCCCGCCGGGACAGGTGGGCGAGTGCAGCGTTCCGGCGATGAACTACGCTGTCATGTTCCTGTATAACAAGGATACATACAAAGATAATCCGCCGCAGAGCTGGAACGATTTCTTCGATGTCGAGAAATTCCCCGGCACGCGCGGCATTCCAGGTTACGCCGATCCAGAAGGCTATATGGTCGAGCTGGGCCTGCTGGCCGATGGCGTGCCGAAAGATCAGCTGTTTCCGGCGGATATTGACCGCGGGCTGAACAAGTGGCGCTCGATCCGTGAAAATCTGGTTCCGTGGACGACGGGCGCAGAAAGCCAGCAAATGCTCGAGTCTGGTGAGGCTGACATGGTTATGGTCTGGTCGGGCCGGGGCAAGGCGGCATTGGCCAATGGGGCAAATTACGCGCCTGTCTGGCAAGACTGGATTGTCGTCAAGGACCAGATTGCCATTCCGATCGGGGTCAAGGATACCGACGCCTCTCATGCGCTGATCAACGCTTACTTGGGCAAACAGGCGCAAGAAGTGATGGCGCAAGAGACGTCCTATTCGCCGATCAACGTCGATGCACAGCCTAAGGTGGATGCGTTGACGGCGGAATTCATGACCAATACCCCTGAAAAGCAGGCTATGGCCTACAACCAGAACGTCGAATTCTGGGTCGCCAACTATGAGACGCTTAGCGCCAAATGGGCTGAATTCGTCGCGGGCAACTGATGCTCTTTGCGCCGGGGCTGCTGGCCCCGGCGTTTTTGTGCACACTCGCGTGCGTCGCTGAAAGGCAATCATGTCAACCAAATCTGCACCGCGCGCTTCCCGCGGTCCGCTTTATCTGACCCTGCCGGCTTTGGCCGTTCTGGTTCTGGTGATGGCGGTGCCGCTTGGCGTGATCGTCTTGCGCAGCTTCATGGAGCCCGAGCCGGGGCTAGCAAACTATGTCTGGTTCTTTCAGACCAAAGTGAACATCACAGTGTTGCTGCGCACATTTTCCATCGCCTTCTGGGTGACGGTTTGCTGTGTGCTGGCGGCCTATCCCTATGCCTTCGCGATGTCGGTCGCAGGGCCGCGCCTTCGCCTGGCGCTGATTATGTGCGTGCTGGTGCCTTTCTGGGTTTCTGGTGTGGTGCGAACGTTGGCCTGGGTGATTTTGTTGCAGGATTCGGGGGTTATCAATCGGGTCCTGTTGTCCATGGGGTTCGAGAAGGTGCGCCTGATCCGGACTCAACTGGGCGTGACCATCGGCAGGACCCAAGTCCTGCTGCAGTTCATGATCATGCCCCTTTACGCGGTGCTGCGCGTCATTGATTTGCGGTTGCTGCAGGCTGCGCGCAGCCTGGGGGCGCATCCCGTCAAGACCTTTTTCCAGATTTACCTGCCGCTTTCTCTGCCTGGAGTATTTGCCGGGGCGACAATCGTCTTCATCCTGGCGCTTGGGTTTTACATCACGCCGTTGCTGCTGGGCGGCCCGCAATCGACCATGTTGTCAACGCTGATCCAGCAGCAGGTGTTGTCCTTGCTGAACTGGGGGCGGGGCGGGGCAATGGGTGTTGTGCTGCTGATTGCCACCTTTGGCATTCTTGGCATCGCCAGTCCATTCATGCGGCGGAAGTATCAGATGAGCGGGGGCAGCCGATGAAACTGAACCTGCCTCGCTTGCTTTTAGGCTTGACCTGCCTGCTGATTGCGATCTGGCTTGTGGCACCCACGCTGATCATTATCCCGATGTCTTTTGCGGGTAAGAAATCGCTAGTTTTCCCGCCACAAGGGTTTTCGCTGCAGTGGTATGAGAACTTCTTCACCAATCCACAGTGGTTCGGCAGCCTGATCGTGTCGGCCAAGGTTGCTTTGATGGTCTCAGTGGTGGCAACGGTCATTGGCACCATGGCAGCGATCGGCATCGAGCGCATGAGAGGGCGTGCGGCGGGGATTATTCGCGCCCTGCTAATCACGCCGATGATCGTGCCCGGCGTGGTGCTGGCCGTTGGCATCTACGCGGTTTATCTGGACACTCGCCTTGTCGGAACCTGGACCGGTTATGTGCTGGCCCACACCCTTCTGGCGATTCCGTTCGTGGTGATTGCGGTCGGTGCAAATCTGGCGGTGTTCGATGAGCGTCTTGAAACGGCGGCAGCAAGCCTTGGGGCGTCGCGGCTGACCACGTTCTTCACCATCACCTTGCCGTTGATCCTGCCGGGTATCCTGTCGGGCGCGCTTTTTGCGTTCGTCACCTCATTTGACGAGGTGATCGTGTCGCTGTTCATCACCAGCCCGCAGTTGAAAACCCTACCGGTTCAGATCTTTTCATCCATGACCCGCGACGCCGATCCGACGGTTGCGGCGGTCGGGTCACTTATCTTCCTTGTCACGACGCTGATCATCGGGCTTGGGCTAATCTTCGGAATGCGGGGGCGCAGGGTATGACGTTGGACACAAACACAAAAGGCGCCGCCATCGACATTCGCGACGTCAGCAAGTTCTACGGCAATTTTACGGCTTTGGATGATGTCAGCCTGCGGGTCGAACCGGGTGAGTTCATGTCCTTGCTTGGCCCGTCAGGATCTGGCAAGACCACGACTCTGAACCTGATTGCCGGGTTCACCGACCTCAGCGCCGGTGAAATCCGTTTGGGAGAGCAATCAATCGGCCACGTCCCAGCGCACAAGCGTAACATCGGCGTGGTATTTCAGCATTATGCGCTGTTCCCGCACATGAGCGTGGCGCAGAACGTGGCCTATCCGCTGAAGCAACGCAGCATCGGCAAGGCCGACCGTGCCCGTGCGGTCGATCAAGCCCTGCAAAAGGTGCAACTGGATAAATTCGCGCATCGCTACCCCAGCGAGCTTTCGGGCGGTCAGCAGCAGCGGGTGGCGTTGGCACGCGCGATGGTATTCACCCCGTCGCTGTTGCTGATGGACGAGCCGCTGGGTGCGCTGGACAAGAAGCTGCGCGAGGTGCTGCAGCTGGAAATTCGTCGGATTCACCGCGAACTCGGCGCGACCTTTGTCTATGTCACTCACGACCAAGAGGAAGCCTTGGTGTTGTCCGACCGTATCGCGGTATTCAACAAGGGCCGGATTGAGCAGGTCGGCAGTGGGCATCAGCTTTACACCCGACCCGAGACATTGTTCGTCGGCCAGTTCATTGGTGAAAGCTCGGTGTTGCGGGGCGTGCATCGTGCAGGGGGGACTGAAACCGCGCTGACGGTGGCGGGGACGACGTTGGTGGCACCCGGACAGGCCAAGACCGATGCTGCTCATGTCATTCTGCTGCGCCCTGAAAGTGTTATGGTTCAGGCCTCTGGCACAGGCCTGAAGGACGGAATGACCAATATTCTCGGCGGCACAGTGCGTGAAATGCTCTATCTGGGGGCCGCGATGAAATACGAAGTGACGCTTGCGGATGGCAGCCATGTCATTGCCCGCACCCCCACCCAAGACGAGCCTTTCGCCATCGGCAGTGCCGTGGAACTGGCCTGGAACCCAAAGGATGGCACGCTTTTGGCCGATGACGGCTCGACTGCGGGACATGAAGGATAAAGTGATGGACGTGAAGAAGAACGGCGATGTCTCTTTCTGGTATGCCGATATGGGGGGGCTCCCCGATTATCGGGCTGCGTTGCCCGGCGATATCGACGTCGATGTCTGCATCGTAGGGGCGGGGTTTACCGGGTTGTGGACGGCCTACTATCTGAAGAAGGCGAACCCCGACCTGTCGATTGCGATCATTGAGAAAGAGTTCGCGGGCTACGGCGCCTCCGGGCGCAATGGGGGCTGGTGCTCGGGTGGATTTTCGTGGAGCCGGTCAAAGTATCTCTCGACCGGAACCCGCGAAGGCGTAATCGACTTTGAGCGCCAGCTGCGTGGCACAGTGGAAGAGGTGATCCGCGTCTGCGAAGCCGAAGGCATCGACGCAAACATCCGGCGCACCGATTGCCTGACCTTTGCCTGCACCCCGGCCCAGATGCAGCGGTTGCGCGCCGATCAGGCAGACGACATGGCGTGGGAGGTTCCCGTTGAGCGCAGCCATCTGATCGGTGCCGCCGAGGCCGCCGAACGCATCCGCATCAAGGATGTGCAGGGCGCTTTGGTGACGGGCGGCGTTGCTCGGGTGCAACCTGCCAAACTGGTGCGTGGTTTGGCCGAGGTGGTAACCCGCAAGAGCGTCACGATATATGAACAGACCACTGTAACCGGGATCAGCAAAGGCCGTGTCACCACCAATCGTGGCACGGTGACTGCGCACCGCATCGTGCGCGCCACGGAAGGCTTTACCCATGGTATCTCGGGGAATGAGCGCGAATGGATACCGCTGAACAGCGCTATCGTCGTGACCGAACCGGTCCCGGATGCGATGTGGGACGAACTTGGCTGGAGCGGCTATGAGGTATTCGGCGATGCCTCGCACGCGTATTGTTACGCGCAGCGCACGCAAGATAGCCGTATCGCCATGGGCGGGCGCGGGGTGCCGTATCGCTTCGGCTCCAAAACCGATGTGAACGGCGAGACTCAGGCTGAAACCGTGGAAAAGCTGAAAGACATTCTGTATCGGATGCTGCCCCAGACCCGCAGTCTGAAGCTGGACCACGCCTGGTGTGGTGTGCTGGGTGTGCCGCGCGACTGGTGCACGACCGCGGGTCTTGATCCGCAGGCAGGCATTGCCTGGGCGGGCGGCTACGTCGGCCTTGGGGTGTCCACCTCGAACTTTTCGGGGCAGACACTTGCGGATCTGGTGCTGGATAAACAGACCGAGCGGACGACCCTTCCTTGGGTCAATCGCAAGCCGCGTAAATGGGAAGTCGAGCCGTTTCGCTGGCTGGGCGTTCACGGCATGTATTGGCTGTATAACCGCGCCGACCGGCGTGAAGCGGCAAGTGGTGGGCAGCGCACATCGCGGCTTGCCACGCTGGCAAATCGCATAACTGGCCGTTGAAAGCGGCGCAACAGCCAGAACAGCGTCCGCAAAAATAGGAGAACACATGATCGACCTATCCGTTTTTACCGGCCTCGCCGGGATCGACATTGGCGCGCTTGCAGACAAGCCTACCGCGCTCACGCCGGGTCAGAAAGAGGCGGCAACTTCGCTCTGGCAATCGCCTGATGGCGCACTGGATATCGGGGTCTGGGAGTGCTCGCCCGGCAGCTTTACCGCAGACCGATCAGCGGCGGCAGAGTTCTGCTACTTCTTGCAAGGCAAGATCGTCATGACCCACTTGGACGGCACTCGGCGCGAGTTGGGGCCGGGCGATGCCATCATGTTGCCGCGTGGCTGGAAAGGCACGTGGGAGATTCTCGAGCATACCCGCAAAATCTACGTGTTCTTGGCGGATCGACTTCACGGATAGTTAATTGTTGTGTCCCTGCCAGCAAGGCGCCGCTTATCGCAGACTATTCCGCCACACGCTATTCTTCGACAGTTGCAGACATAGAGGAGCTTTGGCACCCAGTCAGCCGCCGCAACGCAATACACCCTCTAGCCACTTCGATGATTTTTCTAGGACTTCAACGGCTTACCAGTCGCATGATCTGTAGGTGACGCAACAGTCGAAAATGGCGCACTCACGCACGACAGGGAGGCACCGGCGCGGTGCGTATGCAGCCATTCCTAGGCGCATTCCGGTCGGCAGCGTAGGTTTGGCATTTCTGGAAAACTGCTGGTCCTGTGCGCAGTATCTGGGCTTTGGGCTACTGTGTCGACGTCTGGGTCGAGTGCCCGTCTTTTATGTTTCTCACGGCAGGATCATCTGTGGGCAACCGCTTTTGCAGGGTAAGGCTCAGATCGGTGGTCGCAAGCATACACTATGTTGTCTATATGTTCTAAATTCCGGGTGAACTGGTCCATGATCGGCTTGGAGTATGCGGTGGCGACCTTAAAGATGTCTTTGCGCTTCACAGGGATATCCACTCGTGGTTGACACGGCGCGTAGGACCAGTAGCGGCGGTCTGACGCGCTTTGACTGGGGCAGGGCACCCGGCTATCTTTCCATTTATGCTGTTTTTGTCAATTTCTGGTAACCTCCTGTCAACCAAAACAGACTTTTCAGATGCTCGTGTGCTGACAAATCGCCCTTCGTCTAGCCGAATTTCTCCATGTTTTGCGGCATTGAGGCGTAGGTTGACGGCGCTGAACGGAAATCAGTTACGCTGTCAACCGACTGGATCATAACAGAAAGTATCGTTGCGCTGGCGCGATGACACAAGTGGTTATGGTGTCACTCTTCTTTTCACCTCCCTGGCCTTCCGCGGAGCCTTCTCTGCTGATCCAGCGCGTCTCGGAGTGCCTGCACTGGTTCCAGGCTCGGTCGAGGCACCCCGTCATAACAAATCACCCGGATGATCTCCACCCAGCCTCGTTCAGCCTCGGTGAGCGGGCCATCTTGCGGTGCCACGAAGCCCTCGAATATTTTTCTCGTCATTTGCCAAAAATCCCCCTTAATGTCGTGCGGGACCGGGCGGTGATGCGAGGATCGCTGTCTTCCGAGGCGCTGCGGATTTCGTCGATCCAGGCCCGTTCATTCGCGCTGATCGGCGTTCCCATAATCTCAATGATCGCATTCGCGGCAGTGTCACCGATTGCCTGACCGAGTGCCAGCCGGAGCAGGCGTGCCGGGTCGCAGTCCAGTGCAAGCGCCAGGGCTGGCACGCGGTCGAGTGCCAATTTTGTGCTGCCAGAACGCAGCATCGAGAGAACATTGGCATTCAAAAACCCGGCCTCGTGCGCGATCTCGGCCTGAGTCTTGGGCTTTAACTCGAGGATGCGCACCTGGAGGAACTTTGCAAGCGCGGTAAGCGGTGCGCCAGCCCCGTGGTTTCGGCTTGATGTGACTTCGGGCATTTCGT
>CAYLYV010000050.1:0-28517 GCA_964387655.1 uncultured Cypionkella sp. | reverse complement strand
CTGCCAACAGCTTGGAAAGTGTGGATTTTCCTTCACCGTTGCGGCCCAGCAAAGCGATGCGGTCGTCTTGGTCGATGCGCAGCGACAGCTTTTTCAGAATCGGCGGGCCGCCATAGCCTACAGCAACGCCCTCCATGTTAATGATCGGCGGCGAAAGTTCTTCCGGCACCGGGAAGGTGAACACCACCTTTTTTGCATCCTCGGGGGCGGTGATCGTCTCCATCTTTTCCAGCATTTTCACGCGGGACTGGGCTTGGGCGGCTTTTGACGCCTTGGCTTTGAACCGATCGACAAAGGCTTGCAGATGCGCGCGTTTGTCGGCTTGCTTGCGCGCCTCGGCTTGCAGGACGGCGCGGCGTTCGGCGACTTGGCGGGCGAATTGATCGTAGGGGCCGGACCAATAGGTCAGCTTTTTGTTGTCCAGATGCAGGATGCCGGTGACGGATCGATTCAAAAGCCCGCGGTCGTGGCTGATGATCAGCACGGTGTGCGGGTATTTTTGCAGATAGCTTTCCAGCCACAAAGCGCCTTCGAGGTCGAGATAGTTGGTCGGCTCGTCGAGCAGCAGATAGTCGGGCTGCGCGAACAACACGCCCGCAAGGGCCACACGCATCCGCCAGCCGCCAGAGAAATCCGAGCAGGGGCGTTGCTGGGCTTCGGTGTCAAAGCCAAGGCCTTTCAGGATGTTGGCGGCACGACCTTCGGCTGACCACGCGTCAATGTCGTTCAGGCGGTGCTGAATCTCGGCGATGCGGTGCGGGTCGTGGGCGGTTTCCGCCTCCAACAGCAGGGCTGCGCGCTCGGTATCGGCTGCCAGAACCGTGTCGATCAGGCTGGTGGACGATGACGGCACCTCTTGCGCCACGCCACCGATGCGGGCGCGGCTGGGCATGGAAATGTCGCCGCTTTCCAGCGCCAGTTCCTTTTTGATCAGCCGAAACAGCGTGGTTTTGCCCGCGCCATTGCGCCCGACAAGACCGACCTTATGGCCAGTGGGAATCGTGGCAGAAGCGCCCTCAAACAGCGGGCGGCCTTCGACGGAATAGGTGATGTCTTCGATTTTAAGCATGGGGCGGGGATTGCCTTAAGCGGCGGGCGGCGTCAACCGGGGAAGGGCAAAGGCTGTGCTTTTGGCGCGCATTGCGGCGTGGTTGACGGCTTTTCAAGCAGACGGACCCGTGATAGCAGGCGCGGGAGAGTATTCCGGGCGATTTTGCCCTTTGTTATGGAGAGCCAAATGGCCGTCGAACGCACCCTGTCGATCATCAAACCCGATGCAACCAAGCGCAACCTGACCGGCAAAATCGTTGCCAAATTTGAAGATGCCGGCCTGCGCGTCGTCGCCTCCAAGCGCATCCATCTGTCGCCTGCGCAGGCTGGCGCGTTCTATGCGGAGCACGCGGCACGCGGTTTCTACGGTGAGCTGTGCGCGTTCATGGCGTCAGAGCCGGTTGTGGTGCAGGTGCTGGAAGGCGAAAGCGCCATTGCGAAAAACCGCGAAGTGATGGGCGCGACCAACCCGGCAAATGCTGATGCGGGCACGATCCGCAAGGAATTCGCTTTGTCGATGGGCGAGAATTCGGTGCATGGTTCGGATTCGGAAGCTTCGGCTGCGCGCGAGATTGCGTTCTTCTTCTCGGGCCTTGAACTGGTCGGCTGAGCGGTTTTGAGAAGCGTTTAGCGCTTCTCGATCACCCCAAAGAATTGCAGGGCCGCTTCCAATTCGGAGCGGCCTTGTGCTTTTGAGCCAAGCGCTCGGCTTTGATCGCATCGAAGCGGGCACGCAGGGCTTTCTTTTCCGCGCCTTGGCAGTCGTTCCAAGGGCGGCCTTGCAGCCCCATATGCAGCACATAATAGCCGATGAAATGTGGCTGGCTTCCTGCATCAAGCAGGCGGCGGTAGGCCTCGTCGGCTCCCATCTCACGAATTTCTTCGGCAGAATGGATGCCTGCCTTCGCAAAGGCCGCTTCCGAGGCGGGACCGAGGTTGGGTATGGTGGAAACTGGGCTTGGCATAGGGCACCTGCAAATGACAAAGGCCAGCCTAATGGCTGGCCTTTGGGTCGTAAAAGCGAAATCGTTAGATCGAGGCCCAATCGCGGAAAACCGTGCCGCTTTGCTGCTGGGGGGATCCGCCCTGCTGGCCCTGCTGTTGCGGGGCCGGGGCTTGCGCGCCACCTTGCTGAGGTTGGGCGGGCTTGGAGGTAGACATTGGACTGCTCCGGTCGTTGTTTGGCGTTCTGCCATTATGGTAAATTGCTCCGCCCCTGCGGCGGTGTTGCGACCGGATCAAGGAAGGATTGCGGCCAATTATACTCTACCCGCGACGCTCGCAATAGAATTTGCCTTGCCGCGCAGGCATTTGGTTTCACTTTGTTGCGATTATGTGCGCGGGAAAGCCGATCTCACTGAGGGCGGCCAGTAGCGATTCGGCACTGGGAGTACCTTCGACCTCGACTTGCCGCGTGGTCAAATCAACATGGATGGCGCGGGTGCCGGGCAGGGCGGTGAGGGCTGCGGTCACCGAGGCTTTGCAATGGCCACAGTTCATGTCGGGGATGGAGAGTAGGGTCATGGGAAGCTCCTTTTCTGCGATGAAGATGGGGGTTCCAGTGGGGGGAAGGTCAAGAGGGGTGATTAATTTTTTGCAGGGCTTGACCTTCCCGTCACTGGAACCCCCATATCGGATGTCGAAGGAGAATTCCGATGGACAAACTTGCGATGAAAATAGACCTCAGCGTCGAGGGCATGACCTGTGCCGCCTGTACCGGGCGGGTGGAGCGGGTGCTGAAGGCACAAGTGGGAGTGCTGGATGCAGTGGCGAACCTTGTAACGCGGCGGGCCGAAGTGACAGTATCGCAGGCGGTCGATCCAGCTTTGCTGGCGGCTGCGGTGAGCAAGGCGGGATATGCGGCGACCCCCTTGGCGCAAGCGGTGGTGCAGGATCCGGTGGCCGAGCAGCGTGCGTTGTGGCGGGCTACGGCGATTGCGGCTGCGCTGACCCTGCCAGTGTTCGTTGTCGAGATGGGCGGGCATTTCATTCCCGGCTTTCACATGGCGCTGCACGGGGTGATCGCGCCGCAACAGCTGTGGCTGGCTGAGTTCGTGCTGGTGACGCTGGTGCTGCTCGGGCCGGGGCGGCGGTTTTTCAGTAAGGGTCTGCCTGCGCTGGCGCGGGGTGGCCCGGATATGAACAGCCTTGTCGCTGTGGGCAGTGGGGCGGCCTGGGTCTATTCCACCGTGGTGACTTTCGCGCCGGGTTTGATCCCGCAGGCCTCGCGCTCGGTGTATTTCGAGGCGGCGGCGGTGATTGTCACCTTGATTTTGCTGGGCCGTAGCCTTGAGGCACGGGCGCGGGGCCGGGCAGGGGCGGCGATTGCGCGGCTGGTGAAGCTGGCGCCGAAAACCGCGCGCAAGCTGGTGGATGGCGCGGTGCAAGAGGTTGAGGTGGCCTCGTTGCTGCCGAGCGATCAGGTGCAAATTCGGCCCGGAGAGCGGATTCCGGCAGATGGGCTGGTGGTCGCGGGTCATTCGACGGTCGACGAGTCGATGTTGACGGGCGAGCCTTTGGGGCAGGAAAAGCTGCAAGGTGCGCGGCTGACCGGCGGCACGGTGAATGGCACCGGGGCTTTGGTGATGCAGATCACCGAAGTCGGGGCCGCGACGGTGCTGGCGCGAATCATCGCGATGGTTGAGGCGGCGCAGGGTGGCAAGCTGCCGGTGCAGGCGCTGGTGGACCGGATCACCCTGTGGTTCGTCCCCGTGGTGATGGCGCTGGCGGCGCTGACGGTGCTGGTCTGGCTGATCTTCGGGCCGGGTCTGGCCGAGGCATTGGTCGCGGGTGTGTCTGTGCTGATCATCGCCTGCCCCTGTGCGATGGGCCTGGCGGTGCCGGTGTCTATTCTGGTCGGCACCGGGCGGGCGGCGGAACTCGGGATTCTGTTCCGCAAAGGTGAGGCTTTGCAACGGCTTGAGACGGTGCGGCTGGTGGCATTTGACAAGACCGGCACGCTGACGATGGGGCGGCCCGTGGTGCAATCGGTGGTGGGCGGTGCAAGCGTGCTGGAAATTGCAGCGGCGGTCGAGGCGGCATCGGAGCATCCGCTGGCGGCGGCTGTGGCGGCAGAGGCGGCGCGTTTGAATTTGCGCGTGGCAGCGGTGCAGGGCTTTGAGGCGGTGCCGGGGCAGGGTGCGCGGGCCATGCTGGAGGGCGTGGCGGTCAGTGTCGGCTCGGCGCGGATGTTCCCGGAGTTGGATGCAGGGCTGGCAGCGCAAGCCGCTGCGGCGCAGACCAAGGGGCAGGGCGTGTTGTTCGTGGGCCGTGACGGCAAGGCGATTGGCATGATCACGGTGGCCGATCCGATCAAACCTTCTGCGGCTGTGGCGGTGGCAGCACTGCAGGCGGCCGGCGTGCAAGTGGCGATGATCACCGGCGATGCCGAGGCCACGGCGCGGGCGGTGGCGGGGGTGCTTGGCATCACCGAGGTTCATGCCGGGGTGCTGCCCGCAGGCAAGGCTGCAGTGATCTCAGGCCTTGGCGCGGACGTGGCCTTTGTTGGGGACGGCATCAACGATGCCCCGGCGCTGGCGGCGGCAGAGGTCGGTTTTGCGATGGGCACCGGCACCGATGTGGCGATCGAGGCGGGCGATGTGGTGCTGATGACCGGTGATCCCATGGGGGTGCTGCGCGCGCTGGGGCTTTCGCGCGCAACGATGCGCAATATCAGGGAAAACCTTCTCTGGGCCTTTGGCTATAACGCTGCTCTCATTCCGGTCGCCGCCGGGGTTCTGGTGCCGTTCGGTGGCCCGCAACTCTCGCCGATGCTGGCGGCAGGGGCGATGGCTTTGTCCTCGGTCTTTGTGTTGTTCAACGCGCTGCGGTTGCGGCGCTTCAAGGGAGCAGGGCCATGAATATCGCCGAAGTGGCCAAAGCGGCGGGGCTGCCCGCCAAGACGATCCGCTATTACGAAGACATCGGCCTGATCCAGCCCAAGCGCAGTGAAAACGGCTACCGCGCCTTTGCCGAAACCGATCTGCACAAACTGGCCTTTGTCGGGCGGGCGCGGTCTTTGGGGTTTTCGATTGTCGAATGTCGGGCGCTGCTGGCGCTTTATGAGGACCGCGCGCGGGCGAGTGGCGATGTCAAAGCGCTGGCGGTGACGCATCTGGCGCAGATCCGCGCCAAGATCGTGGAACTGCGCGCCATGGAGGCGACTTTGGCCGATCTGGTGCTGGCTTGCAACGGCGACCATCGGCCGGATTGCCCGATTCTGCGCGGGCTGTCACAATCCGGCTCAGGCGACTCGTAGCAGTTGTTCAAGATCGGTATTGCCGCCGACAAGGTCTTGCAGGCTGACCGCATCAAGGGTTTTGTAAAAGCCCTCCAGCGCATTGGACAGTACGCATTTCAGCCGACAGGCCCCGGAAAGTGGACATGAGTTGGGCTGCTCGGCGCAATCGGTGAAGGGCAAGACCTTCTCAAAAATGCGAAACACAGTGCCGACCTTGATCTCGGCAGCATCAAATCCCAGCATCATGCCGCCCGCCCGTCCGCGCCGGGTTTTCAGCAAATCTTGCCGCGCCAGCAGATGGATGACCTGCGCCAGATGGTTTTCGGACGCGCCGCAAGCGACGGCAATCTCGTGCTTTCGCACGATACGATCATGATTCACCGCACAAAACATCAGTGTACGCATTGCCAAATTGGTGCGTGTGGTCAGGCGCATGGGCTCTCCGATCCTGCGAAACTTGGCACAGTCTTGCGCAGTTTTTTGCAGGCCGCCTTGATTCAGATCAGATACAGCATTGCGCCTGCGATCCAAGCCTGTGTGGGCTGGGGCCGCAATGGTCGGCTTTTGAGTATGATCAAAGCGCTTTGATAGTAAGGACCTATCTAATAAAACGAAAAACATGGTGAAATCTGGAATTGTTTGCGGTAACAAGAAAGCGGTTTGAAGGATTTGTGCTGAGACCGGGTTTCAAGTGACACCGGAGCGGCGCGGTGCTTGCTTGACCCGGGGCGGCAGAGAGATAGGCTCAAAGCCAACCGAAATGGAAAGATGTGGAACCCGCTTTGAAGGACATGGATCTGACCCCCGCTTTGCTGAAGACCGACGTGCTGCGGCACCTGACCTTTACGATTGGTAAAGATCCGGCCAATGCCAGCGGCTACGATTGGCGCATGGCGCTGTCGTTTGCCATTCGCGACCGGATCATGGAGCCGTGGTTCGCCTCGACCCGGCGGACTTGGGCGGAAGATCGCAAGCGGGTGTATTACCTGTCGATGGAGTTTCTGATCGGGCGGCTCTTGGAAGATGCCACGGTCAACCTTGGCCTGCGCGATATCGCCGAGGAGGTGATGCAGGATTTCAGCCAGGATTTTCATGCGCTGGTCGAAGGCGAGCCGGATGCGGCGCTTGGCAATGGCGGTTTGGGGCGGTTGGCGGCCTGTTTCATGGAAAGCATGGCGACGGTGGGCTGCCCGGCTTACGGCTATGGCATCCGCTATGAACATGGGTTGTTCCGGCAAAGTTTTGAGCGCGGTCAACAGGTTGAGATGCCGGAAGACTGGCTGTCGCAATCGAATCCGTGGGAATTTGCCCGGCCTGAAAGCGCCTATGTGATCCCGTTCAAGGGCACCGTTGAGGTCAAGGACGGCAAAGAGATTTGGGTTCCGGCGGAGACGGTTTTGGCCTCGGCCTATGACACGCCGGTGATCGGCTGGCGGGGCAAATGGGCGAATACCTTGCGGCTGTGGTCAGCGAAACCCACGAAACAGTTCGATCTGGAGCGGTTCAATCGCGGCGACTACGCAGCGGCGGCAGAGCCAGAGGCTTTGGCGCGCACCCTCAGCCGCGTGTTGTATCCCGATGACACCACCTATCAGGGCAAGGAATTGCGGCTGAAGCAGGAATTCTTCCTGACCTCCGCCGCCCTGCAAGACATCCTGCGCCGCTTCAAGGCCAGCCATTCCGATCTGCGCAACCTGCCGAAACATGTCGCCATTCAGATGAACGACACCCACCCGGAGATTGCCGGGCCGGAACTGATCCGTCTGCTGGTCGATGAAAATGGCATGGGCTTTGAAGATGCGCTGGAAACCGCGCGCGATTGCTTGGGCTACACCAACCACACCCTGCGGCCCGAAGCTTTGGAGCGGTGGGCAACCTTCACCTTTGGCAACACGCTGCCGCGCCATATGCAGATTGTTGAACGTATCGACAGCTGGCACCGCCGCACCTTCAACCCGCCGCATTACATTGGCATCGTCAAGCACCAAGAGGTGCGGATGGGTGAACTGGCGTTCGTGATGGCGCATAAGGTCAATGGCGTGTCGGCCTTGCACTCGGATCTGGTGAAGAAAAACCTGTTTCCCGAGTTGAACGCGCTGCATCCGGGGCGGATCATCAATGAAACCAATGGCGTGACCCCGCGCCGTTGGCTAAAAATGTCGAACCGCCCACTGTCGACTTTGATTACGGAGTCGATTGGCGATGGCTGGGAGGATGATCTGGATCGTCTGAAAGGGCTGGAGCCTTTGGTCGAGGACTCTGCGTTCCGTGCCAAGTTTGATGCCGCCAAGCGCGCCAATAAGGTGGCATTGGAGGGCTGGATCGCGCAGGAATGTGGCGTGAAAGTCTCGCCGGATGCTTTGTTTGATGTGCAGGTCAAGCGCATCCATGAATACAAGCGGCAGCTTTTGAACATCCTGCAAACCGTAGCGCATTATCAGCGGATCAAGGCCAATCCGAAGGCTGCTTGGGTGCCGCGGGTGAAGATCTTTGGTGGCAAGTCAGCGCCGGGTTACGCCGTCGCTAAAGAAATCATCCACCTTATCAATGATGTAGCGCAGGTTATTAATGCAGATACCGAAGTCGGTGATCTGTTGAAGGTGATCTATCCGGCCAACTACAACGTCAGCATGGCCGAACGTCTGGTGCCTGCAGCAGACCTGTCTGAGCAGATTTCGACCGCTGGGAAAGAAGCGTCGGGCACCGGCAACATGAAATTCATGATGAACGGTGCGCCGACCATCGGTACGCTCGACGGCGCGAATGTCGAAATTTTGCAAGAGGTTGGTGCGGAAAACTTCTTCCTGTTCGGCCTGACCACCGATGAGGCGATGAAGCGGCGCGAAGACCCGGAGCAATCGCGCAAAGCGATTGATGCCAGCCCGGCGCTGCAAATGGTGTTGCAGGCGATTGCCGAAGGCCAGTTCAGCCCGGACCAGAAAGACCGCTATCATGGTCTGGTGCACCGGGTTTGGCACCACGATTACTTCCTTGTCGCGGCTGATTTCGACTCTTACGATCTGGCGCAAGACCGCGTGGATACCGCCTATGCGGATCGGCAGGCCTGGACTAAAATGGCGGCATTGAACACGGCGCGGTCGGGCTTCTTCAGTTCGGATCGCACCATTCGCAGCTATATGAAAGACGTCTGGACGATCCAATCTGCGCTTTAATATCAAGAGGTTGCCATGACTGATCTGCTCATTGACCCCGGTGCTGCACAAGCGATTGCCGAGGGGCGGCATGGCGATCCTTTCTCGGTGTTGGGGCTGCACAAACGCGGTGGCAAATGGGTGGTGCTGGGGTTTGATCCCGGTGCTGAACAGATGTTCGTATTGCCGGGGAAATCCGGCAAACCTGTGGCTGCGACGGCGGTCAAAGGTGCTGCTGGTCTGTTTGTAGCCGAACTTGCGTGCAAATCGGACTATCGTCTGCGCTGGCAGGGTCATGGCGCGGAATGGGATTGTGAAGACCCGTTCGCATTTGGTCCGGTTCTGGGTGAGTTGGATGAATATCTGCTGGGCGAAGGCAGTCACAAGCGGCTTTGGCAGGTCTTAGGCGCGCATGTGATCACGCATGAGGGGGTTTCCGGCACGCATTTCGCGGTCTGGGCGCCGAATGCGGAACGGGTTTCGGTGGTTGGCAACTTTAACCAATGGGATGGCCGCCGTCACCCGATGCGCAGGCGGGGTGGTACCGGGGTTTGGGAGACATTCCTGCCCGCGATCGGCGAGGGCGAGGCTTATAAGTACGAAATCCGTGGGCCGGGTGGGGTTTTGCTGCCGCTCAAGGCCGATCCGGTCGGGTTTGGCTCGGAGCACGCGCCGAAGAATGCTTCGGTGGTGCGGCAGATCGAAAATCCGACTTGGCATGATGCCGAATGGATGGCAACACGCGGGGCCAACCAGACGATTGATGCGCCGATTTCGGTCTATGAGGTGCATCTGGGGTCGTGGAAGCGCGCTCCGGGCGACCGGATGCTGTCTTACACCGAACTTGCCGAACAATTGGTCACATATGTCGCCGATATGGGCTTCACCCATATCGAGCTGATGCCGATTTCCGAATATCCGTTCGATGGATCGTGGGGCTATCAGCCGGTGGGTCTGTTCGCGCCGACGATCCGGCATGGCACGCCGAACGAATTCCGCGCTTTCATGGATGCCGCCCACCAGCGCGGCATTGGGGTTTTGCTCGACTGGGTGCCGGGGCATTTCCCGACTGATGCACATGGCTTGGGGCGGTTTGACGGCACCGCACTTTATGAACACCAAGACCCGCGAGAAGGCTTCCATCAGGATTGGAACACGCTGATCTACAACTATGGTCGGGTAGAGGTTTCCAACTACCTTGTGTCTAACGCGCTGTATTGGTTGGAAGAATACCACATGGACGGGCTGCGCGTTGATGCCGTGGCCTCGATGCTTTACCGCGATTACAGTCGCGAGGCGGGGCAGTGGGTGCCGAACAAGGACGGCGGGCGCGAGAATTACGAGGCGATTGCCGTGCTGCAAAGCATGAATATCACCGCTTACGGCGAGGTCGGCGGCGTGATGACGGTGGCCGAGGAAAGCACGGCGTTTCCGGGGGTGTCGCGCCCGGTCAACCACGGCGGGCTTGGTTTTGGCTTCAAGTGGAATATGGGCTGGATGAATGACACCCTGTCTTACATGCAGAAAGACCCGATTTACCGCCGCTACCATCACCACCAGATGACCTTTGGGCTGCATTACGCCTGGTCGGAAAACTACATCCTGCCGATCAGCCATGACGAGGTTGTGCATGGCAAGGGCAGCATGTTGCAGAAAATGCCGGGGGATGGTGAACAGAAGTTCGCAAACCTGCGCGCCTATTACGGCTTCATGTGGGCGCATCCGGGCAAGAAGCTGTTGTTCATGGGCTGCGAGTTTGCTCAGGGCAAAGAATGGAACCATAACCAAAGCTTGGATTGGCACCAGTTGGAGACCCCGGCGCATCAGGGGATGCAGAACCTCGTGCGCGATCTGAACAAGGTTTACCGCGATGAGCCTGCCTTGCATGTCAACGACACGCGCCCAGAGGGCTTTGAGTGGATCGAAAGCAATGATGCCGAAGCCGGGGTTTACGCTTGGCTGCGCAAGGGCAAAGCGGGCGATCCGATCGTGGTGGCGCTGGTCAATATGACTCCGGTTGATCGGGCGTACCGGGTTGGCCTGCCTGCGGGTGGGAAATGGACGGAAATACTGAACACGGATGCGGCGGTTTACGGAGGAGGTAACCGTGGCAACCTGGGGGGCGTGACGGCGGAGGCAAAACCGCATCATGGCCGCCCACATTCGGCCTCGGTCAACTTGCCGCCCTTGTCGGCGGTCTGGCTGAAACAGGGCTGAACGATAGGAAAAAATGCGGGCCAAAGCCTGCGCATAGGGAGGACTACGATGCAACCGAGACCCAACGCCCGTCTGTCGTCGCAGGCTATGGCTTTTGTTCTGGCCGGGGGGCGCGGCAGTCGGCTGAAAGAGCTGACCGATCGGCGCGCCAAACCGGCGGTGTATTTTGGCGGCAAGACCCGGATCATCGACTTTGCTTTGTCGAATGCGCTGAACTCCGGTATCCGCAAAATGGCGATTGCGACGCAGTATAAGGCGCACAGCCTGATCCGCCACATGCAGCGCGGTTGGGGTTTTTTCCGGGCAGAGCGCAATGAATATCTGGATATCCTGCCCGCATCTCAGCGGGTGGCCGAGAATAAATGGTACTTGGGCACTGCCGATGCCGTGGCGCAAAACATTGATATCGTGGATTCTTATGGGGTGAAATACATCGTCGTTCTGGCGGGCGATCACATCTACAAGATGGATTACGAGGTGATGCTGCAGCAGCATGTCGACAGCAAAGCGGACGTGACCATCGGCTGCCTGACCGTGCCCCGCATGGAAGCAACCGCCTTTGGCGTGATGGATGTCGACAAGGACATGCGGATCACCTCGTTTCTGGAAAAGCCCGCCGATCCGCCGTCAATCCCCGGAGACCCGGACCATGCTTTGGCCTCAATGGGGATTTATATCTTCGACTGGGCCTTCCTGCGCGATCTTCTGGTGCGCGATATGGCGGATGAAAATTCCAGCCATGATTTTGGCAATGATCTGATCCCGGATATTGTGAAAAACGGCAAAGCGGTGGCGCATAAGTTCGCCGATTCTTGCGTGAAATCGGGGTTGGAAACCGAACCCTATTGGCGCGATGTCGGGACGATTGATGCGTTCTGGCAGGCCAATATCGACCTCACCGATTTCATCCCCAAGCTGGATATCTACGATCAAAGCTGGCCGATCTGGACCTATTCCGAGATCCTGCCGCCCGCCAAGTTCATCCATGATGAGGAAACCCGGCGCGGCATGGCGGTATCGTCGCTGGTGTCAGGCGATTGTATCGTCTCAGGCTCGGAAGTGCGCAATTCGCTGCTGTTCACCGGCTGTCGGACCCATTCGTTCAGTACGCTGGATTATGTCGTGGCACTGCCGCAGGTGACGGTGAACCGCAATGCCGAGCTGAAGAACTGCGTGATTGATCGCGGTGTGATCATCCCGGATGGGCTGGTGGTGGGGCAAGATCCCGAGGCGGATGCGAAATGGTTCCGCCGCACCGACAGCGGTATCGTGCTGATTACGCAGGATATGCTTGACGCGCGGGTGCGGGCATTGTCCTGACAGGGTAGTACAGCGGCGGCGTCCGGGGGGCTCACCCCCCGGTCCCCCGAGGATATTTAGGCCAGTATGAAAGGATCAGAGATGCAGATTCGGGGGCGGGTGTTGTCGGTCGCGTCGGAGTGTGTGCCGCTGATCAAAACCGGGGGCTTGGCCGATGTGGTCGGCGCTTTGCCGGGGGCATTGGCGAAAGTCGGCTGGGATATGCGGGTGTTGATGCCCGCCTACCGCGGCCTACGATCGCGCCTTGACGATATGGATGAGGTCTGGTTCGAGCAAAACCTGTTCGGCGGTGACGCCCGCGTGATGGCAGGCGAGATCGACGGTTTGCAGGTGATGCTGCTGGATGCGCCGCATCTTTATGACCGCGAAGGCGGGCCGTATTCCGGCCCCGGTGGCGATTGGTTTGACAATGCGCGGCGATTTGCGGCTTTGTCTTGGGTCGCGGCCCGGATGGCGCGCGATGGCATTGATGGCTGGAAAGCCGATATCCTGCACGCACATGATTGGCAGGCGGGCTTTGCCCCGGCCTATTTGTATTATGGCGGCTCGGGCGGTGTGGCCTCGGTGCTGACCATCCATAACATCGCGTTTCAGGGCTGGGCGCCTGCGCAGGCCTTGACGGATTTACGGCTGCCCCCCGATCAGTTCTACCCCGGCGCGCTGGAATATTACGGTGGGCTGTCGAGCCTGAAAGCCGGGCTGGTCAGCGCGGATCGGATCACCACGGTTTCCCCCAACTACGCCGCCGAACTGATGCGGCCCGAGTTTGGCATGGGGATGGAGGGGGTGATCGTGCAGCGCGCGGATGTGGTTTCGGGGATTTTGAACGGCGTCGATACCGGCGTTTGGTCGCCCGAGGTCGAACCTCTGCCCTATTCAGTGAAAACCCTGAAAGGCAAAGCTGCCAACCGCGCGGCATTTTGTGCCGAGATGGGTTTGGACGTGCCGGGGCCGCTGGCGATTCTCGTCAGCCGTCTCACCGATCAGAAAGGTATTGATCTGCTGGAGGTCTGCATCCCCGATTTCATCGCGGGCGGCGGCGGTTTGGCGATTTTGGGCTCGGGCGATGCTTTGCTGGAAGCCGCGATGCGCCGCTTAGAGGCGCGGTTTCCGGGCCGGGTCACGGTGCGGATCGGCTATGATGAGGCTTACAGCCATCGGTTGTTTGCCGCCGGCGATGCCGTGCTGGTGCCCAGCCGATTTGAGCCGTGCGGCCTGACCCAGATGTATGGGCTGGCCTATGGCACGGTGCCGTTGGTGTCCTCGGTCGGCGGTTTGGCCGATACGGTGATCCACGCAAGCCCGGCGGCGCTGACGGCAGGTGTGGCGACCGGGATCATGTTTCATCCGGTGGACGCGACGGGGTTCGGGCTGGCGCTGCGGCAGTTGCTGCAGCTGTACGGCAACAAACCCGCATGGGTGCAGGTGCAGAAAAACGCGATGAAGCAGCCGGTCGGCTGGGAGGCCTCTGCCGCCGCTTATGCTGCCCTCTATGAGGGTATGCTGGCGTGAACCTGTCGGGATACGCCACCTCTGCGGGGCGGCCTTGGCCGATGGGGGCCGCGCTGACCGACGATGGGGTGAATTTTGCGGTGTTCTCGGCCCATGCCACAGCGTTGGAGCTGTGTCTGTATTCGCCGGATGGGCGGCGGGAACAGGCGCGCTTGCCGTTCGCGGACCGCGACGGTGATGTTTGGCATCTGCATGTGGCGGGCCTGTCTGCGGGGCAGTTGTACGGTCTGCGCGCTTACGGACCCTATACGCCGGATGAGGGCCAGCGTTTTAATCCGCACAAGCTGTTGATCGACCCCTATGCGCGAGGCTTGGCGGGGCGGTTGCGCTGGTCGGATGCAGTGATGGGCTACAAGATTGGTGCCTCGCGCGGCGATGGCTCGTTTGACCCGAGGGACAGTGCCTTCGCGGTGCCGAAATCGGTGGTGGTCGATCCCGGTTTTCATTGGGGCAATGACCGCCCGCCCTTTGTGCCGATGGCCGATACGGTGATCTACGAGGCGCATGTCAAGGCGCTGACCATGCGCCATCCCGGTATTCCACAAGCGATGCGTGGCACCTATGCGGGCCTCGCGCATCCGGTGATGATCGAGCATTTCAAGCGTCTGGGCGTGACCACGGTGGAACTGCTGCCAGTGCAGGCCTATTTCGATGATCGCTTTCTGGTCGCCAAGGGCCTGCGCAACCACTGGGGCTATCAGACCATGGGCTTCTTCGCGCCCGAACAGCGCTATGGCACAGCGCAGCCTTTGCGGGAGTTGCAGGTGATGGTGAAAACCCTGCACGCGGCGGGATTAGAGGTGGTGCTGGACGTGGTCTATAACCACACCGGCGAGGGCGACGCTTGGGGGCCGACGCTGTCGTTCCGCGGCCTCGATAACACCAGCTATTATCGTCTGGTCCATGGCGGGCGACACTATGCCAATGATGCGGGCACCGGCAATACGCTCGATCTGACCAACCCTGCCGTCTTGCGTATGGTGATGGATTCCTTGCGCTATTGGGTGCAAGAGGTGCATATCGACGGCTTCCGCTTTGATCTGGCTTCCGCTTTGGGCCGTGAGCCGCATGGCTTTGATCCGCAAGGCGGCTTCTTCGACGCCATCCGGCAAGACCCGGTGCTGGCGCGGGTGAAGCTGATCGCAGAGCCCTGGGATCTTGGCCCCGGCGGCTATCAGCTTGGCGCCTATCCGGCACCATTCTCGGAATGGAACGACAAATACCGCGACGGCGTGCGCCGGTTTTGGCGCAATGATGCCGGTCTGGCGCCGGAATTCTCGCGCCGCCTGCTCGGCTCGGCGGATAAGTTCGACCATTCGCGCCGCCCCGCCACGGCTTCGGTCAACTTTATCACCTCGCATGACGGCTTCACACTGGAAGATCTGGTGAGCTACACGATCAAGCGCAACCTTGCCAATGGCGAGGATAACCGCGATGGCCATGACGATAACCACGCTGACAATATGGGCGTCGAAGGCCCCAGCCCCGATCCCGCGATCCGCGCCGCGCGCGATCTGCGCAAACGCAACCTGCTGGCGACTTTGATGCTGTCGCAAGGCACGCCAATGCTGCTGGCGGGCGATGAATTGGGCCATTCTCAGGCCGGTAACAACAACGCCTATGCGCAGGACAATGATCTGACGCGGATTGATTGGGGCTCGGCCGATACGGTGTTGATTGATTTTGTGGCCAGCCTCACTGCCCTGCGCAAAGCCCATCCGGTGCTGCGGCAAACCCGCTTCCTGCATTCGCAAAAACGCAGCGCCGACGGGTTGCCCGATGTGATCTGGCGCAGGGCGGATGCGGCGATCCCCAGCCCGAACGATTGGCATGACCCGGCGTTCCGCTGCATCGGGCTGGAATTGCGCATGGCGGCTGAGGGTGCTGATGCGCCGGACGCGCTTTATGTGGTGTTCAACGGCGGCGGCGCGGTGGCTTTGCGCCTGCCCGAAACCGCCGCACAATGGCGGTTGGTGCTGGACAGCACGCGGCCCGATCTTGCGCCCGAACCCTATACCACGCGGTTGAATATGCCGCCGCAATCCGTTTTCGTCTTTGAACCGCTGCTCTCTGGAGGCACCGCATGACCACGATTTCCACCCAACCGATCGCGGGGCAAAAGCCCGGCACCTCTGGCCTGCGCAAGAAAACTCCGGTGTTCATGGGGCCGCATTACCTTGAGAACTTTGTGCAGGCGATCTTCGATGTGGTCGGCGCGCAAGGCAAGACCTTCGTTCTGGGCGGCGACGGCCGCTATTTCAACGACCGCGCAGCACAGGTGATCTTGCGGATGGCGGCGGCGAATGGCGCGGCCCGCGTGATCATCGGCCAAGGCGCAATCCTCTCGACGCCTGCCGCCAGCCATCTGATCCGTCTGAACAAGACCGATGGCGGCATCATCATGTCGGCCTCGCACAACCCCGGCGGGCCGCATGAGGATTTCGGCGTCAAGTTCAACATGCCGAACGGCGGGCCTGCGCCTGAGGGCGTGACCGAGGCGATGTACAAACGTACGATGGAAATTACCGAATATCACATCGTGGAATCGCAGGACGTTAACCTGTCGGTGATCGGACGCAGCCAGTTGGCGGGCATGATTGTCGATGTCGTCGATCCGGTGGCCGATTACGCGACGCTGATGGAAAGCCTGTTCGATTTCCCGGCGATTGCCGCGATGTTCAAAGGCGGCTTTCGGATGCGGATGGATTCAATGTGCGCCGTGACTGGCCCTTATGCCGTTGAAATATTAGAGAAACGCCTTGGGGCAGCGGCGGGCACCTGCATCAATGCCACGCCCTTGCCGGATTTCGGCGGCATGCACCCCGATCCAAACCCCACTTGGGCCAAGGCACTGATGGATGAGATGTTTGGCACCAACGCCCCCGATTTTGGCGCGGCAAGCGACGGCGACGGCGACCGCAACATGGTGGTTGGGGCTGGGGCCTATGTCTCACCATCTGACAGCCTCGCGGTACTGGCGGCCAATGCGCATCTCGCCCCCGGCTATAAAGCGGGGCTGAAAGGGGTGGCGCGTTCGATGCCCACTTCCGCTGCGGCGGACCGGGTTGCGGCTGCGCTGGGGATCGCATCCTATGAAACCCCGACCGGCTGGAAGTTCTTCGGCAACCTGCTGGATGCGGGTCGCGCGACGATCTGCGGTGAGGAATCGTTCGGCACCGGATCGGACCATGTGCGCGAGAAAGACGGGCTTTGGGCGATCCTGTTGTGGCTGAACATCTTGGCCGTGCGCAAGCAGTCGGTGGCGGCGATCTTGGCCGAGCACTGGACGAAGTTTGGCCGCAACTACTACAGCCGCCACGACTTTGAGGCGATTGCCAGCGATAAAGCCGATGCGATGATGGCGGCACTGCGCGCCAGCCTGCCCAGCCTGCCTG
This sequence comes from uncultured Cypionkella sp., assembly GCA_964387655.1. Lineage (GTDB taxonomy): Bacteria > Pseudomonadota > Alphaproteobacteria > Rhodobacterales > Rhodobacteraceae > Cypionkella. Next base: position 11,631 of record CAYLYV010000050.1, on the reverse strand, counting down.
GAAAGGCAATGGAAGGCCTGACTGTGCAGGCCGCCGATGACTTTGCCTATACCGATCCGGTCGATGGCTCCATCTCGAAAGCCCAAGGCGTGCGGATCATGTTTTGTGATGGCAGCCGTATCGTGCTGCGTCTGTCGGGCACGGGCACCGAGGGCGCGACCCTTCGGCTCTATCTGGAGCGTTACGCGGCAGGCCCAGACGGACTCGATCTTGATCCGCAAGAGGCTCTCGCTCCGGTGATCCGCGCCGCGCACACGCTGGCGGGGATTGAAGGGTACACCGGACGCGTCGCCCCCGACGTAATCACCTGATCCAAAATGTCGGTTTCCGCCGAGATGCGGCGGAAACTGACCTTCAACTGTCGGAGTTGACCGCGACCCCGCCCATAATCGGCGCATCCTTGACACAGGTGTCGAGGGAGAGAGCAATGACAGTTCAGGGTGTGCGATCAGGGCGGCAAGCGCGGCAGGTCGAGCGGGCGAAAAAGGGTGGTGGCGTCGGCCGACCGTATATCGTGCGTAATATTCCCACCTATGATGTGCTGTCAGAGGAAAATCTGCTGAAGGTGGAACATGCCGCCGACCGGATTTTGGCCGAGACCGGCATCGAATTTCGCGACGATGCAGTGGCGCTGGATCACTGGAAGCGGGCAGGGGCCAAAGTCGATGGTCTGCTGGTCAAATTTGAGCCGGGGATGCTGCGCGAAATCCTGAAATCTGCCCCTCGCGAGTTTACCCAGCACGCCCGCAACCCGGCCAATTCGGTGCGGATCGGCGGCAAGAACGTGGTCTTTGCGCCTGCCTATGGCAGCCCCTTCGTGATGGATCTGGATCGCGGGCGGCGCTTTGGCACGCTGGAGGATTTCCAGAATTTCATCAAACTGGCGCAGTCTTCGCCGAACTTTCACCACTCCGGCGGCACGATCTGCGAACCGACCGATATTCCAGTCAACAAGCGGCATCTGGATATGGTGATGGCGCATCTCACCTTGTCGGACAGACCCTATATGGGGTCGGTGACCTCAGAAGACCGCGCCGAAGACAGTATCGAGATGAGCCGGATCGCCTTTGGCCGGGAATTTGTGAACGATAATTGCGTTATTCTTGGCAATGTGAACGTCAATTCCCCCTTGGTCTGGGACGGCACCATGACCAACGCCCTGCGGGCCTATGCCCGCGCCAATCAGGCGGCGGTGATCGTGCCGTTCATCCTTGGCGGTGCGATGGGACCGGTGACCAGCGCGGGCGGGATCGCGCAAAGTCTGGCTGAGACGATGGCGGGCTGTGCTCTGACCCAGTTGGAGCGCAAGGGGGCTCCGGTGATTTTCGGCAACTTCCTGTCGTCGATGAGTTTGCGGTCGGGCAGCCCGACCTTTGGCACGCCGGAACCTGCGATTGGTTCGATGGTGATCGGGCAGTTGGCGCGGCGGTTGGGGTTGCCGCTGCGGTGTTCGGGGAACTTCACCACCTCAAAGCTGCCGGACGCGCAGGCGATGATGGAGGGGACGATGTCGATGCTCGCGGCGATCCACTGCGGGGCGAATTTTATTCTGCATTCGGCGGGGTTTCTGGATGGGCTGTTGAGCATGTCTTATGAGAAATTCATGCTGGATGCGGACCTGTGCGGCAGCCTGCATTCTTATCTGGACGGCGTGAAGATTGATGATGATCAACTCGCGGTGGAGGCTTTCGCTGAGGTCGGGCCGGGCAATCATTTCTTTGGCTGCTCGCACACGATGGCGCATTATGAGACCGCGTTTTGGGACAGCGATTTGTCGGATAATGAGCCGTTTGAAAAGTGGGAAGCGGCGGGGTCACATGATGCGGCGTATCGGGCCAACAAGCTTTGGAAAAAGCGGCTGGCGGAGTTTGAGGCTCCGGTTTTGGATGCGGGTATCGCGCAAGGATTGGCTGAGTTTGTTGAGGCGAAGAAGGCCTCGGTGGGGGATGCTTGGTATTGAGGTCCCAACTCGGGACCAAAAAATATCTTGTGTTTTCAGGGTATTGAGGTGGTCACGTTAAGGGAAAATTAACGCTTTGGGCTGGCGGAGGCGATTTCCGCCCCCGGAAATCGTGACGGAAAACGGCTTCGTTTTCCGCCCTCAGCCCCGCAACCCGGTCTCTTTCAGCAGGCCCATGCGCTTGGCCTCATAGTAATAGCCCTTGGCATACCACATCATCGCGCGGTCTTCACTGCCGCGCGATACCAACCATGCGCCGCGCAGATATTTCCCGGCATAATGCAGATTGGTTTCGGCGTCGAGCAAGCCAGAGGCTGGGCCGTGATAGCCCATGGTGGCTGCGGTTTGCGGGTGGATCTGCAACAGGCCATAATAGGGGCCGTTGCGCGCCGCCGGGTTGTAGCCACTTTCGCGGCGGATCTGGCGGTGCAACAGGCTTTCCGGGATGTCGTGAATCCGCGCCCATTTCTTGATCAGGGCGTGCATTTCGGGTGTATCGCCAGCGGCGCGCGAAGGTGCGGATTTTGGCGGTATGCCACCGCCACAAGCAGCAAGCGTCAGGGCGCTGAGGCTGAGAGACAGCAGGGCGCGGCGCGACAGGGGCATCAGGTTCCTCCGGGTTTTTTGCGTGATAGCGACGTGAAGCTGGTCTGGGAAGGGCCAAGGCCACAGATCGGCGGGAAAATGTGTCGGCGGGCTTTGCCGATTGCACAAAACTTGGTCGCAGACAGCAATCTCCGCTTATGTCATTCTGTTGTGATCAAAGCGGGGCAGATTACCGCATATCTTGGGCTTGCGCTTGGCAAAACGCCAGATATGGTTGGGCTTAAGGCGACTGCACCCTGTTGACGACTGTTGAAATACGGAGTCTCTTGCGGAATGGACGGCGATTTTAGGACCCAGTTTGTACGCGACCCTGCGAGCCTGAAGCAATTTCCGGCGCTGGTGCTGAATGCGGATTTTCGACCCTTAAGCTATTACCCGCTGTCGCTGTGGCCTTGGCAGGAAGCAATCAAGGCGGCGGTTTTGGACCGCGTGCAGATTTTGGCCGAATATGACCAAGTGGTGCGAAGCCAGCGACAAGAGTTCCGCATACCCTCGGTGGTGGTGCTGAAAGACTTTGTAAGACCCCAAAAGCGCGTGGCCTTCACGCGCTTTAATCTTTTTCTGCGCGACGAATTTTGCTGCCAATATTGCGCGGCCAAGGGCGATCTGACCTTTGATCATGTGCTGCCGCGCTCGAAAGGTGGCGTCACCAGTTGGGAGAATGTGGTGGCGGCCTGCTCGCCCTGCAATCTGCGCAAAGGCTCGCGGACGTTGAAGCAAGCGGGGCTGCATCTGGCAAAAGTGCCAAGGATGCCAACGGCCGAGGAAATGCAGGGCCATGGCCGCCGCTTTCCGCCAAACCATCTGCACGACAGTTGGATGGATTATCTGTATTGGGATGCGGAACTCGACGCTTAAGCGTCGCCTGTGCGGTCTGATCGGTCGTTAACCTCTTGTCACAGTGGTTAAAACGCCGTCATAAAACTGTTACAAGCAAGGCGTGTTGCGCTAAATAGCATTCACCCCGTAATCCGAACGCGTTTGCAAGCGCAACCGCTGCCTCGGATTACAATCAGAATCTGATTGTACGCAACACCCTCTAACAGGAGCCCGCATGGCCATTGTCCTTACCGCCGCCGCTGTGAATATGGCCGTTGCTTTGTCTTGCGGGGCGGTGATCGGCTCGGAACGGCAAGTGCGGCAGCGGATGGCGGGGCTGCGTACCAATGCTCTGGTGGCTTTGGGGGCGGCAGGATTTGTGATTTTCAGCCAGTTGGTTGAACATGATGCCAGCCCCAGCCGGGTCGCGGCGCAAGTTGTTTCGGGGATTGGTTTTCTTGGCGCGGGCATCATTTTTCGCGACGGGTTCAATGTGCATGGGCTGAACACGGCGGCGACTCTGTGGTGCTCGGCGGGGGTGGGGTTGCTGGCGGGCGTCGGGGCTTGGCCGTTTGCGCTGTTGCTGACCGGGATGGTGGTGTTTGTGAACCTTGGGCTGCGGCCCTTGGTGAAATTTCTCAAACGCCACACCAAGGCCGGAGTGCCGGTGACGCGATCTTATCGGGTGATGCTGAACTGCGCTGTCGACAAAGAAGCGGCGATGCGGGCCTTGCTGCTGCGCTGCCTGAGCTTGGGTGGGTTGCATCTGCAAGAGATTGTGGTGAAAAACCAAGATGATGGCTTGGAGATCACCGCATTGGTGGGTGGTGAAGATGCGCCTGAACTGGCGGTCGAGCAGGCGGTGCAACGCATGGCGGCAGAGATCGGCGTGGGCCGGGTGCGGTGGATGGCCGCCGATGAGATTTGAATTCTCTTGCTGCCGTGCAGCAATGGCTTTCGGGCCGGGTGCAAGCAGTGCTAGACTTGTGACAGTCGCGGCGCTAAAAGGGCGTCGTTAGCGCTAACAGCGCTTCTGATCTGGCCCTAGCTGCGAGGTAAGCCAATGGTTTCGCGAGTCATTCCGGTAGATGCCTTTGATCTGGTGATCTTTGGCGGCACCGGCGATCTGGCCAAGCGCAAGATCCTACCGGGGTTGTATCGCCGTTTCATGGCCGGGCAGATGACCGAAAACAGCCGGATCATTGGGGCGGCGCGCGCCGATCTGAATGATGAGTCGTTCCGCGCCTTGGTGGCGGAAGCGATTGCAGAATTTGTGCCGAAGAACCGGCAAGACAAGAAGATGGTGGCGCAGTTCCTTGAAAAGATTGCCTATGTCTCGATTGATGCCACGGGCGAGGGCGGTTGGGCCAAGCTGAAAGGTCTGATGCGCGAGAATGTGGTGCGGGCGTTTTACTTCTCGGTGGCCCCCTCGTTGTTTGGCGATCTTGCCGAGCGGCTGCATCTGCATGAGATCGCCGATGCCTGGAGCCGGATTGTGGTGGAAAAGCCGTTTGGCCGCGATCTGACCTCGGCCAAGGCGCTGAACGCGGTTTTGGCCAAGCATTTCGCTGAGACGCAGATTTACCGGATTGACCATTATCTTGGCAAGGAAACCGTGCAGAATCTGATGGCGGTGCGGTTTGCCAATATTCTGTTCGAGCCTTTGTGGAAGGCCGAATACGTCGATCACGTGCAGATCACCGTGGCGGAAACCGTGGGCGTCGATGGCCGTGGGGCGTATTACGACAAATCGGGGGCGATGCGGGATATGGTGCAGAACCATATGATGCAGCTTCTGTGTCTGATCGCGATGGAGCCGCCCTATCACTTTGATCCCGATGCGGTGCGCGACGAAAAGCTGAAGGTGATCCGGGCGCTCGATCCGGTGAAGCCCGAGCATATCGTGCGTGGGCAGTATCTGGCGGGCAATGACGAGGGCGGCTATCTGGAGCATAGCGAGAATCCAGCCAGCAAGACCGAAAGCTATATCGCGCTGAAGGTGCAGATTTCGAACTGGCGCTGGCAGGGCACGCCGTTCTATCTGCGCACCGGCAAGCGGCTGCGGGCGCGGGCGAGCGAGATTGCGATCACCTTCAAGCAGCCGCCACATTCGATCTTTGACGATGCGAAGGGCTGGCTGGAAAACGTGCTGGTGATCCGGTTGCAGCCCGATGAGGGGATGAACCTGAAGGTGATGATCAAGGAACCAGGGCCGGGGGGGATGCGTTTGATGCAAGTCCCCCTGGATATGGCGTTTGCCGATGCTTTGGGGCCGGATGCCGAGGATGTGCCGGATGCTTATGAGCGGCTGATCATGGATGTGATCCGCGGCAACCAGACTTTGTTCATGCGGGGTGATGAGGTCGAGGCGGCTTGGGCTTGGACCGATCCGCTGATTGAGGGTTGGGAGGCCCGCGGGGATAAGCCGCAGGGCTATGATTCGGGGTCTTCGGGGCCAGAGGATGCTTTGATGCTGATGCACCGCGATGGGCGGCGCTGGCGGGAGATAAAGCTTTGAATTTTATCGCATACCCAGATCGCGAATTCATGATGCTGGATGTGGCGGGCAAGATCGCGGCCCAGCTTTCGGAAGAATTGAACATGCATGGCCGGGCGTCGCTGTCGGTGCCGGGGGGGACGACTCCGGGGCCGATTTTCGATATTTTGGCAGGGGTTAATCTCGATTGGGCCAATGTCGCGGTGATGCTGAATGATGAGCGATGGGTAGGGGAGGACAGCCCTCGGTCCAACACCCGGTTGTTGAAGGAACGCCTGCTGGTCGACAAGGCGGCGGCGGCGACGCTGATCCCGCTTTATGCCGAAGCCGATGTGCCGGAAAAGGTGCTGGGCGCTTTGGCCGATGGCATCACCCCGCATCTGCCGTTGACCGTGCTTTTGCTGGGCATGGGCACGGATATGCACACGGCGAGCCTGTTTCCCGGCGCGGATATGCTGGCCGAAGCTTTGGCCGCCGACGCACCGATCTTGCTGGCGCTGCGAGCCGAGGCCGCGGGTGAGCCGCGCGTCACGCTGACCGCCCCGGTGCTGGCAGAGGCGAAGAACATTCATATTCTGATCACCGGCGCGGAAAAACGCGCGGCGATTGAGGCTGCGGCAAGCTTGCCTGCGCTGGAGGCTCCGGTGCGGGTGGTGCTGGATAATGCAACGGTTCATTGGGCCGAATAAAGCGGAGTAGGTGATGTCGGAAAAATGGCAAGCATTGAGAGATCACGCGCTGAGCGTGGCGCGGCGGCCGATCCTGTCGCTGTTTGACGCGGACGGACGGGCGCAAGCGTTCAGCGTGGATGCCGATGGCGCGCGGCTGGATTATTCGAAGACCAATATCGATGAGCAAGCCAAGGCGATGCTGCTGACGCTGGCCGAGGTTTCCGGCGTGGCAGAAAAGCGCGCGGCGATGTTTGGCGGTGAGAAGATCAACGTCACCGAGGGCCGCGCTGTTTTGCACACCGCGTTGCGCGGCGGCATTGAAGATAAGGTGATGTGCGACGGCGTGGATGTGATGCCGGAGATCCGCAAAACCAAGGCGCGGATGGCAATTTTCACCCGCGAAGTGCGGACGGGCAAGTTTACCGGCCAAGGCGGCAAAATCACCGATGTGGTGAATATTGGCATCGGCGGCTCTGATCTTGGTCCGGCGATGGTGACGCTGGCGCTGGCGCCTTACCACGATGGGCCACGGCTGCATTATGTCAGCAACGTTGATGGTGCGCATATTGCGGATGTGTTGAAGGGGTTGAACCCGGAAACCACGTTGGTGATCGTGGCCTCAAAGACCTTCACCACGATTGAGACGATGACCAACGCGGAAACCGCGCGGGCTTGGATGGCAACAAAGGTGAAAATCCCTGCGGCGCAGTTCGCAGCCGTGTCCACGGCGGCAGATAAGACCGCGGCGTTTGGCATTGATTCTGCGCGGGTGTTTGGCTTTGAAGACTGGGTCGGGGGACGCTATTCGGTCTGGGGGCCGATTGGCCTTGCCGTGATGATGGCGATTGGGCCTGAGGCGTTTGAAGATTTCCTCGCCGGCGCGCGTGCGATGGATGAGCATTTCGTGGCAGCCCCTTTTGCGCAGAATATGCCGGTGCTGTTGGCACTGGTGGGCATCTGGCACAACCAGATTTGCGGCTATACAAGCCGCGCTGTTCTGCCCTATGATCAACGGCTTAGCCGCTTACCCGCGTATCTTCAGCAGTTGGAGATGGAAAGCAACGGCAAGTCGGTGGCAATGGATGGATCGGACCTGCCCACCCATTCCGGCCCTGTGGTCTGGGGTGAACCCGGCACCAATGGCCAGCATGCCTTCTATCAGCTGATCCATCAGGGCACCCGCGTTGTGCCCTGTGAATTCATGGTTGCCAAGCTGGGACACGAACCGGATCTGGCGCACCAGCATTTGCTGCTGGTGTCGAATTGCCTCGCGCAATCCGAAGCCCTGATGCGGGGACGCTCGTTGAATGAAGCCCGCGCGATCATGCAGATGAAGGGGGCTGTTGGCGAAGAACTGGAGCGGCAGGCGCGGCATCGGGTGTTCCCCGGCAATCGGCCTTCGACCACGCTGGTTTATCCGAAATTGACGCCGTTCGTGCTGGGGCAGATCATCGCGCTTTATGAACACCGGGTGTTCGTGGAAGGCGTGATTTTGGGGCTGAACTCGTTCGACCAGTGGGGGGTCGAGTTGGGCAAGGAACTGGCTTTGGCCTTGCAGCCGATCCTTGAGGGCGGCGATGCCAGTGGCAAGGATGGCTCGACACAGGCTTTGGTGGACTATCTGCGCTCTTAGGTCATCCTCTGTGCGCAAATATTCTCAGGGGGTCGGCCTGATAAGGCGAGGGGGGCTGAATGCCCCCCTTAGTTTTCAGTTCAGCGCGGCGGTGACGATGACTTCCACCAGATACTCCGGTGTTGCCAGTTTCGCTTCGCCCGTGGCGCGCGCCGGGGTGTGGCCTGCGGGCACCCAAGCGTCCCAAACCGCGTTCATCTCGCCAAAGGTCGAGATATCGGCCAGCCAGATTTGCACCGACAGGATTCGGGTTTTGTCGGTGCCCGCTTCGGCCAGAATCCGGTCCACTTCGGCGAGGCAATCCTTGGTCTGCTGCGTCACCGAGGCGCCGGGGGTGCCGACTTGGCCCGCCAGCCAGACGATGCCGTTATAGGCCACAGCCTCGGACATTCGCGCGCCTACGCCGATACGTTTGATCTCGCTCATGGTGTTTCCTTTCCTGAAAGCTGCTGATTGCTACCGCAGAGTGCAGGGAAGGGGAAGGGTTGCGCTCTGCTATGTCGCCGTTGCGACCGCGCGGTTTTTCGCGATGCAGTAAGGCGTGCAAATCGCGGTGAAGTCTGGCGGGGTGCGTTGCGTGGGCGCGCGGGATGGCTTAGGACGGCGCAAGCCGGATCCTCCGTTGACCTGAAAGGAAAGCCCATGTCCTTGCGCACCCTTGGCCTGATCGCAACGCTCGCCCTGACCGCCTGCGGCTCTAGCAGCGACATGCAACTTTATCCCACCGCCGGACCCTTCGCCTTGCAGACGCCACCGCCGGTGATCCATGCCACGGCGGAGACCACGGCGGGCACCTCTGGCGCTTTGACCTTCAAGCTGCCCGACAAGACCAAATGCAGCGGCACATGGTCGGCGCTTGCGCCGAAAGTGGTGTCAAAAACCCGCGGCGTCTCGCTGACCCTGCGCGGCCCGGGTGGCAAGTATGACAACAGCATTGAATCGGTGGGCGGCATCAACACTGGCGAGATTTACGCCGTATGCAAAGACGGCACCCGCGTGCAAGGCACGTTTGTGATGGGATCGAGCACCACCAGCGGCACGGGCACGGCGACGGATACGCGCGGCAACACCTACAAACTGCTGTTTTGAGGTTTGGTGTTGCAGACTGAATGTGGCGGTCTCTTGCGGGGCCGCCATTTTTGTTGATTTCTACGGGACTTCTTATGGGACGCGATGGCCCAGAGTGCCCCGCAATGCCTGTTTGCTCTGGCATCCAACATTGGCCATGCGCTGCAAGCGGGCAGCAAGCCGTTGAAATCACTTACGTATTTATGAGGATTTTGGAGCGGGTGAAGGGAATCGAACCCTCGTATTCAGCTTGGGAAGCTGCTGCTCTGCCATTGAGCTACACCCGCGATGCTGCCTGAGGTATGCCAGCCGCGCGCCCGCGTCAAGATGGTTTGGCGCAGGCGCGCGGTTGGTTTATGGCACGGTGATCTCGGTGCGCTCGCCGGGCTTCACCGTGGCGGCGGTTTCGGTCTCGGTGCCGTCTTTGGTGGTGACGATGCTGTAGTCGCCGCCGGGCAGGGTGGTTTGATCTTCGGCGTTGTAGTTATGGAACACCGATTTTCGGTTGCCATTGATGTCTTTCTTGGCGGAGAAAATCTGCACTTCGGTCGCCCCGGGGGCGGTGTAGGCCAGAACGCCCGCGTCCAGGATCACCGCCACATCGGTCCGCTCGCCGGCTTTGATGCTGAACGGCACTTCGGCGCTTGCCGCACCCAGTTCGACATAGGCGATGTAATCACCGGGCGAGAGTTTGGTTTGGGTGCCGGTGCCATAAGTTGTCGTCAGATTTTCACGGCTGCCGTCGATGCTTTTCTTGGCCGAACGGATGCTGATCTGATGCGTGTTGCCCTCGATCAACATGCCTTCGACATAATAACCCTCAATCGCGGCGAGGCCGACCTGGATGATTTCATCCTTTTCCAGCAACTCGCCGGGGGTGAGGCTGAGGGTTTCGCTCTGGCTGGCAAGACCCAAACCTGCGGTCAGCGTCACCTCGCCTGCGGGCAGATAGACGCGGGTGTCGCCATAGAACGTGGTGTCGACGCCCGAGGCGGTGGTGAATTTCAGGCTGGCATCGGATTCAAGTTCACCATCTGCGGTGCCTTTCGGGTGCAGGATGACGCGGGCGGCGTTCAGCACGATTTCCGGCGTGCTGAGGGTGTCGGCGGTCAAGGTGAGGTCGGTGCTGGTTTGGGCCGCGTCGAGCGTGGTGATCAGGCGGTACGTGCCCGGCTCGATAAAGCCTTTGAAATCATTGTATTCGGTGGTGACACGCTCGCCCGTGGTGCCATCGGGGTTGATCGCATAGAGTTCCCAGCTGATTTGCGAATTGTCTTCCGGTTTGGCGATACCGGGGGCAAGCAGCGCCTTGGGGGCGAAGTTGATGTCCAACTGCGCGGGTTTTGCGGGTTCGGGGGCTGGTGCCGGTTCAGGGGCAGGCTGTGGCTCCGGGGCGGAGATCACCGTGGCTTGCAGCGCCACCGTCAGGCTGTCGAGATCATCGGCGGTGATGTATTGACCGCCGGTGTCTTCGGCGAGGCAGGCGACTTGTTTGCCTTCTTCCTTGGTCAGACCAAAGCCCACCACATGCGCGGTGAAATCGACACCAGAGGATTCGAGTTCTTGCGCCAAAGCGCAGGGGTCGCCTTGGCAAGTTTCAATGCCATCGGTGATCAGCACCACGGTGGCTTTTTCCTCGGTGGAGCGCAACTCGGCAGCGGCGCGGCGCACCGCTTCGGTCAACGGGGTTTTGCCCAAGAATTGCATCTTGGCTGCGGCCTCGGCGATGGCGGCGGCGGCGCCTTTGGCGGGGGCGACCAGCGTTTCAATATCGTCGCATGATCCCTTCGAGCGGTGGCCGTAGGCGATCAGGCCAAGTTCGGTGTCGGCAGGAATGGTTTTCAGCACTTCGCCCAAAGCCTCACGCGCGATTTCAAGTTTGGGTTTGCCGTCGATCTGGCCCCACATCGAGCCTGAAGCATCCAGCACGATGATGGTGCGGCCATCGGCTGCGGCGAGGGCGGGAAGGCACAGCAAAAACAACGCAATAGCGCGCAGCATTGGGAAACGTCGCATCACAGAATCCTTGGAAATGGCACAGCTTAATGGCCTCAGACTAGCCAAGCTGGCGGCAAACGCAAAGGGTCTTGCAGATTGCGCTGCAAGACCCTTCCACTGGCCGGACTAAGTGGGGACTTTGGACAGGCCGACCTGTGTTGCTTGGTAAACGGCGGATGTGCTGAGTGCTTGCCCGCCGTTTTTTGCAGTGTTTACGACTTCGGCAGCATGACGGTGTCGATGACGTGGATGACGCCGTTGGATTGCTTCACGTCGGCTTGCGTGACGGTGGCGACGTTCTGCATCTCGTGGGTCAGTTTGATCATGTCGCCTTCTGAGGGCGCATGCCGGAGCCCAGTCGCCACGTCCCGCCACCGGG
>CAYLYV010000049.1:0-28741 GCA_964387655.1 uncultured Cypionkella sp. | reverse complement strand
CTACAACTTCTTCAAGGCCGCAGGATACAGAACCAATTAAACGCGACACGCTCTAGAGCGCGATGCTGGTGACTACTCCGGCGAACCCCGTGATCAGCTTGTGCGGCCCGCCAGCGGGCAGCGCCGCGCGTCTGCGAAGCCGGGTGAGACGATCATGGAACTTTTTGACATTTTCGCCAGAGAGAACCCAAGTGGCGTTGCACAAGACCGCCTTCACCAGATGCGCCGCGACATCGGCACGTTCGTTGAACTGGTGGGTGCCAGCTTTCCCGTCGCCTCGATCAGCAAAGTCGAAGTGCGAAACTGGAAGCAGTTGCTTGTGAAATACCCGGTCAAGGCGACCGAAACCAACGTGTTCGCTGGCATGAATATCTCGCAGATCGTCAAGGCGAACGAGAAGGTGGGCAAGCCGATCATCGCGGACCGCACCGTGAACCGCTATCTGTCTAGCCTTGGCGCGTTTCTGTCGTGGGCGGTGGACAATGGCTATGTGAACGAGAACGCCACGCTGGGGCTGGCACTCAAGAAAGAGACAAAGACCCCCACGCTGCCGTTCAACACCGATCAGCTTAAGGCGCTGTTCGCTTCGCCGTGGTTTGCCGGATGCCAGAGCGATGATGAATGGCGCAAGATCGCCAAACCCGGCAACTTGCTGATCCGTGATCATCGGTTCTGGGTGCCGCTGATCATGCTGTTCTCTGGCGCGCGGCCCGCAGAGATAGGTCAGCTTGCCGTGAATGACGTTCGGCAGCAACACGGCCACTGGATTATGCACGTCACCACCGAAGGCGACGAAACCGCCGAAGGCAAGTCGGTGAAAACCGAGGGGTCAATGCGGGTGATCCCGGTTCACCCGGAACTGATCAGGCTAGGTTTCATCACCTACCACGAAGGCCGGGTGCAAGAGGGTGGCACGGCACTGTTCCCCGGTGCGGTGCGAAACCTGCGCGGGCAGATGATGGCTGATCTGTCGCGCGAGTTCGGGCGCTATCTGACAAGGATCGGTCTGAAAGCGGGCAGGGGGCTTTCGCTTTACTCATTCCGGCATGGTGCGGCAGATGCGTTGCGGCGTGGTGGTTTTCTCGATCAGCAGTTCGGCTTTATTTTAGGACATACTGAAAAATCTATGACGGGCCGATACGGCATTATGCCTCAAGGGATGCTTGAACAGCGCGTGGAACTGGTGAATGCAATTCAATATCCCGGTCTAAATCTCGATCATTTAGTGCTTGACAAAATAAAATAACGCAAACCCCTTACAACTGATTCGGCTGACTCTACATTGATCCTATGAAGATGCTTCACAGGATAAACGCCGATGGCTGGATTACTCGACACCGTAAAATCGGCGTTTGGCTTTAAGCCAGAGGTCAAATCCTTTTCACTTTCAGACGATGAAGCCTTTTCCGTTTTCGGCGGTATCTCGAATATCGGTGGCCTGTCTTTTAGCGCAGCGGGTGCGATGCGTATTCCAGCCGTCGCTTGTGCAGTCGCGTTAATTTCTGAAACCGCTGGCACCCTTCCCGTAAAGCTGTTTGAGCGCGAAACCAAGGCCACCGCCAAGGATCATCCCGCCTATCACCTGATCCACGACGAAGCGAACCCGTGGACCTCTTCCGAAGCCCTGCGCACGACCCTGACCGCAGACGCGCTGTTGCACGGTGCAGGCTATGCCGTCGCTGTCCGCGCCACTGATGGCACCCCGCTAGAGCTTCACCGCCTCGATCCCGCCAGCGTGCAATTCAAGCATGATGAATACGGCGAACCGTTCTACTTGTTGAACACGACAGGCGGCACAGTGCGTTATGCCTATACCGAAATCCTGCATATCCAGCCGTTTTTCGACGCATCCCCGATCAGCCTTGGCCGTGAAGCCCTCGCTACGGCGGCAGCGCTTTCCAGCCACCTCGCCAAGCTGCTTGCGAACGGTGCCAGCCCCGGCGGCATCATCACGGCCCCTAAGACCGTGGGTGACGAAGCTAAAGTGAAGCTGAAAAAGGCTTGGACCGACACCCACTCCGGCCCGAAATCTGGCGGCGTGGCTTTGCTTGATGAAGGCATGGCCTATCAGCAAATCACCATGACGCTGACCGATGCGCAATTCAGTGAAAACCGCCTTGAGCAAATCCACGAAGTCGCCCGCATTTTTAGAGTGCCGCCAACAATGCTTTTTGAATTGTCGCGCAGCACATGGTCCAACGCCGAAGAAATGCAGCGGCAATTTATCCAGACCACCCTGCGACCGTGGCTTAATAAGTGGCAGGCTGCTTATGCGCGCGTGTTGCTGACACCAGAGGAACGGCGCGCTTATTATGTCGAGTTTATCACCGAAGACCTGTCCACGGTAAAACTCGCAGAACGCGCCACGGCATACGGCCAATTCCGATCTATGGGCGCAATGACGGCCAATGAGGTTCGCGGTGGTTTGAACCTGCCCGCCCATGCCGAAGGCGACACCCTTCAAAACCCCTACACCACCACGGGCGCGAATGACGCCGCTAAAAAGGAATCTCAAGATGCCTGATAAAATCTCACATCGGGGGTTCTTTGGAACGACCGACTACACCTTTTGTCTGACCGACCCCATGCTGACCGAACTTGAGCATATCACAGGCCGGGGTATCGGCGCGCTTTATGCTGACTTCATTGCAGGCCAGTTCACCGCAGACACCCTGCGCGAGATCATCCGGCTTGGGATGATCGGCGGTGGTGCCAGCCCCGAATACTCGCTGCGCAAGGTGGATGCCTACGCCACAAACCGCCCGCTGGGCGAACTTGTCGCGCTGGCGCTGAGCATTTTGGATGCGCGGTGGTCTGGCGTTGCCGACGACGCGCAGCTTGCCGAAGCCGCAGCCTCTGGCGATCTGGCCGCAGCCTTGCGGGTGCCAGCATGACCGACCGTTTAGAGTTCAAGGCGGCGTTCGCCGTTACCGACGCAGGCGAGATCACAGGCACCGCTTGGCCGTTCGGCACCCCTGACCGGGTAGGCGACGTGATCACCAAAGGCGCGTTCACCGCCCCGGCCTCGCTGCCGATGCTGTTTGCGCATGATCAGGCACAGGTGATCGGCGTGTGGAACGAGATCACTGAAACCCCGGAAGGTCTGACCGTCAAAGGCCGCTTGCTGGTGGATGACGTGGCCCGCGCCGCAGAGGTTCGCGCCATGATCCGCGCTGGTGCTGTTTCCGGCCTGTCTATCGGGTTTGTCACGAAAGCCGCCAGCCCGCGCCCACGCGGTCGCACCATCACCGCCCTCGATCTTCACGAAATCAGCGTTGTCGCCATCCCGTCCCATCCCGGCGCGCAGATCACTTCCATCAAAGCCGCAGACACGGCCAACACCACAGAGGAAAACACCATGAACCCTGATGATACCCAAACCCCGGCCAACGCGCCGCAGTTCGACACCAAAGCGTTCGACGCCATGAAAGCGCGCCTCGATCAGCTTGAGGCCAAAAGCAACCGCCCGCGCGGCAACAACGCATCGGTGATCTACGGTGCCGATGATCAGACCGAAAAGAAGGCGTTCGCAGGCTTCCTGCGCACTGGTGATGCGACCGAAGTGAAGGCGCTGGCCGTTGGCACGCCCTCGACTGGTGGCATCCTCGCCCCTGAGACTGTCGCCTCGACCATCCTCGAAAAAGCGGCAGAGTTCTCGCCCGTCCGCACGCTGGCGCAAACCCTCGCCATGTCCGGCCCGCTGCTGCAACTTCCCCGGCTGGTGAACGAGATCACCGTGGGCGACGTTGACGAAACCAGCACCCGGCCCGAAAGCGAACCGACCTTTGAACAGATCGACCTGAAACCGCATGAGATGGCGGTGATCTTGCCGATCACGAAAACCTTGCTTGAAGATGCACAGATCGACCTTTCGGCCTACCTGTCCAACCACGTCGCGCGCCGCTTCGGTCAAAAAGAGGCCGCGTGGTTTGTGAACGGCAACGGCACCAGTCAGGCCGAAGGCGTCCTGACCTCTGCGGAAGTGCAGAACACCAGTATCCCAAACGTCGCGGCTTTGACCGCGAACGCGCTGATTGATCTGTTCTACAGCGTCAAGAGCGTCTATTCCGCCAACGGCGCTTGGCTGATGAACCGCGCAACGATGGCGCGTATCCGCAAGCTGCAAGACACCCAAGGCTCTTTCCTCTGGCAGAGCGGTATCGCAGTAGGCCAGCCGCCAACCCTGCTTGGCCGTCCGGTCTATGAGTCGGTTGATATGCCGAACGCCATCGCCGCCGCATCGCCGATCATCTTCGGTGACTTCGCATCCGGCTATGTCGTTGCAGATCGCATCGGCTTTGAGATCGTGCGTGATGATCTTACCGGGGCAGCGAACGGTCTGGTGAAGCTGGTGGCCCGCCGCCGTGTCGGTGGTCGCGTGATCATGGGCGAAGCCCTGTCCAAGCTGTCGTTGGCAGCATAAGTCATGAACCCGCTGGCCGCAGAGACAGAGTTCACGCTTTCGCACGGTGGCAACACCGTGCGGCTGCGCGCGTCTTTGCGGTCAGCACTTCGCCTTGAGCGCCTGCATGATGGCTTCGGCCCGCTGATCACCAAACTTGATCAGTTCGACACCGCCACCATCCGCACCATGATTGAGATCGCCACAACCGATCACAGCGCCGCACAGCGCTTTCTTGCCTCGATCAGCACCGAACCCCTGCAAACCTACAAGCACGCTGTCACAGGCCCGCTATCGAGTCTGCTGGCGGCTTTCCTGCCCACACCCGCAACCGACACCACCAGCGCCAAGCCCAAAGGCAAAACCCTGTCGTGGGCAGACGCCTTCGCAGACCTTTACCGCATCGGCACGGGCTGGCTTGGCTGGACGCCCTCTGAAACTTGGGCCGCAACCCCGGCAGAGATCACCGAAGCCCTGACCGGGCATATCGCCCGCCTAGAGGCCATCAACGGCACCGCAGCCGACAAGGATGACACCACCCAAACCGATGCACAGCGCGAAGCCAATATCGCCGCTGGCCTCGATCCCGACTTTGACCGCACGGGCCTCGAAGCCCTGCGCATGATGCAATGAGGCCCGCCATGCCACGACCCCCACACCTTTGCCAATGCGGCAAGACAGTCGCGCACGGCACCCGCTGCGCGTGCCAGATCGCCGCCACCCGCGCCCGCAACGCCCGGTTTGACGCCAAGCGCCCCACAGCCCGCCAGCGTGGCTACAGCCGCAAGTGGGAACAGGCCCGCCTAGAGTGGCTGTTCCATCATTCATGGTGCGTGATGTGCGGCAAGGCGGCAACCGTGGTGGATCACATCAAGCCGCACGGTGGCGACCAAACCCTGTTCTGGGATTGGCGCAACTGGCAGTCGCTTTGCGCACGTTGCCACAACAGTGACAAACAGAAGATGGAGCGCAGAGCATGAAGCGCACCGTCAAGCCACCCGTCAAGCGCACCATCGACACCAGCGCAATCGCCCACAACGGCGAAACCCTGACGATCCAACAATGGGCAAAACGCGCAGGCATCCCGGCGTTCAAGATTTACAGCCGCCTCGCCTTGGGGTGGTCAGAGGCCGAAGCCATCACCGGGCCAAAGCAAGTTGTGACCGATAGCACGTCATCCGCACCGAAGCAGATCACCCACAACGGCGAAACCCTGCTTGCTGCCGATTGGTCAAAGCGAACGGGAATATCCCGCGCGCTGATCCTACAGCGGCTTGCACGCGGCTGGACCCCAGAACGTGCCTTGGCACCAGACGCACGGCAGACGGCAGACGCACCAGTGCAGCCGGGGGTGGTCAGCGACTTTGCCGGGTATCAGGGGACCGGCGGGGGGAGGCTCTTACAAGAGACACCCGAAATAAGTTTTTCAGCCACAGAGCAGGTTAAACCATGACATCACTTACACCTCTTAGCCTGCTGAAATCGCAGTTGAATATCGAACACGATCTCGATGACACCCTGTTGCAGCACAAACTCGAAGCCGCCGAAGGTTACTGCGCAAGCTACATCGGCGGCCCGATTGACGACCCGGCACCTGCCGCCATCACGCAAGCAGTCCTTATGCTGGCGAGTTTTTGGTATGAAATCCGCGAAGCTGCCGTGGTCGGTGGCAACGCCTATATGATCCCGTTCGGCGTGCATGACTTGCTGCAAGCCTACCGTAAGTGGGTGGTGTAAGATGGCTTCGCAATCATTTGACCTTGCTGCACAATCCCGCGCGCTGGCGAAGCGCCTAGAGGCCATCCCGGCTGAAATCGTGGCGCATGTTCGCCCCGCGCTGGTGCAAGGTGCCGAAGATCTTGCCGCCACAATGAAGGCGCTGGCACCGCAAGACGAAGGCGACTTGATTGCCTCGATTGCAGTCACGCCGCCCGGTGGCACCACGCCGCCCTATGCCGCTGGTGGTGGCAAGCGCAACGCCGCCGAAAATCAGGCGCTGGTGACGGTCGGAAATCCCGATATGCGCCACGGGCACCTGCAAGAGTTCGGCACCGTGAACCATGAAGCGCAGCCGTTTATGCGTCCGGCCGAACGCCTGACGCGCGCCAAGTTCAAAGCCCGCATCGGCCGCGCCGTGGGTGCTGCCATCCGTGCGGCCGCAAAAGCCGGGGGTGCATCCGATGCTTGAACCCACACTGGCCTTCCAAGATGCAGTTGCAGCCACGCTTGTGGCCTCGCCAGAGGTGCTTGCGCTGGTGCCTGTTGCGCATATTCGGGCAGGTTCAACCCGGCCCGATAAAACCCCCTGCATCATCCTTGCGGGTGCGCAGACCGAATATCTTGGCCGCGCACCCGTATCGCAGCACGTCGCGCGGGTGTTTCTCGATCTGCATATCTGGGCGATTGAAGACGGTGCCGAGACCGCAAAAGCCATCGGCATGGCGGTGTTGAACGCGCTGATCGACGCCCCGGCTGGTGCTGGCTTTGCCGTGGATGAATACGCCAAGCCGCGCACGATCTGGCTGCGCGACCCACAGCCCGACCTCGCCTACACCCACGGCGTTATGAGCCTTGAGGCTGTCATCCGGTGGGGGTTCTGATCATGGAAGCTGGCAAACTGAACCGCATCATCACCGTGCAACGCGCCGTTGAAACCGCGCAACCGGGCAGAGTCCCGGCAATCACCTGGACGAATTTGTTGACCGTTCGGGCCGAGGTGCGTGAACAGAACGCGGATGAAATCGCCACAGGCTTCGGGCAAGCAGAGGCCGAGACTCTGGTGTTTGTGGTGCGCTGGCACCCGACGCCGATCACCACAGGCGACCGCATCCTGTTTGAAGGCCGCAGCTACGACCTGAAAGCGATCACAGAGATTGGGCGGCGCGACGGTTGGAAGCTGCGCGCCGTAGGGGTGGCACCGTGAGTATTCACCTTAGAGGCATAAAACCCGCGCTGTCCGCCGATGATGACGCCCTGACCAAAGCGCCGCCCGTGCCGTCGTGGCTGTCTGTGCAGGCGAAGGCTGAGTGGAAGCGCATCATGCCGCAACTGATCGCGCGGCAGATCATCACCCGCGCCGATCTGGCGGGCGTGGAAAACTACGTCACCTGCATCGGCATCATCCGGCAAATCGAGACAGAACGGCAAACCGCTGGCGGTGTTATCGACGCCAAGTTGTTCGGCGTTCTCAATCGTGCTGCGCAGACTGCCCGCCAGCTTGCAGCCGAGTATGGCCTGACACCCACAAGCCGCGCCCGCATCGGTAACGCCGCCGATGCAGACGATGACGCCGACAACCCTCTGGCGGTAGGGCGTGGGCGATGACCAAAAGCACCTATCCAGAGTGGATTTTCGACAACAGCCCGATCCCTGACCCCTTCGGTTATGGAGAGGAAGCGGTGCAATTTTTGCGCCGCTTGCGCCACCCTGCCAGCACGGCACCCAAGAACGCGCTGAACCTGACACCGTGGCAAGAGCGCATCATCCGGCGCATCTACGGCCCGCGCCACCCGGACGGCAGGCGCATCGTCAAAGACGTTTTCTTTCTGATCGGGCGCGGAAACCGCAAGACCAGCCTTGCCGCCGCGATGGCGATTTTGCACCTTTACGGGCCGGAAAAAGTGCCGCGCGGGCAGATCATTTTTGCCGCCTGCAACCGTGATCAGGCAGGCATCGGCTTTCAGGAAGCCGCCGATCTTGTTGCGGCAGGCCGACACTTGAGCGCCGTATCCAAGATTTACGCGGCCAAAAACGCGCCAAACTCGATCCACAGCACCCTCGACGGCTCGACATTGAAGGCGGTTTCGTCGGACGGCAAAGCACAAAACGGCATGACACCCACGTTTGTTCTGGTGGATGAAATCCACGCTTGGGCATCATCGGGGCGCGAACTGTGGAAGGCGCTGCGCACTGGCCTGCTGAAGCGCAAAGACGCCAACGGCATGTTGGTGGTGGCAACAACCGCAGGCCGGGGCCATGAGGGTCTGGCGGCAGAGCGCTACCGCTACGCCCGCAAAGTTGCCTTGGGTGAAATCGACGACCCGGCTTTCCTGCCCGTGCTGTTTGAGATGCAGGAAGGCGACGACTGGACTGATGAGGCAGTTTGGCACCGCTGCAACCCCGGCTTGGCCTTCGGCTTTCAAGACCTTGACGCTATGCGTATCGACGCTAAGCGCGCCGAAACCGATCTGTCTGCGATGTATGACTTTCAGCAAGATCACCTTTGCCGCTGGATGGGGCATAGCACCACGCCGCTGTTCAACTTCGGTGAATATGACGCCCGCTGCTTTGCCGACGACGAAGCCGACCTAGAGGAACTGCCCTGCTATCTGGGCGTGGATTATGCGCAATCAGGCGACCTTGCCGCGGTGGTTGCAGCGTGGCGGCATCCAGACGGGCAGGTTACGCTTAAACCTTGGTTTTTTGTGCAGGGTGAAGGTCTGGAAGACCGCGAACGGCTGGAAGATGCACCCTATCGCCAGTGGATTGCAGACGGTCTGGTGATCGAAGTTCCCGGCCCGGTGGTGACGCAGCAGGCCGTTCAAGCCAAAATCAAGGAAATCTGCGCGCGGCATATGGTGGAGGAAGTGGGCTATGACCCTTGGAAGTTCCGCGTTGCCGCTACCGACTTGCTGAATGACGGCATCAACATGGTGGAGGTTCGGCAAGGACTCGCCACGATGGGGCCAGCGAACGGCGAACTTATCCGCGCCGTGAATGGTCGCTTGATCCGCCACGATGGCAACCCGGTGTTGCGCAACCACTTCGCAGGTGTTGCGGCTGTCGTGAACGACACGGGGCTGATCAGGCTGGCGAAAGCCGACCCCCAACACGGGCATATCGACGGGGCTGTGGCTGCTTCGATGGCTGTCGGACGCCTCGCAGCGGGCGAAAGCAACCAATCATCTTACAACGCACCCGGCGCAAGCCTGCTTACCTTCTAAGGAGTTACCGCCATGACCGACGTAAATCTTCCCGGCCTTATCGTTCCCGTTGAAGCCCGCATTGATCAGCTTGAAAAGGCGTTCAAAAAGGCCAACGCCTCGCAGCGCAAATTCTCGACCGACATTCAACGCAACAGCAAAAAATCTGCCGACGCGATGGCGAAATCCTATGAGTCGGCTGGTGGTCGCATGGCGAAGGCGTTCAAGGGAATCGCCTTGCCGAAGATAGCGCTTCCTGCAATCGCCGCCCTAAGCGTTGCCGACGCTGTTGCTAACACCCGCCAGATCGTGCGCGGCATGGCCGAGATCGGTGACACTGCAAAACGGGCAGGCGTGAACGTCGAAGCCTTCCAAGAGTGGAAGTATGTCGCTGATCAGAACCGCATCGGCATTGACGCCCTGACCGACGGCTTCAAGGAACTGTCTTTGCGCGCCGACGAATTTATCCAGACGGGCAGCGGCAGCGCCGCCGAGGCGTTCAAGCGGCTTGGCTTTGATGCAGCCGATCTGAAAGAAAAGTTGAAAGACCCTTCGGCGTTGATGCTTGAAATCATGCAGCGCATGGAAGGCTTGGACAAGGCAGCGCAAATCCGTATCTCGGATGAACTTTTCGGCGGCACAGGTGGCGAACAATTTGTGCAGTTGCTGGACCGTGGCGCGGCTGGCATCACCGCACAGATCGCCCGCGCCCGCGATCTCGGGCTGGTGCTTGACGAAGGCGCGGTGAAAAAAGCAGGCGAACTTGACGCCAAGTTTTCCGAGGTTGAAACCCGGCTGGCAAACGTCTGGCGGACGGGCGTAGTAGAAGCAGGCTACTTTTTCGGCCTGATTGATCGCGAGAAAGAGAAGCTGTCGTTCAAGCCCGAGGAAGCGACCCGCCTTGTCGGGAAAGGCACCTCGGATGCCTTGGGTGATCTGCCCGAGGTGCCGCAAGACGCGCTTGAACAGATCGAGTCCCTCAAGATCGAGTATGGTGATCTGGCGACCGAAGCCCGGTTGCTTGTCCCGGCGCTGTCGGATGCCTCGAATATGCTACGCGGTGTTGGCAATGAAGCGGGTGCGCAGGCACTGACTGGCCTTGCAACCAAGATCGGCGATGCAGCCCGTGAATTTGACGGCGGCGTGATCAGTGGCGAACAATACGCGGCCAAGCTGCGCGACGTTGTGGCAGAGGCACAAGACACCCTGACCGCAATGGGTGAACTTGATCAAGCGCGCCTTGCTGGCGTCATCGGGCAGGTTTCCAGCCTGCTTGAATGGATCGGCCTGCTGCCCGGTGCCGCCAAAGCTGCCCGCGATGCTGTTGCCGGCATCGCCCTCATGGACACCGGAACGCCGCTTACCGCTGGCGGTGATCTGTTACCGCCAGAACCCGGTTCGCCGCTGGCACCGACAACCAGCGTCAAGCCACGCCGCGCGCCGAACGACCCCGACTTCGGCGTTCCCGATGCACCAAAGGCGGCTGGTGGTCGCGGTGGTGGTGGTGCGGCCAAAGAGGATGACTTCGGCAAGGCACTGGCCTCGATCCAAGCAGAGACGGCGGCGCTTGAGCGTGAGGCCGTGGTGATGCTGGCGGTGGCGGCTGGCGGCAAACAGTATGGCGACGCGCTGGAGTTCGCCCGCCAGAAGGCCGAACTGCTGACCGCTGCGCAGCAAGCCGGAAAGCAGATCACGCCCGAACTTGAGGCCCAAATTGATCAGCTTGCGGGTGCCTACGCGACCGCAGGCCAGAACGCCGAAACCGCCACCGACAAGCTGCAACAGATTGAACAGGCCGGGGCCAAGGGCGCGCAAGCCCTGACCGACATTTTCATGGGTATGGCCGATGGCAGCATGACTGCGGGCGAAGCCCTGAAAGGTCTGCTGTTGCAGATGCTGAAAGTGGCAGCGCAGAAAAAGCTGATGGCGATGTTTGAGGGCGCTGGTGCGGGTTCTTTCATGGGTTTCATCGGCGGGCTGCTTGGCTTTTCCGGCGGTGGCTACACTGGCGACGGCGGCAGGCTTGAACCCGCCGGGGTGGTGCATCGTGGCGAGTTCGTTATGAGCAAAGCCGCCACGCAGCGCCTTGGCGTGTCCAATCTCGAACAGCTCCATACAAGCGTTTTGAGAGGGTATGACGCTGGCGGGGCGGTCGGTGTGGCCAAAAGGGCGGCAAGGCGGTCTGGTGACTCTCTGGCGAAGTCTGGCGGCGCATCCATGCCCAGCGTGACCATCCACGCGCCTGTCACCGTGACCGCAAGCGGCGGCACGCCTGAACAGAACAACGATCTCGCCAAGCAGGTGGCGCGCGAAACCGAGATGTCCATGCGCGCGGTTGTCCGTGACGAGATCGTTCGCCAGTTCCGGCCCGGTGCAATGCTGAACAAGAAAGGCTGAACCGGACAACGCGACACCGTGTCGTGTTTGCCACGGTAGCGCCAAGCCTAACCGAAGCGCTGAGCCGCACCCGGCAACGCGGCAGATGATCCACCCATGCCGAGGTGATCGCGCGCAAGCGCGAGAGCCGAATCGGGGCGTGATCACCTGCCAGCCGGGGGAAGCATGACCTTTACAGCCGAGAGGGTTCTTTCCAGCCGGAAGGGTTTCTCGCCAGCCGGAAGGGTGAATGTGTCCCCGTAACGATTTAAGCTCTTTAATGTAAACTATAAGAGAAAAATAAAGAGTATATATATAAGTGGAGAAATCGTTACGGGGACACATCTGTTTTCGGCAGAGGAAAACTACCCAAACAGGGTGGCGGGTAATCATGTCCCGGTTCGGTTCCGCGCTGGCGCGCGTCACCTCTGGGGAGTGGATCGCACCGCCAAGTTCCGGCCCGCGAATGAAATTTCAGGTCAGCCCTTGCGGGATTCACCTTTGATTCCTAGATCGGTAACATGAGTATAACCCATGAGGCCACTATGTCTGACATCCTGAGAATCCCGACCGAACGTATGCAACAACTGCGCGCCATCTCGAAAGCCCGCGCCAAGCCGATCGCCGACCTGATCGCCGAATTTGTCCAGACCCAAATCGACGCTGGCGTGATCAGCCGTGACGTTCCCGGCTTCACTGTCACCCGGTCCGGCGATGCTGTTTCCATCGGCACGAAAGACTGGGCAGCAACCCTTGAGGCCAAATTCGCCCGCGACTTCGCCGCTGGCCTGCGCAGCCTCGACAAGGTGAAAGCACCCCGGTTCGGCGTGTCGGCGGATGAGATCACCGCGTTCAACGCCTCGCCTATGGCGCAGGCCGTGCGTGGCACCCTTGAGGCGTTCCGGGCCGGTGCCAGTATCCAGATGAAGCCGGACGCCTCTGACGTGCCTGCGATCCTCGCCCCAAGCATTGCGCGCGATCTGGCTGGCTGGATCAGCGCCGTGGCGAAATAAGAAAAGGCGGGTGCTCGACACACCCGCCCTTCACGATAACAGCCACCTGCAAGCGAACCGTTGAGAAACAGATATGAAGCCCGGTCCTGACATTCAAGCCAAGTTGATGGCGCGTGACCCGGCAAACGGGTTCTATGCGCGCAGGCCAGAGGGTTGCCCGTGCAATCCCGGTTTTCAGTATCCGAGCGCCGAAGAAAAAGGTCAAACTCTAGACGAAAGGCTAGATCAGCTTTACGCGCGGAGCGCAGAGGAGTGGGAGGCGGAGGCCGCGCAGGACGTGGTGCGCAATCAGTGGCTGGAAAGTATGACCCACGCGGAGGCTTCGGCTATCGCGAAGCGGTATTACGCACGGAACCCTAACCCCGAAATCAGAAGTTTTGATGACTGCGACGATGACGATGATCGCAGAGCCTTCGCTGGTTGGCGTTACGGTCAGACCGAGGCCGAGGTTCGCGCATTCTTATTTTTGAAGGCGGTGAAGAACCGCGCTAGACGCGCCAAAGAAGAACAGAAAGCCGCCGCAGAGGGTAGGGAGTTGCGCGGATACGTCTCGGTTCAGACCGAGGAAGGCCACCGCGCCAAGACCGCCAAGCGTGCGGTGAAGTTCCGAGCAAAGCAGAAAGACAAGCCGAAATCACCCGAGACGCCAGAGGAACAGGCTGCGCGCAAGGAAAAAGCCCGCGTCAAAAAGGCGGCACAACGCGCAGCGGCCAAGGCAGAAACTTCGGTGATCTAAGACCTGTAAAAATGTTATTACAGAATTGCATTTTTACATTGACAAAAATATAAATCAGTGGGTTGCAAAGTCGATTCGGGCGAACTAGGTTGATTCTATGGCGAACGAAGTAAGGCGCGTTCGACATTCTCCGGTGCCAAAGCCGGGGGCGGCAGTTGAATCATTATGCCGCCCCCAGCAACCCAAATCATCAATCAAGGATACCAAAATGCCCGAACAGTTGTTCGTCGCTTCCGCACGTTTTGACGCCCTCGCCGCAGCTTTGGCCGACCTCGATCCTGAGCATCCCGAATACGAAAACCAGATCAGAGTCACGCTTGGCGAAGTCGGTGGTGTTTGGCCGGACACGATCCAAGCAGAGGCCGAAGCCGATCCTACGATGACGACCAGCATCGCAAAGGTGGACGCCGAACTTGTCCAGATCGGCGCGCTGGACGTGGTAAAGGATGCAGAGGACTTGGCGGCACTCAACCGCATCCGGCGGTTGCTGATCGAGAACGAGATGATGACGGCGAAGCTGGGGCCGATGCCGAAGGCTTGACTTAGATCATGTAACCCAAGACCATCCCGCCCGGTTCGCCGTGGCGGTTTGCGTTTTGGATCGGGTTTCGAGATGAATGTCGTTCAAGACCCACTTGTCATATACCTTGATCAAAACATCCTCAGTCACCTGCGAGAAGGAAGGCAAGCTTCTAAGGCACTTACCAAGATTTTTGAGGACGCCAAAGGTAAGAACGTGGTTTTCGCGTATTCGATGGCGCACGTCGATGAGTGCCGCGCATCTGGACAGCCTGAAGCATTTGTCCGCGTCATCGACGACCTTCCTGTGCACCTCATGACTTTTAAGAGTGCTTCCGCGCCGCAGACCGAATTTTCACTCGGAAAGGCACAAGGGCTGTTAATGGAAGCGCCGGACGTGACCCACGAAGCAAGCCGCATCATGGAAAAGCTGCTGACTGTCTGGCATTTTGCCAGTGGCTGGTTAGGCACGACCGAAGCGCACGAACTGAAAAGCAGTATGGCCGACGAGATGGCTGCATTTTGGGATTCGGTGAGCCGCGAAGTCGATTGGGGCCTTTTTGAACCACACATCGGAGTGCAGGGAAAGCACGCCGTAAAAGTCGCCAAAGCCGAAATGACTGCGCTTATCATGGATTTGCCGTTCGATCAGACGCGCGATGAGTGGATGAAGACTTGGCCGACTTTAGAGGCGCGCTTGCCCAAAAACTATGCACAGCTTGACGCGGTGCCCGACCATGACGCGGTTTCTTTTATCCTTTCCTGCCTTGATGATCGGGAAAGGGACGCGGTGCAGTCACAGTTTCCGCAAGGCGGTTGGGCTAACCTTGAAGGAAGGAAGGACGGCGACCTAGCTGGGCTTGCTTTCATGATGTTTATGTGTGGGCTGGTCAGAGATCGGCGCGTTCATAAAGGCACCGTTGAACGCCGAACGCAGCATTTTCTAGGACAGTTTCGCGACGGCATCCATATCGAGAACGCGGCCCGCTGCTATGCATTCATCACTTGCGACGAAGGCGCTGGAAGGCTGGCGCGGTGCATCTATGCTTACATGGGTGTCACTACGCAGGTGATCGAGTTGTCCGTCGGCGGTAACACGACGCCGTAGCTTTGCCGACAGCGCCTGACCTCGATCAACACACAACCACAGCCCGCCCGGTTCATGCCGTGGCGGGTTTTTCATGCGTCCGGGGTGGTGCTAGAATGGAGAGGGTGATGTAGCGGATGGGTGAGCCGGAAAAGTGTTCCGGTTGCGCCAACCGAGGGTCCGCTAAGTGGTTGATAATACAACAAAAAATGGAATGGCTGGGGCGGGAGGGATCGAACCTCCGTATGTCGGTACCAAAAACCGATGCCTTACCGCTTGGCGACGCCCCAACTGCGGCGGTTATTAGCGAAGCCGTCGGGGGGGTGCAAGGGGGTTTTCGCGAAAATCTTCATGTGGTTGTCAGGCGCGGGCCTCGCGGCGTATGAGGGGGCATGGAACAGGTTGATGTCATCGTTTTGGGGGCCGGCGCGGCGGGGATGTTTGCCGCCATTGAGGCCGGGCGGCGGGGGCGGCGGGTGCTGCTGATCGATCATGCCAAGGCTGCTGGCGAGAAGATTCGCATCTCGGGTGGGGGGCGGTGCAATTTTACCAATCTTGGCATCGCGCCGGATCGGTTCATCTCGCAGAACCCGCGCTTTGCTTTGTCGGCGCTGAAGCGGTTCAGCCAGTGGGATTTCATCGCCCGGATGGATGCGGCGGGGATCGCTTGGCATGAGAAAACCTTGGGGCAGTTGTTTTGTGACGGCTCGGCCAAGCAGGTGGTGGATATGCTGCTGGGCGATATGGCCCGCAGCGGGGTGGCGCTGTGGTTGGGCTGTGGCGTGACGGCGGTGCGGCAGGCCTCCGTAGGGTTTGAGGTGGAGACCGCGCGGGGGGCGGTGCGGGCGGCGTCGGTGGTGGTGGCGACCGGGGGCAAGTCTATCCCGAAAATGGGGGCGAGCGGGTTTGGCTATCAGGTCGCCGAGAGTTTCGGGTTGCGGCTGGTGGAGACTCGCCCCGGTTTGGTGCCGCTGACTTTTGCGGCGCAGGAACTGGACTGGATGGTGCCGCTGGCGGGGGTGGCGGTGCAGGGGCGGGTTTCGGTGGGCAAGACCGGGTTTGACGAGGCGGTGCTGTTCACCCACCGCGGGCTGTCGGGGCCTGCGGTGTTGCAGGCGTCGAGCTATTGGCGTGAGGGGGATGAGGTGCGGCTGGATCTCGCACCGGGGCGGGACGTCGCAGGGGAACTCGGGCAGGCCAAGCGGGAGCAAGGCAAGCTGGCGCTGAGGACGGTGTTGGGCAGGATCGTGCCGGAGAAGCTGGCGCGGCATATTGAGGGGAGTTTGGGGATCACGGCCCCCTTGGCTGAGTTGGGGTGGGGGGAGTTGGAGCGGGTGGCGGCGATGCTGCGAGATTGGCGGCTGCGGCCTGTCGGGTCGGAGGGATATCGGACGGCGGAGGTGACTTTGGGGGGCGTCGATACGGATGGCCTCGATGGGCGGACGATGATGGCGCGGTCCGTGCCGGGGTTGTTTTTCATCGGCGAGGTGGTGGATGTGACGGGCTGGCTGGGGGGCTATAATTTTCAATGGGCCTGGTCGTCGGGCTGGGCTGCGGGGCAGGTGGCCTGAGGCGGTCCCAACTCGGGACCTTTTATTATTGTTATATATCATATAGATGACTGGGCGTCGTTAAGGGATTTTTAACACTTTTCCTTAAAATCTGTCTAAAATTGTCATCCTCTCTGCTCAAATATCCCGGGGGCGCGGGGGCTGGCCGCCGCTCCTGATGCATCAATCCTCCCCCCTTCAAACGTGCAAAGGATCGGTCTTGGCCAAGCGGTCAAACGCCATCAGACTGGCGATCAGCGCGGCCATCTTATCCAATGGGATCATATTGGGGCCGTCGGAGGGGGCGGTATCCGGGGCCTCGTGGGTTTCGATAAACACCCCGGCGATGCCCAATGACACCGCGGCGCGGGCCATCACGGGCGCAAATTCGCGCTGGCCGCCGCTGGAGCCGCCAAGGCCGCCGGGTTGTTGCACCGCATGGGTGGCGTCCATGATCACCGGATAGCCGGTGCGAGCCATAATCGGCAGGCTGCGCATGTCGGTCACGAGGGTGTTGTAACCGAAGCTGGTGCCGCGCTCGGTCAGCAAAATCCGCTCATTGCCGGTCGAGGCGAGTTTTTCGGCGACATTGGCCATATCCCAAGGCGCCAGAAACTGGCCTTTTTTGATGTTCACCACCGCCCCGGTTTCGCCTGCGGCCAGCAACAGATCGGTCTGACGGCAGAGGAAGGCCGGGATTTGAATGACATCGACAACCTGCGCCGCCTCACGCGCCTGAGCAATATCATGAATGTCGGTCAGCACCGGAATGCCAGAGGCGCGCACGGCGTCCAGCACCTTTAGGCCCGCCTGCATCCCCATACCACGACGACCAGACAGCGAGGTGCGGTTGGCTTTGTCATAGCTGGCTTTGAAGACATATTGCGCGCCCACAGCCGTACAAGCCTCTGCCATGACACCCGCAATCATCTGGGCGTGGTCCAGACTTTCCAGCTGGCACGGCCCCGCGATCACCAGCAGCGGTTGATCATTGCCGACACGAAGGCCGCCGATGGCTACCTGTTTCATCCCGAAGTGACCTGTTCATACAGGATCGCAATCGTCATGGTGATCATCAGATAAATCCCGATCAGGATCAGCATCACCACCAAGGTGCTTTCAAAGGCGCGCGGATAGGTAGCCTCGTCGGCGGCGACCGGGTTGACCGAGACGGACAGGTAACGGGTCTGCCGATTGGCTTCATTGCGCGCCAGTTCAGTGGCTTGCAGCGATTGCGCCAGCATCAACTGCCGGGTTGTGACCTCGGCTTGCGCCACCAGCAATTCGGATTGCACGCGGGCGAGCGACTGGCCGTTGATGTCATTCTCGGTCAGCTTGGCGCGCAGTTGCGCTATTTGATCTTCCAGCGTGGCGATGCGGCGCTTCACAGGCTCCATCCGGGCCTGATTGGGATTCTGGTTCGCCTCCATCTGCGCCAATGACAGCTTTTCGGTGGTGACCTGCGTGTCCAACTGGCCGATCTGCGCGGTGATCAGGCTGATTTCGACCTCGGACGACAAAACCTTGGTCTTTTCTTGCAGGGAAACCACCCGCTCATTGGCGGCTTTCAACTTAACCTCGGCATCATCATAGCTGTCGCGCGCGCCCTTCATCTGATCGTCGCGCACCCGCGCGGTCATCAGATCAACGCGTTCTTCCGCGTAACCCAGCAAAGCTTGCGAGAATTTGACGGCGACCTGCGGATCAGCGGCAATCACCTCCATCTTCACCACGCCTTCGGTGGGGTCGTAAGAAATTTTCACGAATTTATGGTACAGCTTATAGGCAGCCCCTTGGGTGGCATTGGGGGCAAGGCGTTGCAGCGGGTCCATATAGGGCGCCGAGAAATGCGCGCGAAAGCCAAGGTCATGGTCCAAGCGTTCCATCGCGTCTTGGCTTTGCAAATAGCCCTGCACGGTGATCGAATCCTGCGAGGTGGCCATCGCCGAGCCTTTCAGCATCGAGCTGAGGCCAGAGGGGGCGGCATCGTTCTGCTGGATGACGAATTCGGTGCGGCTGGAATACAGCGGCGTGGCGATAGAGTAGTAATAAATCGCGGCAAGGATCGTGGGCAGGCCGACAAACACGAACAATCGCGCGGCCAGCAGCAGGGATTTCTTGCGACGGCGTGCGACGATATCGCGCTGGATTTTGCCGACTTCGGCGAAATGCGCCCGCTCCATCTGTTCTTCGGTCGAGGGCAGTTGGATCGGTTTGATGGTTTGTGGCAGTTGGATGCCATCACCGCCGGGGGTCAGGGTCAGCGCGCGCGAGCCTGAGGGCGGTTGCGGCGGGCCATCGCTGGACGACACCAGCTCCAGCACCGAATTGGCTTGGAACGGGTCGATGCCGGCGTTGCGCAGCAGGCGCACCGCGTCAAAATCGGAGGTGGCGGGCAGGCCGTGCTTTTGGGCCAAGCGGCGGGCCATGCGCAGCTGCCGCCCGGTCAGCCCCTCTTGCCGGATGGTGTCGATATCTTCCGGGGCGCTTTTCGGTGCGGTTTGGGCGGTGGGGAAGGTCATGCCGGCAAAGCCGTCTTCTTCCTCGGTGGGAAAGAAGGCCCGATCACCAACGCGGGGTTGCGCCGGGGGCGCTGGCTTGGCGGCTGCGGCTTGCGGCGCGGCAGCTTTCGGCGCGGCCGTGGTCAGCGGCAAGGGCGCGGGGGCCTCAACCGGATCGGGGCGACGGGTGCGGAAGCGCTGAACACTAAGTTTGGTAGTCATAAAGCCGCTTCGCCTCTTCTAAAGTTTCAAACATGTACAACTGGCCATTACGCAGCACCGCAGCCGAGCGGCAGAATTTCTCCAGCGTCGAGGGCTGGTGCGACACCACGACAACGGTGGCGTTTTTCAGGCGCTGGCGCAGCACTTGCCCGGCTTTGCGGTTGAATTCGACGTCGGTGGAGGAGGGCATGCCTTCGTCGATCAGATAGATGTCGAACTCCAGCGCCAGCATCAAGGCGAAGGAAAACCGTGAGCGCATGCCGGAGGAGTATTTGCCAATCGGTTGGTCGAAATATTCGTCGATGTTGGACAGCCAGCGGCAGAAGCTTTCGACATAGTCGGGGTCAAGCCCGTAAAGCCGCGCGATGTAGCGGGCGTTTTCGGTGGCGGTGTGTTTCGACAGGATACCGCCCATGAAGCCGAGCGGGAAAGAGATCCGCGAGGTGCGGATGACTTTGCCCTCGTCCGGTTTTTCAAGCCCGGCCATCATGTTGATGACGGTGGTTTTGCCGGTGCCGTTGCGGGCAAGGATGCCCAGCGAATTGCCGACCTCAACCTTGAACGAGGCGCGGTCAAGGATCACCTTGCGCGACTTACCTGTCCAAAAGGACTTACTGACATTCTCAAACGCGATCATGGCTGCCCGTGACGGGTCTGCCTCCTGCCTGTCATATCGTTATCGGCCAGTGACCCCAGCCCTACGGGAGAAGTGTTAACGCTTGGTTCTTGTTGACGCACAAGAGCTTAATATTCGTCTAGTCCGGCTTTGAGGCACCATTATGTCGCATCCATGGACAATGGCGCAAGATGGGGCGGGATTTAATCACGCCCGTCGCGTGATACGGGCGAGGATCAGCGCGCAGGCTCCGGCCAAGAGCGACAGCGCAAGGCCGAGGCGGGCGGCTTCGGCCATGCCGCCGCCGGGCAAAGCGGTGTCGAGAGCGAGCACGGGGACGGTGAAGCCTAGGCCCAAAAGCATGGCGATCAGCAGCAGTTCGCGCAAAGCGATGCCTTGCGGCAGGGTGCGGTGGGTGATTTTGGCGACAAGCCAGCAGCCGAGCAGGAAGCCGAAGGGTTTGCCGATCCAGAAGGCGGCGAGGGTGGTCAGGGTGGTGGGGGCGAAGGCGGAGAGGTCGATGCCGCCACGGGTGAGGCCGAACAGAAACAGCACGAGGGCGAGCGGGCGCACCAGCAGATGGGCCAAGCGGTTGAGCGGATCGTGCAGGAAATTCTCGGCCTCGGCGAAGAAGCCGAACGAGCGGTCGGCGTGCGGGATGGCGGGGATCACCGGCAGCAGGCCAAGCGCCGGGGGCAGACCCGCGCAGGCGACGCCGATGAAGCAGACGACTCCGGCCAAGATATAAGGCCAGAGCATCAGGCCCCGGCGGCGGGCGGCCTCGGAGGCGTTCAGGCGTTGGCGGCGGCCATAGAGCGCCCAGACGCCGAAGCTGGCAAGCAGGGGCAGCGCGAGCCAACCCAAGCGGAACAGACCGCCGCTGGGGTAGGACAGGCCCAACACCATGAGGCCGAGGACATCGCAGGCGATGGTGACCAGCAGCAGCACATGCAGCGCGGGGTGGTTTGGCCCGAACACCCGGCGGCCCAAGACGAAGCCGAGCACCACATCCGAGCCGAGCGGCACTTGCCAGCCGATCGCGAGACTGGATTCGGTGGCGGTCTCGATCAGCGCGCCGGTGAGTATCCAGACAAGGGTAGCGCCAAGCGTGGCCCCGATCACGCCGCCAAGGGGGACGAGCGATTGCGGTCCAGAGAGCGCCCCGCGTTCGAGGATCAGCGCCTCCCACAATTCTTTGCCGACGAAGAACATGAACAAAGCCATCAACCCGTGTGAGGTCAGCGAGGCGGGGGTCAGCGCGGGGCTTTGCAGCGACCATTGCGTCAGCCAGGCGGGCAGTCGATCAAGGACAAAGGCTGGGGCGTGCAGATCGGCGATGCGTCCTTCGATGAAATCGTAGTAACTTGCGGCATCCATATTCAGCCAAAGCGTGGCCGCAGAAATGCCAAGGCAGAGGGCGAGGGCGAAATGGCGCACGAAGGGCGAGACACGATACATAGCGGGATTCCGGGGCAGCGCGGGGTTTATCTCTCCCTATCTGCGGGGCAGTGGGGTCACAATCGGGATTTGGCGGAAGTCTGGATGTGTTGCTGCGCTGTTGCGGTGCGGCGGCTGTGGCGGTAGCGATGGGAAAACGGAGGATGTGATGCAAAGTCTCGATCAGGCCTATGCGGCGATGCAGGCGGGCGATGAAGCGGCGGGGTTACGGTTCTATCGGCTGCTGGCGGATGCGACGTTGTTTTTGCTGCTGGAGCGCGAGGCGGAAGGCGAGCGGGTGGACCCTCGGGTGTTCGATCTGCCGGATGGGCCGGTGCTGCTGGCCTACGATTCCGAGGAACGGTTGGCGGTGATGGGCCGTGGCCCGCTGCCCTATGCAGCCCTGCCGGGGCGGTTGATCGCGCAGCAAATGTTGGGGCAGGGTCTGTCTTTGGGGCTGAACTTTGGCAGCGGAGCGCCATCCGAGGTGCTGTTGCCGCCCGAGGCCTTGCGCTGGCTCTGTGAGATGCTGGAGGCCGCTCCGGTGGAGGTTGAAGCCACGCCTGCGCAGTTTTTCGCGCCAAAGGGTCTGCCGGAGGCGTTGAGCGATGCGCTGACTTTTACGCTGGGCGGGGCTGCGGGTTTGGCGCGGGCGGCCTTGTTGTCCGGGGTGCGCTATAGCGACGGGCGGCTGGGGCATATGCTGGCGGTGATTGATGCGCGGCCAGGGGCGGAGGAGGCTTTGGCACGGGCGCTGGGGGAAGCTTTGGTGTTTTCCGGGCTGGAGGCGGGCGAGTTGGATGTGACGTTTTTGGCGTCAAGCGATGCGGCGGTGGTGGAACTGGCGCGGGTGGCTGTGGTGTTTGAGGTGCCGGAACTGGTGGTGCAGGCGGCGGCGGAGCGGGCGGCACCGGGGATGGATGCTGCCAAGCCTCCGCGCTTGCGGTGAAGGCCGGGGGGTTCACACCCCCGGACCCCTGTGGGATATTTGAGCCAATGTGAAAGCAAATTTTAGTCAAATTGTTTGGAAGGAATATGAGGTAACATAATACCGTATATCATAAGCCTTTGAATTTGCGTTTTATTATATTCACTCCGCCGCTTGACGCTGCGCACTGGTTCAGCGATAAGCCGCCATCCGAAATGCGAGAGGTGACTCTCGCCCTCTCTCTTATGGGTTCAAGATGAAAACCTTCTCCGCTACGCCTGCGGACATTGACAAGAAATGGATCCTGATCGACGCCGAAGGCATCGTTCTGGGCCGTCTTGCAACGATCGTGGCTTCTATCCTGCGCGGCAAAAACAAGCCGACCTTCACCCCCCACATGGACATGGGTGATAATGTTATCGTCATCAACGCGGATAAAATCCAGATGACCGGTAACAAGCGCAACGACAAGATCTACTACTGGCACACCGGCCATCCGGGCGGCATCAAGCAGCGCACCGCCAAGCAAGTCTTGGAAGGTGCGCACCCCGAGCGCGTCGTGATCAAAGCTGTTGAGCGTATGATCACCCGCAACCGTCTGGGCCGCGTTCAGATGACCAACCTGCGCGTTTACGCGTCGGCTGAGCATCCGCATGAGGCGCAACAGCCCACCGTTCTGGACCTCGCGGCCCTGAACCCGAAGAACACCCGGAGCGCATAATCATGTCCGATATCAAATCTCTCGACGATCTGAAATCGGTAGTCAGCGCGGCCGCTCCTGCGGCACCGGCTGCCATTGTGCGTGTGGCTGTGCGTGACAAACTGGGTCGCGCCTATGCAACCGGCAAACGTAAAAACGCGGTTGCGCGCGTCTGGATCAAACCGGGCTCGGGCAAAGTGGTTGTGAACGGCAAAGAGATGGCGGTTTATTTCGCACGTCCGGTGCTGCAAATGATCCTGCGTCAGCCGTTCACCGTCGCTGGCGTTGAAGGCCAGTTCGACGTGATGGCAACGGTTGCTGGTGGTGGTCTTTCCGGCCAAGCTGGTGCTGTGAAGCATGGCGTGTCGAAAGCTCTGCAGCTTTATGAACCCGCTCTGCGTGGCGCTTTGAAAGCCGCTGGCTTCCTGACCCGCGACAGCCGTGTGGTTGAGCGTAAGAAATACGGCAAGGCGAAAGCCCGTAAGTCGTTCCAGTTCTCGAAGCGTTAAGCTTCCTCTTCTGGATTGCTCAAAAGGCCCGTGGTGTTCCACGGGCCTTTTGTTTTGCTCACCGGGGCAGAGCATAAAAAAACGGGCCGGAAAAACCGGCCCGAGGTTGGGGAACAGGGAGAATGGGTCAGGCGCGCCAGAACGGCTTTTCGGCCTCTTGTTCGGCATGGCTTTCGCTTAAGCCAATGTCGCGCAGCATATGTTTCGGCATCTGTGCCAACTGCTTTCGGGTGCGATAGCGCAACTCCCATGCCGCGACGGTCAGCGCCAGCGACACCAGCACGCGCGAAATCGGCGGCAAGGGTTGGGCGTTCAGAGCGAGGGCTTGGTTATACGACATGTTCTTCATCCGATTGTATTGATACAAGATGCAGTTGCCTGCTATGATTGATACAATGCAGGTCTGCGAATCGCCAGAGGAACATTGTTATGAATACAATCTGGGTACCGGATCTTGCCGGTGACGAAGGGCCAAAGTATTTGTCGCTGGCGCGGGCTTTGCGCGATGCCATCCGCACCGCGACACTGCCGCAGGGCACCCAACTCCCGACAGTGCGTGATCTGGCTTACCGCTTGTCGGTGACCCCCGGTACGGTCAGCCGGGCGTATCAGATTGCCACGCAGGAAGGCCTGCTGGAAGCGACGGTGGGGCGCGGCACCTTTGTGGCGGCGCGTAAGCCGAGGTTGGGGCCGACGCAACCTTTGTTCACCGACCGCGATCCGGGCGTGGATGAGGGCAGGGTTGATTTGCGCTCACCACAACTGCCCGATGTCGGGCAGGTGGCGATTTTTGGCGATATTCTCCGCAAAGTCTCATTGAGTGTTGGCACGGAATGGCTTGATTACACACATCAAAGTGGCGAGCGCCCCTTGCGGGAGGCGGTGGTGGATTGGCTGGCCAACCGGGTGCTGGGGCCGATCAGCGAAGATGACGTGATGCTGACGCATGGCGGGCAAAGCGGCATCGGCTTGGTGCTGGATTGCTGTTTGCGCGGCGACCGTCCGGTGGTTTTGATCGAGGATCTGGCCTATCCGGGCTTTCGCTATGCCGCCCGCGCCGCGCGGGCCGAGGTGGTGGGGATCGAGTTGGATGAGGAAGGCCTGCGGCCGGATGCGCTAGAGGCGGCCTGCCGGCGTTATGGCGCGCAGGTATTGTGTCTCACGCCAAGCGCACAAAACCCGACCACGGCGCGGATGAGCCCGGAGAGACAATCGCAAATTGTATCCATCGCGCGGCGCTACGATCTGCAAATCATCGAGGATGAGTGCTATTTCTACTCGGGCGCGCCCGATCCGGCTTTGCGGGCTTTGGCACCGGAACGGGTGTGGTATGCGGGCAGCCTGTCGAAATCGGTCTCGGCGGCGCTGCGCTTTGGCTATGTGATCTGCCCGACCGGGATGGGGCCAACCGGGCGCTTGGCGGCGCAGCATGCGTTCTTTGCTCTGTCGAAGCCCTTGGCGGAATTCGCGCGGGAATTGTTCTGCTCGGGCGCTGCGGATGAGATCCGCGCTTCGGTCGAGGCGGAATTTTCGGATCGTATGCAGATGGTTGTGAACCGCTTGGGGGCGTTTGATCTGGCTTGGCAGAAGGGTATTCCCTTTGCCTGGCTGCGGCTGCCGCAGGGGTGGCGGGCCTATACCTTCACCCGGATGGCGGAAGAACAGGGCGTGCTGCTGCGCGCCGCCGATCAATATGCGATGAGCAACGGGCGCGCGCCCAATGCGGTGCGTCTGGCGATTGCCGGGGGCATCCCGCGTCAACAGCTGGATGCAGGCCTTGCGGCGATGGGCTATATGCTGCCGCGCCCGCCGAATGATATGGGCGTGTGAATGTGTGGCTTTCTGGACTCGGCTTGGCACAATCCTTTTGGCAGGAATTGACCGAAAGGCGCTCGGCGCGCAAGATTCAAGCATCGAGCAGGTTTGCCAGACACATAAAAGAAAGGCCCAAAAATGGGACTTCAAACCACGTTTCACGCGCCGGGATCCGGCGCGGATTTCCTTGGGATGCGCAAATCGCGCGCCGGATCGACCGAGATTGTCTATGATGACGGCGCCAAGCAGCGGCTGGTCTGGCGGGTGTCGGAAGGCACGGGCGATCAGGTGATCTCGGATGCGTTGCAGGCGGCGGTGGGCGCGCAAAGGGTGCTCGCTTGCCTGTATGAGGAGCTTAAAAAGCGGGCGATTCAGATCGAACGCATCTGAATTCGGCTTGCGTTGTGTGCGCGTTCCGCGCGTTTTCCTTGCGCGACGTCCGCTTGGCAGCGATGATCACTTAAAGCTTGCGCGATTTTGCGGGATCGGTTTAATTTGATCAAAAGATGCAAAGCTGTGCCAAACAAGGCGCAACAGGGGGACCGGGATGCAATCGAAACCAAAGGCGCGCTTCAGGGGTTCTGAAGCCGCCAACGGGCTGTTGATGATCAGCCCCACCGCGATTTACGCGATCTTGCTGCTGGCAGCGCCTTTGGCGATGATCTTGGTCTATAGCTTCATGACCGACGGATATTTACAGATTATCCCGAAATTTCAACTGTGTAACTACTTTGGCGAGTGTCATTCCTACAAGGATGTCAACGGTGTGATGACCGAGTCGCAAACCTATAAAGGTGTGTGGTCGGACCCGCTGGCGCTGACCCTGATGTGGCGGTCGCTGCTGATTTCGATGGTGGTGACGGCGGTGACGGTGCTGCTGGCGTTTCCGGTGGCCTATTACGTCAGCTTTTACGTCGCGCCCTCGAAAAAGTCGCTTTGGCTGTTTTTGATCACCATCCCGTTCTGGACCTCTTATCTGATCCGGGTGTTTTTGTGGAAGGTGATTTTGGGCACCGGCGGGCCGATCAACTTTGGGCTGTTGGAGCTTGGGCTGATCCAAGAGCCGATCACCTGGCTGCTGTATAACGTCAATTCGGTGGTGATCACCCTTGCGCATGCCTATGCGCCGTTTGCGATCCTGCCGATTTTCGTCAGCCTCGAAAAGATCGACCGTTCGTTCCTGGAGGCCGGGCGTGATCTGGGCGAAAGCCCGTTCATGACCTTCTGGCGGGTGACTTTGCCCTTGGCAATGCCGGGGGTGATTTCCTCGGTGCTGATCGTGTTTATCCCGACCATTGGCGATTATGTGACACCCAGTCTGGTCGGGGGCCCAGAGGGCAAGATGGTCGCCAACCTCGTCGAGCTGAACTACAAAAAGCTGGACAATTATCCGCTGGGCTCGGCGCTTGCGGTGTCGTCGATGGCCTTGGTGATGGGCGTGAGCCTGTTGTTCTTGTTTATGAACCGGCGGTTCTTGAAGGGGAATAAGCGATGAAGGGCGGCTGGTTTCGCGGCTATACGATAGCCTATCTGATCTTCCTCTATGCGCCGATCGTGCTGCTGCCGATCTTTGCCTTCAACAATGCCACCACGATTGCTTTTCCGCTGAACGGCTTCACCACCGCGTGGTTTGGCAAGTTGTGGGACGATCCGGCGCTGCATCACGCGCTGAAAAACTCGCTGATCATCGGCTGTAGTGCGGCGGTGATTTCGACCTGCTTGGGGATTTTCGCCTCACGCGCCTCCAGCCGCTATACGTTTCCGTTCAAAACCCCGCTGATGGGGCTGATCATGCTGCCCTTGGTGATGCCGGATATCATTCTGGCGGTGGCATTGCTGACGGTGCTGTTGGGCATCGGTATGCCGCTGAGCCTGTTCACGGTGATCTTGGGGCATGTGCTGGTCTGCACGCCGTTCTCGATTGCGATCCTGTCGGCCGCGTTTCAGAGCTTGGATCAGTCGCTGGAAGAAGCCGCCTATGACTTGGGCGAAACCCCGGTCTCGGCGTTCCGGCTGGTGATCCTGCCGCTGGTGCTGCCGGGGATCATCTCATCCTTGCTGATCACCTTCACCATCAGCCTTGATGAATTCATCATGGCGTTCTTTCTGGCGGGCAATGAAAACACTTTGCCGGTCTATATCTTTGGCCAGTTCCGCTTTCCGCAGAACGTGCCAGTCATTCTGGCTTTGGGGACGATCCTCGTTTGTCTGTCCATCGCCTTGCTTGCAACCGCAGAATATTTCCGCCGCCGTGGCCTCGCCAAAACCGGTGGTAAGGATACTGGAGGCTTCCTGTGACGTCTGAAACATCCACCGCTGCCGATCAGACGATGATCGAGTTTAAAGACGTTCATAAGTATTATGGCGATTATCACGCCCTGCGCGGCATCACCGCGACGATCAAGGCGGGGGAGTTTTTCTCGCTGCTGGGGCCGTCGGGCTGCGGGAAATCCACGCTGCTGCGCACCATTGCCGGGTTCGAGGGGATTTCCTCGGGCGTGGTGATGATCGACGGCAAGGATATGGCCTCTGTGCCGGCCAACGTACGGCCGACCAATATGGTGTTCCAAAGCTACGCGATCTTCCCGCATCTGACGGTGGAGCAGAACGTCGGCTTTGGTCTGCGCAAAGACCCGCGCTCGGCTGCGGAAAAGGCCAAGGCGGTGGCTGAGGCTTTGGAAATGGTCGGGCTGAAAGGCTATGGCGCGCGGGCAGCGCATGCGCTTTCGGGCGGGCAGCGGCAGCGCGTGGCTTTGGCGCGGGCGCTGATCCTGAAGCCGAAGGTTCTGCTGCTGGACGAGCCGTTGTCGGCGCTGGACAAGAAGATGCGCGAGCAGATGCAGATGGAGCTGATCAAGCTGCAACGGCAGGTTGGCATCACCTTCATTCTGGTGACGCATGATCAGGAAGAAGCCTTGGTGATGTCGGACCGCATCGCGGTGATGTTTGAGGGCGAGATCGCGCAACTGGCGGATCCCGAAACGTTGTACAGGCGTCCGAATAGCCGCAAAGTCGCGGATTTCATCGGCACCATGAACTTCCTGCCCGCGGATATTCTGTCAGAGGTGGATGGCAAGGTTGAGGTTGAGGCCAAGGGGTTTGGGAGGCTGACTTTAGATGCCGAACAGGTCTCGGTCGCGCCGGGCAGCTCTGGTGCCTCAATCGGCTTCCGGCCCGAGACGCTGACCATCCTGTTTGACGGGCAGACGGCAACCGACCGTGAAAGCCGCGCCGAGGTGGTCGAGGTCGTCTACTACGGCGACATCACCTATTACGATATCTGGCTGGAGGGCACCACAGAGCCGATGCGGCTGTCGATGCGCAATGTGTTCGGGCGGCCGGTGCTGGACATTCGCACACAAACCCGCGTGGCATGGTCGCCGGGGGCGCTGGTGCTGTTTCGCTAAG
>CAYLYV010000048.1:0-29003 GCA_964387655.1 uncultured Cypionkella sp. | reverse complement strand
CGCGGAGTCGCAGGTTAACAGATCATGCAGAAGGTGGGGCCCAGGCGCCGCTTACGCTTTGACCATGCCGTGAAGTCGAAATTCG
Source organism: uncultured Cypionkella sp. (assembly GCA_964387655.1). GTDB lineage: Bacteria > Pseudomonadota > Alphaproteobacteria > Rhodobacterales > Rhodobacteraceae > Cypionkella. The sequence goes on along the minus strand of CAYLYV010000048.1, from coordinate 28,918 downwards.
CCATAGATGCCCCGGTGTTCTGCTGCGACCTTACACCGCTTGCCGCCCAGACACCCTAAAGCTTTTTGCCGCATCACTTGCGACGGGGATTTGCGGCGGGGGCTACCCCAGATTGCCCTGCACAAACGCCACGATCTCACTGGCCGGACGCGCCCCCGCCAGCCGCGCCACCTCACGACCTCGCCGATACAGCACCAGCGCCGGGATGCCCTGAATCCGCGCCCGCTGCGCGATCTGCGGATTGTCCTCGGTGTTCAGCTTGGCCAGACGAGCACGGCCCTGCAACGCCTTGGCGGCCTTGACAAATTCCGGTGCCATCGCGCGACAGGGCCCGCACCACGGCGCCCAGTAATCCACCAACAGCGGCAGTTCATCGCCCCGCGTCGCCTTGTCATGGCCGCCCGCATCGAACGCGATCACCCGGCCATCCGCCAGCGGATTCCCGCAAGCGCCGCATTTCGGCCCCGCGCCCAACCGATCCACCGCAACCCGGTTCATCTGCCCGCAGGTGGCACAGCTCAGCTTCACCGCGTCTGCCATCGCTTACAGCAAATCCTCTTCTTCGCCGGTCACATCAATGCCCATCGCCTCTAGCCCCGCCTCAAGGTTTTCGGCCAGATCGGTCATGCCCAGCAGATATTCCGCCGTCGGAGCCGAGGCTTCAACTTCCGCCACCACCACCGCCTGCCCGAATTCCTCTGGCGCATAGGTGCCGCGCCCAACCCAAGCCAGCGCCGTCAGATGCGCGCGCTCATCCACATTCATCGCCGCAAACAACCCCCGCAACTCGGCCTCTGCCGAGGCGGTGGTTTCGCGCGACAGGAAGATGATCTCCACCACTTTCGCCGGTGTAATTTCCAACATCATCCACTCCTGTTTCTCACCGTAAACCGCAAAGGCGGCGCAACGGTTCCCAAAGAATACGCCCTAAAGCAGCCAGACCGCCAGCCCATAACCAACCGACCCCGCCAGCGTCGCCAGCACCACCGAGCGCATCGCCGCATAAACCGCCAGCACCGACGCCGTGCCAATCACCAAAGGCAGTGGCACCCCGCCCTGCACCATCGGCAGCAGCGAGGCCACAAACAACGTCGCAATCGCCGCAGGCCCGGTCGAGGCCAAGAACCGCGCCAAAATCCCATCGGGCTTGATGCCCGACAAATCTGCCTTGGTCGGGAAAAACCGGAACGCCCAAGTGCAGGCCCCCACGATCAACGCCAGAGTCAAAATCTCAAGCCGCATCATTGCGCCTCACCAACAACCCAGTCAGCGCACCCGCGACCATGCCCGCCAAAATCCCCGCCGTGCCCGACCACGCCAGCGTCACCGCCACCGTCGCCGCCATCGCCACCGCAATCACAGGCAGTTGCAGCCGTGACAGGATCGACAGCAGCAGCGCCAGAAACAACGCGGGCAGCATAAAGCCCAAAGCCGCGTCAATCACTGGATAGTCCTGCAACGCCGCCCCGCCCGCAAACGCTCCCAAAGCCGTGCCCGACAACCAAGACCCATAAGCCGCGAGGCCAAGCCCAAACATGAAGGCCTCGGAAAACGCCACCTTGCCGCGCGCCAAAGCCCCCAGCGCCGCACCAAACACCTCATCGGTCAGCCCAAACGCCCAAGCCCAAGCATGCTTGGTGCGCGCCGCAGGCCCCACCCGCTTGATCAGCGCCGGACCATACAGCACATGCCGGATATTCATCGCCACCAGCGTAAACGCCGACACAAGAACCGGAGCGCCCCCGGTGATCAAAGCCAAAGCCAGAAACTGCGCAGCCCCAGCATAGATGATCAGCGACAGCCCGAAAGCTTCAAACCCGCTCAGCCCCGCCCGCGTCGCGGCAACGCCAAAGGAAAACGCGATGGGAAAGTAGCCCAAAGCAATCGGCAAGGCGGTGACAAGCCCTGCGGTGAAGGTAGATTTTGGCGCATGAAGGCTCATGGCGCTTTGCTAAGCGGTTCGGCGGATTTGGTCAACGTGCCGCCCACGGCAGCCCTAAAGAAAATGGCCCTGCCCAGCGTCGGGCGGGGCCATTTCTTAACAAAGGGTTAAATCGACAACCCTAAGTATTTGATAACAAACACTTCCAAAAGGTCCCGAGTTGGGACCCTCACTCCGCCGCCTCCATATAGCTCTCCAAAGGTGGGCAAATACAGATCAGATTCCGGTCGCCATAGACGTTATCAACCCGCCCAATCGGCGGCCAATATTTATCCACCCGGAACGCCCCCGGCGGGAAACAGCCCTGCTCGCGCGGATATTTCCGGGTCCAGTCTGCGACCAGATCTTCCACCGTATGCGGGGCATGCCGCAGCGGGCTATCCTCGCTGGAAATCTCACCCTCCTCCACCGCCGTGATCTCCGCCCGGATCGCCAGCAACGCGGTGATGAAGCGATCAATCTCCGCCTTGGTCTCGGATTCCGTCGGCTCCACCATCAACGTGCCGGATACCGGCCAAGACATCGTCGGGGCATGGAAGCCATTGTCGATCAACCGCTTCGCGATATCGTCCACAGTGACGCCCACCTCGGCAAACGGCCGGGTATCGAGGATACACTCATGCGCCACCCGCCCCTTGTTGCCCATGAACAAGATCGGATAGGCCCCTTTCAGCCGCGCCGCGATATAATTGGCGTTCAAGATCGCCACCCGCGTCGCCTGCGTCAGCCCCTCACCCCCCATCATCAGACAATAGGCCCAAGAGATCAGCAGGATCGAAGCAGAGCCATAAGGTGCCGCAGAGACGGGCCCTTCTTCGCCCCCTGTCTCAGAATGCCCCGGCAGGAACGGCGCCAGATGCGCCTTCACCCCAATCGGCCCCATCCCCGGACCACCGCCGCCATGCGGGATCGCGAAGGTTTTGTGCAGGTTGAGGTGGCTGACATCCGAGCCGATTTCCCCCGGCTTCACCAACCCAACCAGCGCGTTCATATTGGCCCCGTCGAGATAGACCTGCCCGCCGTATTCATGGGTGATCTGGCAGATATCACGCACGGTTTCCTCAAATACCCCATGCGTCGAGGGATAGGTGATCATGCAGGCCGCCAAATTCGCGCCCGCCGCCGCCGCTTTGCTGCGAAAATCTTCCACATCCACGTCACCATTCGGCATGGCCTTCACCACCACCACTTCCATCCCCGCCATCTGGGCGGAGGCCGGATTGGTGCCATGCGCGGACACCGGGATCAGGCAGATGTTGCGGTGGCTTTCGCCTTTTGAGCGATGGTAGGCGGCGATGGTCAAGAGCCCGGCATATTCCCCCTGAGCGCCGGAATTGGGCTGCATGGAGAACGCGTCATAGCCGGTGATTTCACAGAGCTTGCCCGACAGATCCTCAATCGCCTCGCGGTAGCCCAGCGCCTGATCTGCCGGAATGAACGGGTGCAAGGAACCAAACTCGGGCCAAGTGATCGGCATCATTTCCGCTGCGGCGTTCAGCTTCATCGTGCAAGACCCGAGCGGGATCATGGCGCGATCCAAAGCCAGATCGCGGTCAGACAGGCGGCGCATGTAACGCATCATTTCCGACTCGGCCCGGTTCATGTGGAACACCGGATGGGTCAGATAGTCGGTCTGCCGCAGCATCGCCTCGTCAAAGCCAAGTTCTGCCTTCATGGGTGGCGAGTTCTGAATCCCAAACGCCCGCAGCACGCGGCGCAGCACGTCTTCGTTGCTGGTCTCATCCAGCGAAATCCCGACATGATCGCGCCCGACCTTGCGGAAGTTCAGCCCCTCCAATCGGGCCGCCGCCAGAATCCCGGCTTGGCCGACGCCAACCTCTACCGTGATGGTGTCAAAGAACTGCTTTTGCGGCAGGGTTGCCCCGGCATCGCGCAGCGCTTTTGCCAGTCGCACCGTCAGCAAATGCACCCGTTCCGAAATCGCCCGCAGCCCCTTTGGCCCGTGGAAGACGGCATACATCGAGGCCATCACAGCAAGCAATGCCTGCGCGGTGCAGACGTTGGAGGTCGCTTTCTCACGCCGGATGTGCTGTTCGCGGGTTTGCAGCGAAAGTCGATACGCCTTGTTGCCGCGTGCGTCGATGGAAACCCCAACGATCCGCCCCGGCATCTGGCGTTTATGCTCGTCTTTGCAGGCAAAAAAGGCAGCATGCGGGCCACCATAGCCCAACGGCACGCCAAAGCGCTGGCTGGAGCCGACCGCAATGTCAGCCCCCATCGCGCCCGGTTCGCGCAACATACACAAAGCCAGCAGATCGGTCGCCACCACTGCCACGGCTTTGGCCGCGTGCAAGGCGTCGATCCACGGAGTCAAATCGCGGACATGGCCCCAAGTGCCGGGATATTGGAAAATCGCGCCGAACACGTCATTTGCCTGCATCGCATCAGGATCGCCGACCACCACCTCGATGCCCAGAGCCTTTGCGCGGGTTTCGATCACGCCGATGGTTTGCGGATGGCAATGCTCATCCACGAAAAACTTTTTCGCCTTAGACTTGGCTACCCGTTCGGCCATGGTCATCGCTTCCGCTGCTGCCGTCGCCTCATCAAGCAGAGAAGCATTCGCCACCGGCAGCCCAGTCAGATCGGCCACCATGGTCTGATAGTTCAACAACGCCTCAAGCCGCCCTTGCGCGATCTCGGGCTGATAGGGGGTGTAGGCAGTGTACCACGCCGGATTCTCAAGGATATTGCGCTGGATCGCGGGCGGCGTCACCGTGCCGTAATAGCCCTGCCCGATCAGGCTGGTCATCACCTTGTTGCGCCCCGCCACCGCCCGCATCCGCGCCAGCAGGTCGTGTTCCGACAAGGGTGCCCAACCCAGCGGAATGCTTTGCCGGATTGAGGCGGGGACGGTTTCATCAATCAGCGCGTCAAGGCTGGTGACGCCCACCGCCTTCAGCATCTCGTCCATCTCGGACGGAGACGGGCCGATATGGCGGCGGTTGGCGAAATCGTAGGGATCATAGTCAACGGGTGTAAAGCTCATAGGGCCCCCCTTAGGATGCAAGGTTCAAACCCCTTCACAAGAGGTTCACGCATTTCTTAAAAATCAAAGACTTAACGACAGATTAGCCGATCAGATCGTTGTATTCATCTTCGTCCATCAAGGCATCCAGCACCGACAGATCGTCGATCTTCATCTTGAAGAACCAAGCAGCCCCGGTCGGGTCTTCGTTCACCAGCGAGGGGTTATCGACCAGCTTGGTGTTGACCTCGACGATCTCACCATCCAGCGGAGCCAGAATGTCCGAGGCGGCCTTGACGCTTTCGATCACGCAAACCTCGTCGCCCTCGGCTACGACGGTTTCAGGCTCGGGCAACTCGACAAACACCACATCGCCCAAGGCGGTGGCCGCATGTTCGGTGATGCCAACCACCACCAGATCGCCTTCAACGCGGAGCCATTCGTGTTCTTTGGTATATTTCATCTGAGACCTTTAGCGTTTGTAGGTGGTTGGATGGAAAGGCATTTCAACGGTGGTGACGGGCAAGCGCTTGCCGCGCACTTCGCCTTCCAGCGCGGTGCCGGGATTGGAAAACGCGGCTGCGACATAGCCCATCGCAATCGGCGCGTTGACGCTGGGGCCAAAGCCGCCCGAGGTGACTTGGCCCAGAGGCGTGGCACCCTGGGTGAAAAGATCGGTATGCTCGCGCATCGGCGCGCGGCCTTCGGGGCGCAGGCCCACACGGCGGCGCTCGGGGCCTTCCGCCAGTTCTTGCAGGATCCGCGCCTCGCCGGGAAAGCCGCCTTCACGGGTGCCACCTGCGCGGCGAGCCTTCTGGATCGCCCAAGTCAGCCCCGCCTCGACCGGGCTGGTGGTGGTGTCGATGTCATGGCCGTAGAGGCAAAGGCCAGCCTCCAGCCGCAAGCTGTCACGTGCGCCGAGTCCGATGGGCATGACTTCGGGTTGGGCCAACAAAGCCTCGGCGAAGCTGCGCAAATTTGCATCCGGCACGGAAATCTCAAAGCCGTCCTCGCCGGTATAGCCCGAGCGGGAAATCCACAGATCGCCGCCCTGCCACGGCAAGATCGCCACATCCATGAAGCGCATCGCGGTCACAGCGGGGATCAGCCGCGCCAAAGCGGCCTCCGCCTGCGGGCCTTGCAGCGCCAACAGCCCGCGATCCAGAACCGGGATCACCTCGGCATCATCCGACAAATAGCGCTGCATATGCGCGATATCGGCGGTCTTGCAGGCGGCGTTGACCACGACGAAAATATGATCGCCGCGATTGGCGAACATCAGATCGTCGAGGATGCCCCCGGTTTCATTGGTGAACAGGCCATAGCGCTGGCGGCCCTCGGCCACGCCCAGCACATCGACAGGCATCAGCGTTTCAAACGCCAAGGCCAAGGCCTCGTAGCCGGCCTTGGGGCGCAGAATAACCTGCCCCATGTGGCTGACATCAAACAGCCCCGCCGCAACGCGGGTGTGCAGATGTTCCTTCATCACCCCTGCAGGATATTGCACGGGCATCTCATAGCCCGCAAACGGCACCATTTTGCCGCCCAAGCTGACATGCAGATCATGCAAACCCAGTCTTAGCAATTCTTCGGCCAAAGCCGCCCCCATAACTGCCGGAAACGGAATCCGGCACCGATCAGGCGGGCCAATCCCCACCCCACGATGCCCCCTCTGTCCCTACCTGCCGGAAAAATTCCGGCTTGGCGCCTGAGATCGTTATCCCTTCGGCGGGTGCGGACGCACCACTCTCCAGAGTCTGTTATCAGAACGGTCCTTGAGCCTGAGAGTTTACCGGGGCGGTTGCTCCTTCGGCACCAGAAGTTTCCTGCTGGATTCTCCCGATCCTGATGTCTTTAGGTAGCCCAGCCAGAACCCGGCTGGCAAGTGAAAAGAATACGACGGTATGCGACGATTTTAAGACGGTCAGAAAGACGCCCAAAACCGCAGCTAAATCCGCGACGGCGTGGCCAAAATCATCCGATAGGCCAGCCACACACCGAGGATGCCGAAGATCACCCCGCCCAAAGCCTGCCCGATCAGCACGCCTTGCGCGCCCCAATATTGCGAGAACCACCACGCAAACGGCACCGTGCCGATGGTATGGCGGCCCCAGTTGATCAGGGTCGACATCAGCGGACGGCCAAGGTTGTTACAGGCGGCATTGGCCATGAAGATCGCACCGTTGAAGAAAAACAGCAGGCACAGCGGCCCGCAGAACAGATAGACCAAATCGCGGGTCAGCCCCTCGGCGTGGAACAGATCCGCAATCGGCGCGCGCAAGCTGAACAGGATCACCGTGACGATGGCGACGACGATGGCCGTAAACTTCAGCCCATCGAGGAAGGTTTGCCGCACCCGGTCCATCCGCCCTGCCCCGTAATTCTGCCCGATGATCGGCCCAATCGCGCCCGACAGTGCAAAGACCACACCCAGCGCCACAGGGGTTAGCCGCCCGGCAATCGCCATGCCCGCCACCGCCGCCTCGCCATAGCCCGAGACCATCCGTGTCACCATCGCCTGCCCCAAGGGCGTGGCGACTTGGGTTAAAATCGCAGGTCCGGCAATGGCATAGACCGGTGCAAGGTCCGCCTTCAGCCCCGCGACCGTAGGTCGATCAAAGCCGCCGTGATGCCGGATCACCGGCACCAATGACACGCCCGCAATCACGATCCTTGAGACCACCGAGGCAATCGCCGCCCCGGTCAGATCCAGATGCAGCCCGAAGATCAGGATCGGGTCCAGCGCCGCATTGGCCGCAGCCCCCCACAACGTCGCCGCCATTGCCCGCTTGGCATCGCCATGACTGCGCAGGATCGCACCGCCGATCATCCCCACCATCAAGAACGGTTGCGCCGGAATAACGATGCGCAGGAAATGCACCGTCAACTCATGTGTGCGCCCCACCGCGCCCAACAGGCTGACAATCCCCGGCAAAAACGCCCAGACCACGGCGGCAAAGATAATGCCAAAGGCGATGCCAAGGATCATGCCGTTGGTGGCCTTCTCGCGCGCCATCACCAGATTGCGCTGCCCCACCGCGCGCGCCACCAGCGCCGAAACCGCAATCGACAGGCCAATGCCGAAAGAGGTGGTGAAAAACAGGATCGCGCCGGCATAGCCCACCGCTGCGGTGATATCCTCTTGGTTCAGCATCGAGATGAACACCATGTTGATCAGATCAACCGCGAAAATCGCCATCAACCCGACCGAATTGGTCAGCGACATCACTGTGATATGGCGAAAGAGGTTGCCCTCGACAAATTTCGCCTGCTGACCCGGCGCTTTTATCACTTGTTCTGCCATCGACACCCTGCGGAAAGTTGCCCCTCCGCCACCTTTTGCTTCAGATTACCCGGAAAATTGCCCAGATCGGGCCGAAGCGCAGTTTTGCATCCGCAACTGCAAAGGTTCAAGCCAGAACGCCGCAACACGCTCTGCATCGCCGCAGAGCCGCTGCGCGCTCACCAACAGCAGGCTTGCAGCGGCACAGACAGGCCCAGAAATGCTCAACGCGGGCAGCCGATGTGGCCGCCCGCATTTTGCATGTTCAGGTATCAGGCGCTGGCCTTAGTCAGCACTCGTCTCGCCCAGTTGCAGACCGGCCGGGGCGTGAATGTCTTGCACCGGAGCACGTTCGGCAAAGTCTTCGCCGCGCAGCGCCGCATTGAACTTGCCGCGATCCAGCGCATTCTCCCAGCGGCTCACCACCACCGTCGCCACCGCATTGCCGATAAAGTTGGTGATCGAGCGACATTCCGACATGAACCGATCCACGCCCAGGATGATCGCCATGCCCGCCACCGGAACCGTCGGCACCACCGACAGGGTCGCCGCCAGCGTGATAAAGCCCGCGCCCGTCACCCCGGCCGCGCCTTTCGACGACAGCATCGCCACCGCCAACAGCGTGATCTGATCGCCGAGCGACAGGTCGATATTGGTGGCCTGTGCGATAAACAGCGCGGCCAAAGTCATGTAGATATTGGTGCCATCCAAGTTGAATGAATACCCAGTTGGCACCACCAGACCCACCACCGGGCGCGCGCAGCCGGCACGCTCCATCTTTTCCATCAGCGCAGGCAGCGCCGATTCCGACGACGAAGTGCCCAACACCAGCAGAATCTCGGTTTTGAGATATGAGATCAGCCGGAAGATCGAGAACCCGTTCAGCGCGCAAACCGTGCCCAGCACCACGATGATGAACAAAGCCGAAGTCAGGTAGAACGTGCCCACCAAAGCCGCCAAGTTCACCAAGGATCCGATGCCATACTTGCCAATGGTGAAGGCAAAGGCCCCGAACGCCCCAATCGGTGCCGCTTTCATCAGGATATCGACGATGCGGAACACCACGCGGCTGACGGTTTCGAACAGATCCACCACCGGGCGGGCTTTCTCACCGATCAGGATCACACCAACGCCGAACAGGATGGCGATGAACAACACTTGCAGGATATTGCCATCGACAAAGGCTGAAACCATGGTGTCCGGGATGATGCCCAACATAAAGCCCGTCACTGTGGTCTCATGCGCCTTCTCGCTGTAGCCCTGCACCGCAGAGGCATCCAGCGTGGCCGGATCAATGTTCATGCCAGCGCCCGGCTGCACCACATTGGCGACGATCAAGCCCACGACCAGCGCCAAAGTCGAGAACACAAAGAAGTAGCCGAACGCCTTGGCCGCAACCGACCCCACGCCGCGCAGGCTGGTCATGCCCGCCAGCCCGGTGACAATGGTCAGAAAGATCACCGGGGCGATGATCATCTTCACCAGCTTGATAAAGCCATCGCCCAGCGGCTTCAAAGACTCGCCGACCGAGGGCCAGAAATGCCCGATCAGCGCGCCCAAAATGATGGCGAAGATGACTTGGAAATAAAGCGTGCGATAGAAAGGACGCGGCACTTGCGCCACGGAAGTGGTGTTGATCTGCATTGTGGTCTCCTCCCAACATGCGGATGACGAATCTGTGATGCTATGATGACAGGCAGAATCCCGCTGCGCAGAAATGAGGCGACTAACGGCAATGCATTGAAGTCATGGGTTTTTTGTGCTGATCATCATGGGAATATGTGCGCTTTTCCACACATATATTTTATGATAGTGTGAGAATAGAAACAATAGGCTGCCCATGATCCTTCGTATGAATCGCGTGCTGATGCGCTTTGTTCTGGCCAGTGCAGCGCTTGGCCTGCTGACGCTGGTGTTCTATTTCGGCCAAGCCAGTGCGGTGTCGCGGCTTGGCGAACAGGCCGCAGCAGCAGCAGAATCGCGGGTGCAGGCGTTGGAAAGCGTGCTGGCGACGCAGCGCGCGGTGGCGGCGATCCTGTCGGACGACGGCTTGGTCAAGCAGGCGCTGCGGCTGGACTCCCCCGCTGCGCAAGAGGGGGTTTCGCGCAAACTCGATCAGTTGCGCGTCGAGACCGGCAGTAATGTGATCTATCTGCTCAACACCACCGGCACAGCGATTGCAGCCTCGAATTGGGACGAGCCTGTGTCTTTTGTCGGCAGCAGCTATAGTTTCCGGCGCTATTTCACCGAGGCGATGGCGAAGGGCACCGCCTTGGAATTCGCGCTTGGTACCGTCAGCAAACGCCCCGGCCTCTATCTGTCGCATGTGGTATCGGACGGCACGGCGGTGGTCGGCGTCGTCGTCGTCAAGATGGAGTTTGACGCGCTGGAAGCCAGTTGGGCCCGCAGCCCCGATCAAACGAGGGTCAGCGACAGCACGGGCATGGTGTTGCTGTCCTCTGCCAACGATGAGCGGTTCAAGCCGATGCCGCCCTTGCAAGACCGGCTGAACTTGACCCGCCCGGTGCCGGGGGTGCCGGATTGGACGCTGACCCTCAGCACCTCGATGGCTCCGGCGCGGCAGGCCGGGGGTTTGGCGGCGGGGGCGGCGCTGGGGCTCGAGATCATCCTTGGCGCATTGATCTGGCGGGCGGGGCGGGCCAAGCGGCGGGCCGAGAGTGCCGTGGCCGCCGAGCGCCGCTACACCGCCGATCTGCAACGCGCCGTGGAAGACCGCACTCTTGATCTGACCGCCGAGATGGCCGAACGCCGTGCGGCTGAGGCGCGCTTGGCCCGGATGCAGGCCGATCTGGTGCAGGCCAACAAGCTGGCGACCTTGGGGCAAGTCACCGCTGGCCTTGCGCATGAGGTCAATCAGCCGCTGGCGACAATCCGGCTGCTGGCCGAAAATGCACTGGCTTTGCAAAAGACCGCACCCGCCGAAGTGACCCGCAATCTGGGCAAGATCGTGCAGATGTCGGAACGTATCGGCCAGATCACCACCCATCTGCGTGGTTTTGCCCGCAAGGCCACCGGACAGGTTGGTGCGGTCAGCGTCAAGAGTGCCATCGACGCTTCGGTGATCCTGACAGCCTCACGCCGTCGCGACGAAGGTGCGCGGTTGGTGATCGAGGGGGCCGATCCGGGGCTGTTCGTGCAAGCCGAGGCGGTGCGGCTGGAACAGGTCTTGGTAAATCTGATCCAGAACGCGCAAGAGGCTTTGGCGGGGCGGCCCGATCCCGAAATCCGCATTACTGTCACTGCGGAAGCAGCGCATGTGATGATCAGCGTGAGCGACAACGGCCCCGGCCTGCGCCCTGACATTGCCGCGCAGCTGTTCACGCCCTTTGCCACCAGCAAACCCGACGGTTTGGGCCTTGGCCTTGTGATCGCGCAAGACATCCTCCGCGATCTTGGCAACGAATTGACCGCCGATCCCCCCCTGCCCGGTCAAGGTGCCACCTTCCGCATCAGACTGACCCGCGCATGACGCTGCCTCTGGTTCGCCTTGTCGATGACGACACCGATCTGCTGGAGGCGCAGACCCAGAGCCTGCGCATCGCCGGGTTTCAGCCCGAGGCGTTTTCCTCGGCCACCGCGGCCTTGCAGGACTTGGATGCCGATTATCCCGGCGTGATCCTGTCGGATGTGCGGATGCCCGGCATGGATGGGTTCGAACTGTTCCGCCGTATCCGCGCGATGGACCCCGAACTGCCGGTGATCCTGCTGACCGGGCATGGCGATGTCGCGATGGCGGTGGCGGCGATCCGCGATGGGGCTTGGGATTTTCTGACCAAGCCGGTGGGCCTCGATGCCCTGACCGCTGCCCTCCGTCGTGCCGCTCAGGCCCGGGCTTTGGTGCTGGAAAACCGCCAGTTGCGCGCCCTGCGCGGGGTTCCGGTGGCGACGGGGCAGTTGCTGGGCGACAGCACCGCGATGGTGCATCTGCGCGAGACGGTGGCGCGGCTGGCCGAGGCGGGGGTGGATGCGCTGATCACCGGGCCTTCTGGGGCGGGCAAAACCCTGCTCGCCCGCGCTATTCATCGCGAGGGACTACGCCATGCCCGCGCTTTCGTGCATGTGGCCTGCGATGCTTTGGATGCGGCGCGGTTTGATCTGGATTTCATCGGGGCCGAGGCAGGACAGCCGGGTGCGCCGCGCCACACCCGGCTGGTGGGGCGGCTGGAGAAGGCGCATCGCGGCACGTTGTTTCTGGACCGGATTGATCGGCTGAGCCTTTCCCAGCAGGCCCGCCTTCTTCACGTCATCGAGGCGCGTGAGGTTTGGGCTGCCGGTGCCACCGCGCCGCGCGGGGTGGATCTGCATGTGCTGGCGGCCTCACAGGCCGATCTGGCCGCGATGGTGGCAAGGGGGGAGTTTCTGCCGGACCTCTATTATCGGCTGTCCGGCGTGACCCTGCATGTGCCTGCTTTGAAGGAGCGGCGGGGGGATATTCCGATCTTGTTCCGGCACTTCCTGCTCGCGGCTTGCGCGCGGCTGAACCTGCCCGTGCCGCAGATCACGCCGCTGTCGCAGGCGCGGTTGGCAACCCATGATTGGCCGGGAAATGCGCGGGAATTGATGCAGTTTGCGGAGTCGGTGGCTTTGGGGTTGCCTGCGTTTGGGGGGGATGTAGGGGAGACTGTTGGGCTGGCGGAGATGATGGCGGGATATGAGGCGGGGGTGATCCGGGAGGCTTTGTTGATTTGTGGCGGGAATGTCAGCCGGGCGATGGAGCGGCTTCGGCTGCCGAGAAAGACGTTTTATGATAAGGTGAACCGATTGGGGATCAGGCCTGACAGCTTCCGGGACCGGGGGAAATAGGTGTGTCCACGTGTGGACAGGGCGTCATGCTTATATATATCAGTGGGTTAGAAGGCCACCCTTAACGACTTGTTCATCTTTGCGCGGTGCTGCCCCCCCCCGCCACGCCGCCCCGGACTTGATCCGGGGCCTCCTGCTTTTCGGGTCATGCCTTGAGGCCCCGGATCAAGTCCGGGGCGGCTTGGGGTTGGGGGCGGATCTTAGCGACCCAAGCCTGCGGGGCTTTCCATGCGGTCGCGCCATTGGCTGATCGGCAGCAAGGCGTTGGGGGCGTGGCGCATCAGGGCGTGCAGCGGGATCGGCGCGGGGGGGCTAACCGGGATCGCTAGGGACTCGGGCGGTGTGCCTGTCGCCCATTGGGCAAGCTCGCGGCCCATGGCGGTGGTCATGGCGATGCCGCGCCCGTTGCAGGCGATGCCGGCGATCAGGCCCTCGGCCGGGGTGATCAGGCGGGGCAGGAAGCTGGGCATGACGGCGGCAATGCCGGACCATGCGTATTGCAGCGGTGGCAGGTCAGGCAGGTTCAGCATGTGCGCCATGCGGTCATGGATGGTTTTCGGCACCCGCGCATCGGCCCCAATCCCCAGAATGTGCATCCCGCCTGTGATCAGGCGGTTGGCGGCGTCGAAGCGGAAGGTGAACAGGTTGCGGCGGCTGTCAGAGACGCATTGGCCGCCGGGGAGCAGGCGGGTCCGGAGGGATTGTGGCAAGGGTTCAGTGGCGATCTGGAACACTTTCAGCGGGAAGAAGCTATGGGCGAGGCCGGGGATCAAGCCGTCGGCGTAGGCGTTGGTGACGTTGATAACGCGGCGGGCTTGGATGGTGGCGGTTTCGGTGCGGGCTTGCCAGCCGTTTGGGGTGGCGGTGAGGGCTGTAACACGGGAGTCCTCGTGCAGATGTGCGCCTGCTTTCTCGGCGGCGCGGGCGAGGCCGCGGGCATAGGCGACGGGGTTCAGCACGCCGCCGGAATGGTCGATCCAACCGCCAAGCCAGCCTTGCGCGCCTGTTAGAGTTTGTACGGCGGCAGCGGATAGGAATTCTACCGGGCGACCCTCGGCGGCCCATTGGCGGACGCGATCTTTGGCGCGGTTCAGGGCTGTGGCGGAGTGGGAAGGCTGTATCCAGCCCGCGCGCTGCGCGTCGCAGGTGATGGCGTGGCGCTGGATCAGATCGAATACCAAGTCGGCGCTGGTTGCGGCCATTTGCACCAGTTGACTGCCTTTGGCATCGCCTAAAGTGGCGCGGATGCCGTCAGGATCAACCTTGGCGAAGTTCGGCACCACGAAGCCCGCGTTGCGGCCTGTGGCCCCGGAGGCGATTTGATTGGCCTCTAACAGCACCACCTTTAGGCCCGCTTCGGCGGCGTGCAGGGCGGTGGAGAGGCCCGCGAAACCGCCGCCGATGATCAGAAGGTCGGCGGCGATTTCGCCCTGTGCTGGGGGGCGGCGTAGAGCGGGCGCAGAGGTGGCGTGCCAGAGGGTTGCGGGTTCGGGCTGCATTATGAGCGGCGTTTTCTGAAGAACCCTTGGGGGCCGAAGAAGCCTTGCGGACGCCACAGCAGGATCAGGCAGAGCATCACGCCGATGGCAACAATTTGCAGCGAGGCGGCGCGGGCTTGCCAGTCGCCGGGGACCACGGCGGCGCTGAACGCGCCTGCGCCGACCCAGATCGCCCAGACCACGACCGAGCCGAGGATTGCGCCTCGGTTCGAGCCGGAACCGCCGACCATCAGCATGGCCCAGACTTGGAAGGTCAGGGTGGGCAGGTAGCCGTTGGGGGCGATGAAGCCGATGAAATGCGCTTGGACCGCCCCGGCGAGGCCCATCACGGCACCGCCTGCGGCGAAGGCTTGGATGCGGTAGGATCGGGCGGATTTGCCCAAGGAGATCGCGGCGCGTTCGTCTTCGCGCAAGGCTTTCAGCACCCTGCCCCATGGGCTGCGCGAGAGGTGTTCGAGGGCGAGGTAGACGGCGATGGTGACGGCGGCGATGACGCCAAGGTTGATGAAGTTGAACAGGGCCGGCTGGTCTTGCAGGCTGGCGAAGGGGCGCGGGATGAAGGCGACGCCGAAGGGGCCTCCGGTCAGGCCTTGGGCGTTGAGCGCGACCAGTTGCACGACGACTGCGACGCCGAAGGTGGTGATGGCGAGGTAGTCGGATTTTAACCTGAGGGTGGCAAAGCCGGTGAAGGCGGCGGCGGCGGCGGTCACAACGGCGGCGGCGAGCCAGCCTGCGAGGATCGGCCAATCAAAGCCGCCGATGCGGTCGGTGGTCTCGGGTGTGGTGAGGATGGCCGAGGTGTAGGCGCCGATGGCGACAAAGCCCGCGATGCCGACGTTGAACAGCCCGGTTTGGCCCCATTGCAGGTTGAGGCCCAGGGTGATCAGGGCGAAGATCAAAGCGCTTGAGGTGAAAAACGCGCCGTAGCCCAACAGATCCATCATCTTTCAGCCCTTCCAAACAGGCCCATCGGGCGCACCAGTAGCACCGCCATCAGGATGGCGAAGGCAATCGCGGCCCGCCATTCCGCGCCGATCAGTTGCACTGCGGCGGCTTCCGACAGGCCGATGATCAGGCCTCCGAGCACCGCGCCGGGGACCGATCCGATGCCGCCGAGGATGGCGGCGGCGAACATTGGCAGCAGCAGATCAAGGCCCATCAGCGGGCGGATTTGCACGAGGATGCCGACCATCACCCCGGCGGCGCAGGCCAAGGCGGCACCGATGATCCATGTGGCGCGCACGACGCGGGCGGTGTCGATGCCGACGACGCGGGCCAGCGCCGGGTTCTGGCTGTAGGCGCGCATCTCGCGTCCGGTTTGGCTGCGGCTCATGAACAGGTGCATGGCGGTGACGAGGATGATCGTGGTGGCCAGCATCACCATCTGGTCGGGGGTGATGCGGATGCCGAGGCCGATGGGGACGGCCATTTGGATGCCGCGGGAGAAATAGGTCGGGCTGGAGGTGAAGATGAATTCCAAGAGACTGCGCAGGGCCATGGAAGCTCCGAACGAGGCCATGACGACGATGATCGATTGGCCGCGGTCGCGCAGGCGGGCGAACAGCAGCCAGTCGAGGAGGAGGGCGAGGCAGGCGGTGAGGATCATGCCTGCTATTGCGGCTAGGATGAGGGGCCAGCCGAAGGAAAGCGCACCTATGGGGGCGGTGGTGCCGACTAAGGCTCCGATGGCGGCGACCACGGAGAGTGTGCCGTATGCGCCCCAGGCCATGAAATCACCGTGGGCGAAGTTGGAAAAGCGCAGGATGGAATAGGTCAGGGTGATGCCGATGGCACCGAGGCCGATCAGGCTGCCCGAGATCAATCCGTCGACGATGAATTGCAGATTCATGCGTGCCTCCGCTGGCCAAGGTAAAGTTCTGCGACCACAGGATCATCCCACAGGGTGGCGGCGCGGCCTTCGTGGGCTTCGCGGCCTTCGACCAGCACATAGGCGCGGTCGCCAATGGCCAAAGCGGCACGGGCGTTTTGTTCGACCAGCACGATGGTGAGGCCGGCGCGGCGGATGTCGTTCAGGCGGGCGAAGACCATCTCGACGAACTTGGGCGAGAGGCCTGCGGAGGGTTCGTCCAGCATCAAGACGCGCGGATGCACGATCAGGGCGCGGCCTACGGCCAGCATCTGGCGCTGCCCGCCCGACAGGCTGCCTGCGGCGAGTTTGCGCTGGCGGGCGAGGTCGGGGAACATGGTGTACGTCTCGTCAATGCGGGATTGGACATCGGCTCGGGGGAGGACACCGCCTGCGACGCGGAGGTTTTCCTCGACCGTCATCAGCGGGAAGATGTTTTCGGTTTGGGGGACGAAGGCGAGGCCATGGCGAACGCGCAGGTGGGCGGCACCGTAAGTTATGTCTTTGCCGTCTAGGAGGACTTGGCCGCCTGTGACGGGCACCAATCCGGCGATGGCCTTGATGAAGCTGGATTTCCCGGCACCATTGGGGCCAAGGATTACGACGATTTCTTTCTCATCGGCGTGGATGGAAGCGCCTTTGACGATAGAAAGCCCCGGTTCATAGCCTGCGATCAGGCCCTTTACCTCCAGGATGCTCATGCCGGGGTGCCTCCGAGATACGCCTCAATGACGCGGGGATCGCGGGCGACCTGATCCGGGGTGCCTTCGCAGAGCATGGAACCTGAGGCCATCACCAGAATGCGGTGGCAGAGGCGGGTGACCATGTCGATGTTGTGTTCGATCAGCACGAAGGTGACGCCGCCGCCGTTGATCTCGCGGATGCGGTCGATCAGGACTTCCAGCAGGCTGGGGTTTACGCCTGCGGCGGGTTCATCGAGCAGCACCACCTTGGGATCGGCCATCATCACGCGCGCCAGTTCCAGCAGTTTGCGCTGACCGCCGGACAGCACGCGGGCGGGATCATCGGCCAAACGGCGTAGCGCCACGAGGTCCAAGAGGCCCAAAGCCTTGTCGCGGGCGGCGCGTTCCTCGGCAGCGATGCGGCGCGGCGCGGTGAAGTTTGCCCACAGCCGTTCACCGCTTTGGCCTTGGCGGGCGAGCAGCATGTTGTCGAGCAACGAGAGTTCTGGAAACGGGCGCGGGATCTGGAAAGTGCGCCCCATGCCGCCTGCCAAGCGGCGATGTGCTGCGGATTTGGTCACATCCTGCCCCATCAGCTTGATTTGCCCGGAGGTGGCCGCGACCGATCCGGCCAGCAGATCGAACATCGTGGTCTTGCCCGCACCATTCGGCCCGATCAGGCCAAGGATTTCACCGGAGGCCACCGAGAATGACATCTGATCGACGGCAGTGACGCCGCCGAACCGCTTGGACACATTGATCGCTTGCAGAACTGTCATGGTCACCTTGATGTTTGATCTGTGATCACACTTGATTTGATCACAGTATGAGCGTCTAATTTGATCTAGCAAGATGATTCGTGAGGGACCGATGGCGGTTGGTGAAACAGGTTTGACACTGGCTCCGGTGGGGCGCGAAAGCGTGCAGGATCGGGTTTATACCGAGTTGCGCCGTGCTTTGATCAGTGGATTGTTCGCACCGGGGCAAGTGGTGACGATCCGGCAGTTGTCAGATGCGATGATGACTTCGACCATGCCCGTGCGCGATGCTTTGGGTCGCCTGATCAGCGAACGCGCGCTGGAGGTATTGCCGAACCGATCCATCCGGGTGCCGCCGATGACGCTGGAGCGGATCGACGATCTGCTGCGCACGCGGATTTTGATTGAGGGGGAGGCGATAGCTTTGGCGGCACCCCGGATGAGTCCGGCGATTATCTCCACCTTGCGCGGGTTTATGACGGAGTGGCAGGTGCTGCGGCTGGGCGGCGATCCGGCGACGGTGGATCAGGAAGCCGCACTCAATCAGGCGTTTCACTTTGAGATTTACAATGCCTGCGGCTCGCCCGTGCTGATCCCGATGATCGAAAGCCTGTGGTTGCAGTCTGGCCCCTGCACGCGGGCGGCGATTTTCGCGTTTTCCGAGGCTGGGGAAAGCGACTCGGCACATTTCCATCTGAACATGATTGACGCCCTGGTTGCGGGCCATGCGCAGGCCGCGCGCGAGGCACTGGTCGCCGATATCAGCCGCCCCTTTGCGTTTTTGCGCAAGAAGCTTTTGTCGAAAGAGAGTGCCGCATGAAATCCATTCGCATCAGTCATGAAGCTTCGGGTATGGAGGTTTTGGCGGTGATGAACCCCGACAAGGCTCCGGTCAACGCTGCCTTTCTTTGGCGTTATCTGGAAACCCCGCGCGTGGTGCCGGGGATTCATGCGATGTGGACCGGGCCAGAGATTTCCTGCCCGATCCCTTCTGCACATTTCGCGGGGCCGGAGGCTGCGCTGCCGCCCGAGAATGCGACGTTGCATCCGCAACCCGGCGATATCGTGCTGGCTTATGTGCCTGCACGGATGTGGGGCGGCAACCCCGACCCGATCTTTGACATCGGGCTGTTTTACGGCCCCGGCGCGCGGATGTTGTTTCCGATTGGCTGGCTGGCGGGATCGGTGGTGGCGCAGGTGCGCCCGGAGGATCGCGCGGCTTTGGCCGAGGCTTGCGGGAAGATACGGCGCGCGGGCGCTTGTGAGATCACGTTTGAAAGGGTCGCATGATGGATGAGTTTGAGCTTTACGATCTGCGGGTGGAATTGGTGGCACCCGAGGGGGCGAAGATTTATTGCGGCAAGGTGGGCGATTGGTTTGAGTTGCAGGGTGAGCAGTTGCACATGCCGCCGGGGCAGAGTTTCTCGATCTATTCTTTGTCGGCGATCCTGCCGTTGTTGCCCGCCAAGCAAAGGGTGACGCATCCCAATGACTGGATGACCTCGGATGCCGAGGTGGCTTGCCCTGATCCGCATTGCCCGTCGCGGCTGCGCATCACAAGGCTGGGCAAGCGGCGGTTCTCGCACGCTGATACCACCGCCGTTCCCTTGCCTGAGGAGTCCGCAGAATGAGCGTTCCGACCCTGGAATTGCGCCCCGGTTACACCACATCGCGGGTGATCCGAGGTGGTTGGCAGTTGGCGGGCGGGCATGGCCCGGTCGATGCCGCGCAGCAGATTGACGATATGATCGCTTTTGCTGATGCCGGGATCACCAGTTTTGACTGCGCGGATATTTATACCGGGGTGGAGGAGTTGATTGGGGCGTTCCGCACGGCTTACGCCCATCAGCGCGGGGCCGAGGCTTTGGCGCGGATCAAGGTGCATACCAAACTGGTGCCGGATTTGGCGGCATTGGCGGTGGTGGATCGTGCCAGCATCCGGCGCAGCGTGGAAACCTCGCTGGCGCGGCTGCGGATGCAGCGGCTGGATCTGGTGCAGTTCCACTGGTGGGATTACGCGGTGCCGCGTTATCTGGAGGCGGTCGGCTGGCTGAACGAGCTGCGGCTGGAGGGCAAGGTCGATCAGATCGGCGGCACCAATTTCGACACCGCGCGGACGATGGAGATCATCGAGGCGGGTGTGCCTTTGTTGTCGATGCAGGTGCAGTATTCGCTGATCGACACGCGGGCGGAGCGGTTGATGGCGCAGGCGGCCAGCGCAAATGGCATGTGGATTTTCTGCTATGGCACGGTGGCGGGGGGGTTTCTGGGGGATCGCTGGCTGGGCGTGGCCGAGCCGGAGCATCCGCTCGAGAACCGCTCGCTGACGAAATACAAGCTGATCATCGACGATTTCGGCGGTTGGGCGTTGTTTCAGGCCTTGCTGCGCTGCCTGCGCGGGATCGCGGATCGGCATGATACCGATATTGCCACGGTTGCCAGTGCGGCGATGCTGGACAGGCCTGCGGTGGCGGCGGTGATCGTGGGGGCGCGCAATCGCAGCCATCTGGCGCAGAATTTGAAGGTGGCGGGGCTGCGGCTGTCTGTGCAGGACCGGGCCGAGATCGCAGCGGTGTTGGCGCAGGGGCATGTACCCGAAGGCGACACCTATACGTTGGAGCGTGACCGGCATGGGCGGCACGGCCAGATCATCAAATACAATCTGAATAAGGCGTCCTGAACGCCAGCGCGCGGATCAGCCTGAACCTGCGCGCAGAACACAAGGCTTCCAACAGAGATGAGGACAACATGAGAAAGTTACTTTTAGCCAGCGCCACTTTGGCCCTGCTGCCACTTGGCGCGCAGGCTTGCGATATCACCGTCGGGCTGGTGCTGGAACTGACGGGCGAGGCCGGGGCTTATGGTCAGGCCGGGGCGAAATCGGTGGAGATGGCGTTCCGCGATCTGAACGATGCCGGCGGTGTGGCCGGATGCACGCTGAAAACTGACACGCGCGACAGCCAGACGCAGGCCAATCTGGCGGTGGATGCGGCGACGCAACTGGTGCAGGTTGCCAAGGTGCCTGCGATCATTGGCGGCATCATCAGCCCGATGTCGATCCCGATCCTGACCTCGGTGACGGGCCCGGCCAAGGTGCTGCAAGTCTCACCCGCCTCGTCCTCGCCGACGCTGACCGAGTTGGGCAAGGATGGCAAAACCAATGGCGTGTTCTTCCGCACCATCACCTCGGACGCGCTGCAGGGCGTGGCTGCGGCGAAGTTCGCGATGGATCAGGGCATGAAGAAAATCGTGATCATCCATCAGAACAACGATTTCGGCGTCAATCTGGTGAAGGAATTCACCGCACCCTACACCGCTTTGGGCGGCACGGTGATTTCGGTGACACCTTACAATGCCAAGCAATCCAGTTATGCCTCGGAAGTCACGGCGGCTTTGGCGGGGGAACCGGATGCGCTTTATCTGATCTCGGACCCGGTTGATGGGGCCACCATCGCGCGGACATGGATCAGTCAGGGGGGCGTGCAGAAATTCCTGTTGAACGACGGCATGAACTCGGATGATTTCATCGCCGCTGTTGGCGCGGAATATCTGGGCGGGGCCTATGGCACCTCGTCGGGCAGCGTGGCTTCGGCCTCGACCGAGTATTTCAACGCCAATTACAATGCGTTCTCGGGGCTGGACCCGGCTGCCCCTGCGGCTGACCGTTCTTATGATGCAGGGGCGTTGGTGGGTCTGGCCCTTGCCATCGCGGGTGGACCAGATGCGGCAAAACTGCCCGAGGCTTTGCGCAAGGCGGTCGATCCGGCAGGCGAGGTGATTTACGCGGGCAAGGAGGAATTCACCAAGGCGCTGGCGCTGATCAAAGACGGCAAGGCTATTCGCTATGAAGGCGTGATTGGTCCGGTGAATTTTGACCAATACGGCGATATCTCGGGACCGTTCCGGCTGTGGCAGATCGTGGATGGCAAAGTCACCACGATTGGCGAGATGACCACTGCGGATGTCGATGCGGTCAAGGCAGAGGTGAAGTGACGCCACCTTTGGGCGCGGCGCTGGTGCCGCGCCCAAAGTAGTCTTCCGATCGGACGGCCAAACCCGCCCTACTGGCCGTCCGCGCGCTTTGCTGGTATGAAGGCGCTGTCCTTACCGAAAAGTCCTGCATGTCTTTGCTGCCGCGATTGATCCATCTGCTCGTTGTCGTCGCTGTTGTGGCGGTGCTTGGCACGGCGGGGGAGTCGCGTTCGGGCAGCGGTTGTCTGAAACTCGCAAGCGTTGAGATGTGCATGGACCCCGCGTTGCGTGCGGCGGCTGATCCCTCTGGCGAGCAGGTCGGGAAAAAGTGTTTCGATGCGATTTTGCTGGCCGATGTGACGGTTGGTCGGGCGGCTGGATGCGTTGCGGTCTTGGCCCAGTTGTTCTTGGCTAAGCCGAAGTCGTCACCTGTGGCTCTTTGGAAACCACCGCGAGTCTCTGTCTGAAAGCTGTGCTGGTCCCTTTGGGGCCGATCCGATTTCAGTGCCGCCCCGGAAAGACCGGATGCGCGGCCATAGGAGATATGACATGACTAATAACACAAGTGGCGATGCCCGCTATATGATCCCCGCACTTGCGCCCGTCTACGCCCGGCTTGCGCCACTCGCGGAGACGCTGCTGCGCGTCGTGGTCGGCGTGGCTTTCGTGATCCACGGCTGGCCGAAAATCCAGAACCCGCTGGGCGTGGTGGAAATGGTGCAGAGCATCGGCTTTTATCCGGGCTGGCTTTGGGCCACCGCTTTGGCCGCGACCGAGTTCTTTGGCGGCTTGCTGCTGATCGCAGGATTGCTGACGCGCCCTGCCGCCTTGGCCACAACCGTGGTGTTGCTGGTGACGGTGTGGTTCCATTGGGTGCAGCTGGATCAGGGCTATAAGGGCGCCGAGCTTTCGATCATCTGGGCCAGCGCGACGCTGTTTTTCGCGCTGAAAGGCGCGGGGCGGTATGCGCTGGACCGTCTGATCGGACGCCAGATCTGACGCGATCTCTGTGACTGCGGCGGGCCGGATGCAGCTGCGTCCGACCCGTTTGGCTTTGCAACCGGGTCAGATCGGCGCTTAAAGGTAGCGACCGCCGCGCTGGAGGACTTCGATCTGATAGCCATCGGGGTCGGTGATGAAGAAGAATTTGGCGATCACGCTGCCCGCTGGGGTGAATTCTACAATCTTGCGCGGGGCGAGGCCGGCGGCGGTCAGGCGGCTGTGTTCCGCCTCAAGATCGGCAACCGACAGCGCCAAATGGCCATAGCCGTCGCCGATGTTATAGGGCTCGGTGCGCCCGGCGTTGATGGTCAGTTCCAGTTCGAAATCGGACTCGGGGTTGCTGAGGTAGACCAATGTGAAGCTCTCAAAGGGCAGACGGTCGGCGATTTGTAGCCCGAAGGCTTGTTGATAGAACGCGACGGAGCGGGCCTCGTCTAACACACGGATCATCGCATGGCTGAGTTTTGACATGGTGGGTTTCTCCGTCGGGCCGCGTGTATGCTGACTTGGCGGGGCAGATTGGTCAAACCAACCTGCCCCGTCGTGGGTTGGGTTACACCTTTGAGGTCTGTGTGTCAGGCCGCTTCAGCATAGCGGCGAAGCGTTCGGACACCAGCCCGAACACGCCGCCAATCACCAGGGAAACCGCGACGCAGATCAGCGGATTGGCCGCCGTCCACGTGGTTAGCGAAGCGCCTGACAACAAGCCGTAGCCTGCGGTCGAGGCATAGCCGTAGACTGTGGCGGGGATGACGCTGAACGCCTCGATCTTGGCCCCCAGCACCAGGATGCCCGCTGTCACCCCAACCACCAGTGATGGCCAGAGCACACCCGGCAGGCCAGAGTTGACTTGGGTGATCAGAAGCAGGGCGATATAGGCCATCACCACCCCCCACAGGTTGGCGCAGAGTGATTTGCGCAGGCCGTCGACGCCGCCGCCACAATGGTAAAAACTTGCCCAACCGATGAAAGCCACCCATATCTGAATGGTGCCAATGGTCAGGAACAGGTAGGTCGCCACCGCGCCTAAAAGGCCAATAGAGACCGCCAATGCTGTTATGATATCCACGTCACTCTCCCTCTCGCCAGATTTCTGGCTGTTCTGCTGGACACTGGCGTTGCAGGAGCCGGGGGAATGCCAGCGGTAGGCAGGATTGCCCTTCCCCCGTTTCGTTCAATTCACCACGCTTTTGGGGCGCGGTGGTTGTGCGACACGCACCGAAGCAAGGCAGCCACGATTTGCGACGGCTGCCTTGGGAGGTGCTGTGGTTGGCGGGTTTTGCCTTACGGCACGATCACCCCGCGACCTGCGAAGCGACGGTGTTTGAAATCGTCGAGGGCTTGGTTGATGTTGTCCAAGCTGTATTCGGCGTAGTGCATCTTGACCTTGCCGTCGGCGTTCAGCTCCATTAGTTCGACCAGTTCGGTGTAGTTGCCGACCAGAGAGCCGCCGATGTTGATCTCATTGATCACCAGATGCGCGGTGGGCACTTCGATCTTGCCGCCGTAGCCGATCATAATGAGTTCACCGCCGGGGCGCACCATCTTCCAGCACAGGTTTTCGACGCCAAGTTCGCCGACGAAATCCATCACCACCTGCGCGCCGCCGCCGGTGATCTGCTTGATCTCCTCGATGACATTCGGGCCGCCATCCAGCACGAAATCCGCACCGAGGTCTTTGCAGAGTTGCCGTGCTGCGGGTTCGCGGTCCACCGCGATGATGCGGCAGCCGGAGATTTCATGCAGGCATTGCAGGGCGATATGACCAAGGCCCCCTACCCCGACGATGACGCAATAGGCGCCGGGGCGCAGGGCTTTGGCGGCTTTTTTGGCGGCGCGGTAGGCGGTGATGCCCGCATCGGCCATCGGTGCTACATCCAGCGGCGTGATGTTGGGGTTCAGCTTGATCAGGCTGCGTTCCGAGGTCAGGAAATATTCGGCAAAGCCGCCGTCCAGGCCGAGCCCCGGAAACAGGCTGTGTTCGCAGTGCATGTCATCGCCGTAGCGGCAGGACAGGCAAATGCCACAGGTGCGGTGCGGGTGGCAGATCACCGTATCGCCGGGTTTCACCGAAGTGACGCCCGAGCCGACATCCTCGACCCAGCCAGCGTTTTCATGGCCCATGATATAGGGCAACAGGTTGCCGCCCTGATCCATGATGTCTTTCCACACGCCTTCGATGATGTGCAGATCGGTGCGGCAGAGGCCCGCAGCGCCGACTTTGACGATCACATCCGTTGGCCCCATGATGGTGGGGGCTTTGACGTTTTCGATCTTCAACTGGACGTTCATCGCGGGGTCGTATTCGTAAAGTCTTGCGGCTTTCATCGCGCAGCCCTTTCCTGATTTATATGCTCAGCCAATCACTTACGGCCCAGTTTCTCGGCCCCGCCCCCCAAGGCAGCGCCTGCGGTGGGGTCTTCATCCTCGGCCAGATCGGCGATCAGGGTTTCGGTGGTCAGGATCAGCGTGGCGACGGAAGCGGCGTTCATCAGCGCCGAATAGGTGACGCGTACCGGGTCGATGACGCCGGATTTCATCAGATCCTGATAGGTGCCGGTGGCGGCGTTGTAGCCGTGATCGCCATGCAAAGCGCAAACCTTGCGCACCACGTCATTCGGTTCGGCCCCGGCGTTGAAGGCGATGCGGGCCAAAGGCAAGGTCAGCACCGATTGCACCAGCTCAATCCCCCGGCGCACATCGCCCTCCTCGGCCAGCGCCAGTTCGGCGAGCGAGGGCGCGATACGGGCCAGTGCGACGCCACCGCCAACCAAGACGCCTTCATCCGAGGCGGCACGCACCGCGTTCAGCGAATCCTCGATCAGTTGGATGGTGCGTTTTTGCTCCACTGGCGTCACGCCGCCCGCGAAGATCGTTGCAGTGCCGCCGCACAGCTTGGCGAGGCGTTCTTGCAGTTTGTCTTTGTCGACATTGGGCGGGGCGACTTCGTACAGACGTTGCACTTGGGCGCGGCGGGCGGCGATGGCTTGCGGATCGCCGTTGCCGCGAATGATCATGGTGTCGGAATTGGTGGCCTCCACACGCTCGGCAGAGCCCATATCCAGTCGGGTGATGTTTTCCAGACTGTCGCCCAGATCGCGCGCCAGAACCTTGCCGCCGGTCAGGATCGCCAGATCCTCCATCATGTTGCGGCGCCAGTGGCCGAACTCTGGCGGATGCACCACGAGGAATTTACCGGGGCCATCCTTGCCCAACAGGGTCAGCAGCACTTCGGGTGAGGTTTCTTCCGAAATGATCACCAGCGGGCGGCCATCCTCAGCGGCAATCGCTTTGGCGGCGTCCAGCTGGCTGGCGGTTTTCATCTTGATATCGGTCAGCACGATATAGGGGTTCAGCACCACCGCGCGCATCGCATCGAGATCGGTGACCATGTGATGCGAGATATAGCCGCGCTCAAACGCCATGCCGTCGACCACTTGCAGGGTCGAGGTGTTGCCGCTGCCATAGTCGGTAGAAATCACCCCCTGTGCGCCGACGCGGCGGAAGGCTTCGGCGACCAACTCGCCCAATTCCGTGCTGGAGGCGGAGATTTTGGCCACCGCCGACAGCACCGCGTGATCTTTGACGGGGTTGGCCGCAGCGCGCAGGGCATGGGTGGTGGCCTCTACCGCAATCGCAATGCCCCGGCAGAGATCAACCGGCTTTGCGCCCTTTTCGATCAGCACCACGCCCGACTGAATCATGCCATTGGCCAGCACGATCGAGGTGGTGGTGCCATCGCCCGCCACGTCATTGGTCTGCATTGAGACTTCGCGCACCACCTGCGCGCCCATATTCTCGAACCGATCGAACAGTTCGATTTCCGAGGCAATCGACACGCCATCGCGGCTGATCAAGGGCGTGCCCATCGGGCGATCAATCATCGCGTTCATGCCCATTGGGCCCAGCGTTGATTCAACCGCCGCCGACAGTTTCTGCACCCCATGCGCCAAAGCGCGGCGGGCGTCGTTCCCGTGGATCATGATCTTGGGCATAGTTCCTCCTTCGGCCAAAGCCGGATTTTTCAGTGTTTTTGGGATCGCCTGTCAGCGGCAGGCGTGCGTCGGATTGTGGGTGGTGAAATCGACCAGAATGGGCACATCGCCCGACAGATCGGCCTCTTGGTAGCGGCTGCGCTTCAGCCCCCGGCACAGCGAACCGGAGAATTCCATGTTGATCCTCACCGAGCGCAGCAGGGTCATGTACTCAGCATAATCGTCAATCTTTGTGCCTTGATAGGTCGGGAAAGCCAGATCGCGCGGGCTGGGGGCGAGGTGCTTTTCGTCTAGGATCGCCAGATAGCGGGCTTTTTGGCGGATGGTTTCAGCGTCGGTAAACTCGGCGATTTCGACCAGAGCGCGGGGCATGGTCAGGATTTCAGCGGGCAAGAAACCCATGGTGATCATCGCCTTGATCACCACCTCTTGTCTGCGCTGGAAGGCCTTGATGTCGAATTTTTCGCGCAAAGCCGCAAGGTCTTCGTCGGGGTGGAGTTCGGCAAACACCGAGCCGAAACTGGCCCCGGCGTTGATGGCGGCGTTCATTTCCTCGGCGGCCATGTGGTCTTGCAAAGTCACCACGGCTTGACCGACCCAAGGCAGGGTTTCGATCTGGCGTTTGATGCCTTCGGCCATCAGGAAGGCGAAGTTGGGCGAGCACCAATAGGTTGGCAGCCGAAAGCTGACATGCACCGTGCTGGTGTTTTGCTCGGGAGGGCTGGTGATCGACACCGCCTCGACGAAGCCCATGTCGGTGACGGGCTCATCAAGTTCGGGGTCCATCACCAGATCAAGCCGCGCCCAAACTTGGTTCAGCGGGGCATCATCCAAGACAAGGGATATGGGCGCGGTCATGGTCATCACTCGGCTGCGATAGAGATCGGATGTGCGGCAAATTCGGCTTTGCGCGCAGCGACGTCGATGTTGTAGAGCCGTGCTGCGTTCAGGCCGAGGATCTTTTCCTTGATCTCATCGGTCAGTTGCACGCCGCCGCGTTCGGCTGAGATGTCTTCCGGGATCTGGAAGGCCCACAGCTTTTCGACCAGCCATTTCGGCGTCCAGATCGCGTAGTCCGAGCCGAACAGGATCTTCTCTGGCCCAAGCCAGAACAGCAGTTCGGCCATGATCTCGCCAAAATAGCGCGGGCGGGAATGGATGAACGGCAGGGCCACGGCAAGGCCCGCGTAGACATTGGTTTCCTGCGTGGCGATCCAGCAGAAATCATCCAGACGCGGCAGGCCGCAATGCTCGACAATCCAGTTCAGATTCTGGAAATCGGTCGCGGCATAATCCACATCATGCACGTCGAACGCATCTTTGTTCAGCGGGATGATCGTCGGGCCTTTATGAACATGGATGTTCTTGATGCCGAGCTTGTCGCAGAGCTCAAAGCATTTGTAGGCCGCAGGATCGTTCAGCCGCCAACCCTTAGAGGCTCCATTCCACTCGGCGGTGTACATTTTCACCCCCTTGATGTCATAGGTCTCTTTCATGAAGTGGATGTATTCCAAGGCCTTTTCGCCGTCGCGCGGATCAAAGGCGCCGTTGACGATGAAACGGTTGGGATATTTCTTGGCGATTTCGCTGGTGCGCTTGATGCAGCCAAAGCCGGTCTTGTAGAAATCGCTCAACGAAGTGGTCTGGAAGATGGCAATGTCGTCCGGGCCGTCGATGAACAGGTCGTTGTAAAGCTCATCCGCACTGTATTTCTCGAATTTCGATTTCTCCCACAACTGCTCTTTCGGGGAAAGGCCAGTGTGGTAGGCATAGAAGCAATCAATGAACTGCTTGCCGTGCACGTTCTTCTGGTTCTCCGGGCTGCCGTCCCAGAAATGGGCGTGGCCATCGACCACGAAAATCTCTTTGCCTTCGGGGGTTACATACATCTTCGTTGCCTTTGGAATGGGTTGGGGGGTGGCGCGGGGTGGCCCCCGCGCCGGAGTTTCAGATGTATTCGAGCATCTCGTTCATATCGCCGAACAGGATCACCGTGTTGTCGTCTGTGCGTACCATGCGGCCGTAATGGGTCGAGTAATTCACCTCGAACAACTCGGCGGTCATCTCGCGGCCCAGAAATTCGCTGATCTCATCCTCCTTGAAA
>CAYLYV010000047.1:0-29037 GCA_964387655.1 uncultured Cypionkella sp. | reverse complement strand
TGCGTCACCAGCATCACCGCCGTACCGTTGTCTTTGCACAGGCGGCGCAGCAGTGAGGTGATTTGGGCTTGGATCGAGACATCCAACGCCGTGGTGGGTTCATCTGCGATGATCAGTTTCGGGCGGGCAGCGAGGGCGAGGGCGATCACCACGCGCTGCCGCATCCCGCCGGAGAATTGGTGCGGGAAGTGATCGACGCGGGTTTCGGGGCCGGGGATGCCGACCTCGGTTAGCAATTCAATCGCGCGTTGGCGGGCCTCAGTGCGGTTCAATGGCAGATGCAGGCGGATGGTTTCGATCAGTTGTTTGCCGACCGAGAACAGCGGGTTGAGCGAGGTCAGCGGGTCTTGGAAGATCGCACCGATTTCGCGGCCCCGCACCTGTTCCATCTCTCGATCTGACAGGATGTCGATGCGGCGGCCGTTCAGCCAGACCTCCCCGCCCGCGACATGGCCGGGGGGTTCCAGCAGGCCCAGAACGGCGAGACCGGTCATGGATTTGCCCGCGCCGGATTCGCCGACCACGCCGAGGATTTCGCCGGGCTGGATGGTGAGGCTGACATCGGCAAGAGCGGTGACGGTGCCGTGGCGACCGGGAAATTCCACCCGCAGGGCGCGGACATCAAGCATGGGTGTGCTGGTCATGGCGTGGACTCCTGTCGGATCGGGTAGCTGGGCGGGAAAAGCTCGGAGACGGGGCGGTGTTGCCAGCTGCGCTCGGGGTATTTTGCCAGCAGGTCGTCGAATTGCGCTTGGGCGCGGGTTTGGGCGGTGGCGAGGTCGATGCCCGCAACACGACCTTCGCACATCGACAGGCGGCCATCGACGAAAGTGGCTTGGGTGACTTTTCCGGAACCGCCCGCGATCAGCGTGGTGATCGGGTCAATCGCCGGGGTCATGATGGCGTCGTCCAGCCGGAACACCGCGATATCGGCACAGGCACCGGGTTTCAGGCAGCCAATGTCGGTGCGGCCCAAGGCGCGGGCGCCGCCCAAGGTGGCGGCATCCCAGAAATCGGCGCTTTGTTGATGCGGGGCTTGCGGATCGGCGATGCGGGCGGTCATCAAGCCGGTGAGCAGGTTCAACAGCATATCGGCGGGGGCGGTATCGGTGCCCATGGCGATGTTGATGCCGCGCGCGCGTAAGGTTCCGAAGGAGCGCAGGATGGAGCCGCCGCGTGCTGAAACGAGGGGGCAGTGGATGACGCTGACGCCGTTTTCTGCGTAGTGGGTGAGGTCGGATTCCGTCGCATTGGTGGCGTGGGGGGCGAGGATGCGGTCGTTCAGCAGGCCTGCGCGGGCCAGCCAATCGGGGGCGGTGGTGCCGTGCAGGGCTTGCACGGTTTGCACCTCCATCGCGCCTTGCGCCATGTGCAGGCGGACGCGGCAATCCAGATCGCGGGCGGCGTCCATGGTGCGTTTCAGCAGCGGGGCGGTGCAGGTTTCCACCCTGTCGGGGGCGAGCATGCCATTGATCAGGCCGTTGAAGCGGCCATTTTGGGCGGTGATGAAGGCGATGGCGTCGTCTAGGCCTGCCATACCGCGCGGTTCATCAAACAGCGGGGTGATTTGGCCGGGGGCGTCCAAGACCATGCCGCCGGCGCGATAGGCAGGGGAGAGGTAGACGCGCAGGCCCATCTCGCCCGCGGCTTCGGCGGCGGCGGTGAATTCGGCGGTGGTTTCCCCCCATGCGCGGTAGAACAGCGAGGCGATTGGGGCGGCGGTGGTGATGCCGTTCAGCAAGAGCTGCGCGAAGGCGTAGCGTTTTTGGAAGGCGAGTTCGTCGGGGGAATACATCTCATAGGGGCCGCGTTCGATGTAGCTGCGCGGCCAGACCCGGCCTTTGGCCCAGCCGGGATTGTGGTCGATGGCAAGCACGGTGGTGTCGAGGTCGGAGAGGGCGTCAAGGTCGATCAGGCCGGGGGAGATCAGGGCGTGGCCAAGGGTGATGCGGCGGGCGACCTCGCCTTCAAAGCGTTGGCCGACATGCAGGATACGGCCTGCCTCAAAAACGATTTCGCCATTGGGGATCAGGCAATGGCCTGTTCCGGCATAGCCCAGCACCCAATCGGCGGTCAGGGCGGTGCGGCCTGTAGGGTGCTCCCCAAGCTTCAAGTCTCGAAATACGCTCATGGCATGGTGATCCCCGGCAGGGTCAGCGCGCCGTTGCGGGCGGTGATGCGACCGCCCTTGACCACCAGTGGGCGCGGGGATTCTTCGACAACGGCATGGGCGAGGGTCTCGCCTGCGACGAGGGTGAGGTCGGCGATAGCGCCAACGACAAGGCCAAGCGCTTCCAGCCCCATCGCATCGGCCCCACCGCGTGAGGCGGTGTCGAGTAGTAGTTCCAGCTCATCATCACGGCGCATGCGGTTTTTCATGCCGACGATGCGAGCGCGGTGCAGCATGTCGGGCTGACCCCAAGGCCCCCAAGTGTCGCGGATACCGTCGCAACCCATACCGACCTTGATACCCAAAGCCCGCATGTCTTGCAGCGATGGCACCTCGGCAGAGGGGTGCCCGGTGGTGAAGATGCGGATGTCTTCGCGGGCCACGGCCTGCATCAAGGGACCAACGCGGTGCGGGTTGGGCATCCCCAGACAGAAGCAATGCGAGACGCCAACCTTGCCCTGCATCCCATGCGCGCGGGTGCGGGTGATGATTTCCTCCAATGTGAAAGCGCCGAGTTCACCATATTCATGCAGGTGAATGTCGATGGGCTTGCCGTGCTTTTCGGCCAGCCGGAAAATCGCATCGAGGGAGGCTTTCGGGTCGCGGTCCATTGACGATGGGTCCAGCCCGCCAACCACATCGGCCCCCATCGCTAAGGCTTCATCGAGCAAGTCATAAACGCCGGGGCGGATGATCAGGCCGGATTGTGGGAAGGCGACGATCTGGATATCGACAGCGCCGCGCAAAGCTTCGCGGGTGCGCAGCTTGCCTTCCAGCAGGGTCAGCTTGTGGTCGTGGTCTACATCGACATGGCTGCGGATATGGCCGGTGCCATTGGCGATCAGATGCAAAGCGTGGCGCATCGACTGGCGATGCACATCAAGGCCCAGCGGGATACGCTCGTTGCGCTCATTGTCGATCAGGTCTTGCAGATCGCCGCCCTTGCGGCCCGCATACCAGCCCATGCCCCAAGTGGTTTTGTCGAGATGGGTGTGGGCATCGACCAGCGCCGGAATTGCGATTGCGCCTTGGCCGTCTTCGACCGTCACGCCATCCGCGACAAGGTTCGGGCCGAGGGCGGCAATGCGGCCATCGCGGATCAGCATATCAGTGGCAACCCCGGCCATCGGGCGAATGTTGCGGAGCAGAAGGTCGGTCATCACTTACCTCAGTTTCGGGTTCAGCGCATCGCGCAGCCAGTCACCCAGCAGGTTGACCGACACGACGAGCAGGCAGAGTTGCAGCACGGGGAACAGCACGATCCACCACATGCCAGAGAACAGGAATTGGTTGCCCAACCGGATCAAGGTGCCAAGGCTGGGCTGGCTCGGCGGCATGCCGATGCCAAGGAAAGACAGTGTGGCCTCGGTCAGGATCGCCATGCCGAAGTTCAGCGTGGCGGCCACAAGGATCGGCGTCAGGGTGTTGGGCAGGATATGGCGGAACATGATGCGGCGGGAAGGAACTTTCAGCAGTTGCGCCGCCTGCACATATTCCTTGCGCCGCTCCACCGCCGTCTGAGCGCGCACGGTGCGGGCATATTGCACCCAACCGCTGAGGACGATGGCCAGCACCAGTACACCCGCCGCGCCCACATCGCGCAGGGCGGGCGGCAGCAGTTCTCGCACAATGGCGCTGACCAGAATGGCGATCAGGATGGTGGGGATCGACAAAAGGATGTCGCCCACCCGCATCAGCGCGTTTTCGACAAAGCCGCCGTAATAGCCTGCCGCCAGACCCGATCCGATGCCGATGATCAGCGCGAACACCACCGAGGCGATGCCGATCAGGATCGAGATGCGCGAGCCGTACAGGATGGCGGACAGGATATCGCGGCCTTGGGTATCGGTGCCGAGCAGGTAGGGCCATTGGCCGCCCTCCAGCCAGATCGGCGGGATTTCGGCGTTCCAAAGTTCCAGTTGCGCCGGATCAAACGGGTTTTGCGGGGCATAGAGCGGGGCTGCGAAAGCGCTGATGATCAGCACAGCCAGCAGCACGGCGGCAAATACCGCGCTGCGTTGGCGGGTGAATGAATACCACAGGTCGCTCTGGCGGATGCGGGCCAGCAGGCTTGGAGAACTCAGGTTTACGGTCATGGATCAGGCCTTTGCATTGCGCAGGCGCGGGTCGATCAGCGCATAGGTGATATCCACCAGCGTGTTCAGCGCGACAAAGATGAAAGAGACGATGCACAGGTAAGCCGCCATCACCGGAATATCGACGAAGGTGACAGCCTGGATGAACAGCAACCCCATGCCCGGCCATTGAAAAACCGTTTCGGTGATCAGCGCGAAGGCGATCAAAGATCCGATGTTCATCGCCGTCATGGTGACGACTGGCATCAGGCAGTTGCGCAAGGCGTGGCTGTAATGCACCCGCCAAGCCGGCACCCCCCGGGCGCGGGCGAATTTTATGAAGTCGGAGCGCAGCACTTCCAGCATTTCGGCGCGCACCAGCCGCATCACCAGGGTGATCTGGTAGAACGACAAAGCGATGGAGGGCAGGATCAGGGCGGCGCGGCCCGAGGGGGTCAAGAGGCCCGTGGTCCACCAGCCGATGTTCACCACATCACCGCGCCCGAAAGCGGGCAGGATGTTGAACATCACCGAGAACACCAAGATCAGCATGATGCCGATGACGAAGCTGGGCAGCGAGACGCCGATGATCGACAGAAACTGCAGGCCCTCGGAATACCATTTGCCGCGATGAATGGCGGTGATCACCCCCAGCGGCACACCGACCACCAATGAGATGATCGTGGCCATCAGCACCAGTTCGATGGTGGCGGGGAAACGCTCGGCAATCAGGCTCATCACCTCTTGCTGGTTGCGGTAGGAGATGCCGAAGTCGCCCTGCACCGCGTTGGTGACGAAATGCAGGTATTGCATGGGCATGGATTGGTTCAGGCCCAACCTTTCGCGCAACTCATCGCGTTCGGCCTGGGTGGTCTGTTCGTTGACCATCAACTGCACCGGATCACCGACAAAGCGGAAGATCATGAAGGCCATCAGGGCCACGACCAGCATGACAAATGCCGCGTTCGCCAGCCGTTTTATCAGAAAGACAATCATGGGACTGGCTCCGTAAGGGGGGAAGCCCGGCGCGTGCTGCGCCGGGCCAGCGATTTCGCTTATTCGGTCATCCGGGTCAGCCAGTGCCGACCTTTGTTGTCCGAAAGCTGCACCAGGCTTTCCACCTTGTCCGAGGTCGCCCAAGCCATCGGCTGCTGATGGAACGGCAGCATGATCGACTCGTCCTTCACGATCTTCAGCGCTTGCGATTCCAAGGCCAGCCGCTTGGTGCGGTCCAGTTCGGTTGAGGCGGCGATGATCAGCTTATCCAGTTCAGGATAGGACCAGCCACCCCAGTTGAACACCCCGGCCTTGTCGCTTTTGGTCTGGAACACTTGCAGCAGGATCGAATAGGCGTCCAGCATCGGCTCGTTCGCCCAGCCAAAGCTGAACATGTCGGCCTCGCCATTGGTCTGTTTGATCTGCTGCACGGCGTTCGGGCCGATGCTGAGGGTCGGGGCAAGGCCGACGCGGGTCAGCATCGAGACCATGGCGTTGCAAATTTCTTCCTCGTTCAGCCAGACATCGTTGGCACAGACGATTTCAAACGCAAAGCCCTCGGCACCAAGCTCCTTGATCATCGCGGCGGCCTTGTCGGGATCGTAAGCCGTCGGGGTATCCAGCGCCGCATCATAGCCGGGGATCGCGGGGGCGACGACGGTGCCGGTCACGCGGGATTTGCCGCGCATCACCTTGTCGCGGATCAGGTTGAGGTCGATGGCCAGCGCCACAGCCTCGCGCATTTCCTTGTGCTGGAAGAAGTTCGGCTGACCATTCGCCAGTTTGTCGTGGAAGTTGAAGCCGAACATGATGGTGCGGAGTTCATTCGCTTCCATCACCTTGACGCTCGGGGTGGCAGCAAGGCGCGGCAGATCCTGCACCGGGGCTTTTTCGGTGAAGTCGATCTCACCCGACAGAAGCGCCGCAACGCGGGTGGCATCCGAGGCGATCGGGGTGAATTCAATGCGTTTCAGGTTGTGCTTGGGGGTATCCCACGAGTTTTCGTTCACGACCAGCACGGTCTTGCTGTCAGGAACCCGGCTTTCAACGATGAACGGGCCAGTGCCGTTGGCGTTGAAGGTCGGATAGCCTTCGACCTTTTTCGCCACATCGGTCGGCAGTTCGGCGTTGTGATCTTTCAGCCAGCCGGCATCAAACATGTGGATGTTGGTCAGATCGTTCAACAGCAACGGATAGGTGCCAACCAGTTCGATATCGACGGTGTAATCATCCACCTTGGTGGCGGATTTATAGGCGGGCAGGTTGCCCTTCAGGGGTGAGTCCGGGTGGCTGACGCGGGCCAGCGAGGACACCACATCATCGGCCGTAAAATCAGCGCCGTCGTGGAATTTCACGCCTTGCCGCAGCTTGAAGCGCCAGATGTTGTTCGGCAGCACTTCCCATTCGGTCGCCAGCGCCGGTTCGATCTGCAGATCGGCGTTATAGCGCACCAGCCCTTCATAGACATGGTTCAGAAAGCTGATGGTGAAGGTCGAACCATAGGAATACGGGTCCAGCGAGTTGATGTCGCGGGCAGCGCCCCAGCGCAGGGTTTGCGCCGATCCGGCAGTGGCAAGGCAGGCGATGGCGACACCGGCCAGCAGGGTGGATTTGAAAAACATGGTCATTCCCTGTTGAGGGCCCGTCTCCTCTCGGTCTGATGCCGGGATTCGCGGGCAGATGATGAACGCTGCGGCGGATGCAATCGTCCTGCAGACACTGTCAGAATTGCGGACCATTTTGTCAATAATTTTGTCGACAATATTTTCAACATAGGGTTTTTCAGCTAACTCCTTGGCTGTTTGCACAAATATTGGGAGAAAATAGCACTGAGCCGCCTTTGACGACGCTTTGCACTGCCACGTTGGGGGTATCGAAAGATTCGACCAGATGGTCAGTTTGCAGCTTGGTTCCCG
The DNA here is from genome assembly GCA_964387655.1 of uncultured Cypionkella sp. Lineage (GTDB taxonomy): Bacteria > Pseudomonadota > Alphaproteobacteria > Rhodobacterales > Rhodobacteraceae > Cypionkella. The sequence goes on along the minus strand of CAYLYV010000047.1, from coordinate 21,880 downwards.
CGATCTGCGGCGGCGCGATTGCCGAGAGCGTTCTCGGTTACGCGGCTGAAATCCGCTGCGTCACTTCTTCATAGAGCGCCTGATAGGCCTTGCTCGCGGCGCTCTTTGGCGCGGTTGCCATCACGGGAGCGCGGTGCAGACCCATGCGCTCGATATCCGATGCAAACGGGATCTGCGCCCTCAGGAAGCATTTTTTGTAGACATGATTCATCGCTGCGATGGTTTCGCTGTGCAGCGCCTTGACGCCCTGCACCATGCCGTAAAAGCCATGCAGCTTCTTCAGCGGAAGATCGTTGGCTTTGAAGAAATCCACCAACTGCTCGAAGGTGCGTTGCGACAGCGTGGTCGGGATGACCGGGACCAGAACGGCATCTGCGGCGCGGAACACATTCTCTGACAAGGCCGAGATATTGGGCGGACAATCCAGCAGGATCACATCGTAATCGCCCTTGACCGCCGCCAGCGCCTTTTTCAGCCGCGACCGGCTGTCTTTCATCCGCGACAGAAAGATGTCGAAATCCCGGAAGCTGAGGTTCGCCGGCAGGATATCAAGATTGTCGTAATCGCCGCCCCGGATCGCTTTGGTGAATTTCTCGACATCCTCGAAAAAGTTCGCCTCGGTCAGCTTTTTCGACGGCTTCACCCGGAAGTAGAAGCTTGACGCCCCCTGAGGATCGAGATCGCACAACAACACGCGCTTGCCAGAGGCGGCAAACGCATAGGCGAGGTTCACCGCCGTCGCGGTTTTGCCAACGCCGCCCTTGTTGGAGTAACAGGCGATGATTTTCATGTCTTGTGCCTTCCGTCGTGAAAGAGATCACGGAATGTCGCTTGGATTTCCGGGCCGTTGAACTGCGCGAAGCTTTCGACGATCTTCGCGCGCTCTTCGATCTGCCGCCGATGCAGCACAGCGGTCAGCGCGCCGACGCTTTGCGCCACTGCAAGGTTGCTGCCGTTGGGCTTGTCTGTGACGTTTCGCAGAAAATCCTGCAGGCTGATCTGCTGCACCGAGTAGTCGTTGAACAGCCCCAGATTGTCCTGCAGATACTTCAGGGGCCGCAGCAGCGATTTGAACGCGGGCTTCGGAAACAGCGGGCCGAAAAACTCCATCAGATAGCGCAGCTTCTTGCAATAGATCCGCAGCGCGTGGACTTCGGCGTCGGGCATTTCGGGGCTGATGGCAGCGCCGATCTTGCAGATCTTTCGGTAGCGCTTCCAGATCAGGGTGCAGGCATAATCCTGCGCCGCAAGGCCAGCCGCTGGCCCGGATTTCAGCTTTTTGCGTTTGCCGAACAGCTTGGTCAGGCTGGCGATTTCAGCCTCATAGCGAATGCTGCGCAAGTGTGCGGTCAGCTTGACCTGCGCCGCCTTCCGTTCGGCGGTGAACATCCTGAACATCACATCCAACCCGCTGTGCAGGGTGTTTGGCAGAAGATCGTACAAGCGCTGCTTTTCCAGCAAATACACATCCAGATCGCGCAGGCGGCCTGTTGGTGTCATCAGAGCAGAGAATCTGGCTTTGAGATCAGCCGTCTGATCGGCGTCATACACCTCTTTGAAGAGGCTGAGAACCGAACGGATTTTGCGCAAGGCGATGCGGTAGTCGTGCAGAAATTCGCTGTCGTGGTCCGCGATGATACCGGCTTCGTTGGCACGCGCGACGGGGAGATAGGTTGAGATGATATCGCTGGCGGTGTCATAGCTGGTGTCATCGGGCTTGATGATGATCTCGGGTTTGGCGGTGTAAGCGACTTCGCCGGAGAAGATGTCGGCATAAAGCCCGCCACGGTCCAAGGCGGTGCCACCGCAGGCTTCAATCCGGTTGCGCAGCGCGGTCAGGGCTTTGTCATAGCCGCGCAAGCCCTGCAACGTGATCAGAACTGCGCCCATGCGCCCGGTGCCCGTCAGGACGTGCAGATTGGCGCGACAATGGGTCTTTTGCTCATCATCCAGAAGCGCAAGCGTTCCCCGGCGCAAGCTGCCAGTGCCGACAGGCAAGAGGCTGCGCAACGGCGATAAATCGGCGAGGGCGTGTTTGACCGGACCGTCTTGGAAATCACCGACGAACTGGCCTTTGCGATTGGCCGATTGCGACAGCACGCGGCCATCGGCCAGCAGCAGCTCGAACACGCCGCCGATCTCCAGAAGCAGGCGGCCCGAATGGCGCAACGATTGATCGAAGCAATCCAGCACCCGGAACTCTGCCACACCGTCGTCCCATGCCAGCACGGGGGTTAGCTTTCCAAAGGAACCCCCTGCTAAGGAGTCCAGTGCATCTGCCGGGAGGGCGTAACAATCGGGCGCTGATGGCATGGTGCGTGGGTCTTTCTGGTCTGCTTGGATAGGTGCCGCCACTTGGCAGACAGCAAGGCACTTTCCGCTGTCGATGGCCTTAAAACTCCGGGCGGTTGACAGCGTCTCCAGCGACGCCTGTTAGTGTTGCGCGCGCCGCGGCTTCTTCTTTGGCTCTTCGGCTTTGTCCACCGCGGCTTCGACCGGCGCATCGACTTCCGGCGCTACGGTCGCATCGACGGCAGGCACATCCGCAATCACTGCGGACTCCAATTCATTGGCAGCGCCGGATTCACTGGCCGCATTGGCGGTAACAAACTCCCGCATGAAACGCCGGATTTCGCGGGCGGCGCTGGTATCCAGCCGCTCACAAAGCGATACGAAGGCGTCCCGCTCGGCCTTGTCCAACCGCAGGACAAGCTGGCTGCCCTTCTTCTTGTCTTTACCTTCTGTCTTATGCTTGCCCATGATTCCACCTCAAAATGTATATACGTTGTATATGCATTTTTGAAGAAATCAAGCGCAAAGCGGTCAGTCGCCTCACCTTTCCGATAGGTCAGCCTTGGCAAACTGCCTCACGGGCCGGGGTTTCGATGTGTCACACCCCTGTCGCGATCCCCGGTCTATGTAGGCGCCACCAACGCGCCGCGCCAACTTTGGGGGATGTTTTGCTGTACCGATCCCTGTTTCTCTCCGACATGCATCTCGGCACGCGCGGCTGTCAGGCGGGGATGCTGTTGGAATTTCTGGCCGAGCATGACGCCGACACAATCTATCTTGTCGGCGATATTGTCGATGGCTGGCGGCTGCGGCGCGATTGGCATTGGCCGCAGACGCATAACGATGTGGTGCAGGCATTGCTGGCCAAGGCACAGACCGGCACAAGGATCATTTTCATTCCCGGCAATCACGATGAATGGCTGCGGTCTTACTTCGGCACGCATTTTGGCGGCATCGAGGTGATGGCGCAGGCCGATCACACCACCGCAGATGGCCGCCGTTTTCTGGTGACGCATGGCGATCAGTTTGACTCGATCGTGGTCAACGCCAAGTGGTTGGCGCATCTGGGCGATACCGCCTATGTCTTTGCGCTGTGGCTGAACCGCTGGCTGAACAAGGCGCGGCAGTTGTGGGGCGGGCAATATTGGTCGCTGTCGAACTGGGCCAAGCAGCAGGTCAAGCAGGCGGTCAGTTTCATCAGCGAATACGAAAAGGTGCTGGTGAACGAGGCCAACCACGGCGGCTATGACGGCATCATCTGCGGCCATATCCACAGCGCCAATATCTGCAAGATCGGCGACATCGACTATGTGAACACCGGCGATTGGGTGGAAAGCTGCACCGCTGTCGGCGAGCGCGCCGATGGCTCGCTGCATCTGATCGACTGGGCGGCCATCAAGCGGCGGCACCGCCTGATCGAACATGCAAGGTCCGGCGACCCGGCGTTCACCAAACTGCGCGAGAAGCGAAAGAAGAAAAGAGAGGCCGCATAAGCCATGACCTATACATCGACGATGGAAGACCAACTGAGCGCGGCGGTGCATCAGAACACCGCGCTGAGCAAAACCGGCCTGCTGGAGCGGCTGTTTGCGCGGCTGTTCCACGGGCTGGTCTATCCACAGATTTGGGAAGACCCGGTGGTGGATATGGCGGCGCTGCAGATTGCGCCGTCAGATCATATGATCTGCATCGCCTCGGGCGGTTGCAATGTGATGTCCTATCTGACAGCGCAGCCCGCCTCGATCATCGCCGTCGATCTTTCCCCCGCGCATGTGGCCTTGGGGCGGCTGAAGCTGACCGCCGCCCAGCATCTGCCGGATCACGCGCGATTCTACGAGCTTTTCGGGCGGGCGGATCTGGCGTCGAATACTGCCACCTATGACCAGTTCATCGCCCCGCATCTGGACCCCGAAAGCCGGGCGTTCTGGGAGACCCGTCCCTTGGGTCGCCGCCGCATCACGATGTTTCAGCGCGGGTTTTATCGCTTTGGGTTGCTCGGGCGGTTTCTGGGTGCGGTGCATCTTGTCGCGCGCTTGGGCCGGGTCGATTTCAACGCGTTGCTTGCGGCCAGAACGCTGGCCGACCAGCAGCGATTCTTTGACACCAGGGTTGCGCCCTTGTTCGAGATGCGCTTGGTCAAATACCTTGCAAAACGGCGCGCCTCGCTGTTCGGGCTGGGGATTCCGCCCGCGCAGTATGACAAACTGGCAGCGGATGGTGGCGGCGACGTGATCCCGGTGCTGCGCGAACGGGTGCGCAAACTGATCTGCGATTTCCCCATCGCTGGGAATTACTTTGCTTGGCAGGCCTTTCACCGGGGCTATGCGCGGACCGAGACCCCCTCTGTGCCGCCCTATCTGGAGGCGGCCCATTTCGCCACGCTGCGGGATAATGCCAACCGGGTGCAGGTGGTCAACCGCTCGCTGACCGATCTGCTGACGGAAGCCGAGGCCGGGTCGAAACACTGCTATGTCCTGCTGGATGCGCAGGATTGGATGAATGACGGCCAGTTGAACGCGCTCTGGCAGCAGATCAGCCGCACCGCCGCCCCCGGCGCGCGGGTGATTTTCCGCACCGGTGGTCAGGCCGATATTCTGCCGGGACGGGTGGCCGCTGAAATCCTTGCGGACTGGGGCTATGACAGCGCCGCCTCTGCCACCGGGTTTGTGCAGGATCGCTCGGCGATCTACGGCGGCTTCCATCTTTACCGGCGCAAGGGCTAGGCGATGCGCGAACAAGCCCTGTCCCACGCCGAATTGATGGATGAAACCTACCGCTATCAGCGCCTGATTTATGATCTCACGCGGCGGTTTTTCCTGCTGGGGCGCGATCACCTGATCCATACGCTGAACCCCGGCAAGGATGCGCGTGTTCTGGAGATCGCCTGCGGCACCGGGCGCAATCTGGCTTTGATCGCAAAGCGCTACCCGGATTGCGCATTGTATGGGTTGGATATCTCCGACCAAATGCTGCGCACGGCGCGCGACAAGCTGGGCTTGCGGGCGCATCTGGTCAATGCAGACGCCTGCAGCTTTGAGGCGCGTCAGATCTTCGGCACCGCGCAGTTTGACCGCATCATCCTGTCCTATTCGGTGTCGATGATCCCGGATTGGCAAGCAGCCCTGGCAACCGCCGCCCGGCATCTGACCCCCGGCGGGCAATTGCATGTGGTTGATTTTGGCGACCAATCGGGATTGCCGCGCTGGTTTCGCACCGTGCTGCGGCGCTGGCTGGCAAAATTCCACGTCGCGCCGCGCGCCGATCTGGCGGCCGTTCTGGCAGAGATCGCCGCCGATCAAGGCTGCGCATTAGCCTATCAAACCCGCCTGCGCGGCTATGCCCAGCATGGCGTGTTGACGAAAGCTGCACGGTAGCGCGGCGAATTTAAGGACGAGCTGACAAGCCCCGAACCACGGGACAGCACGGCGCGTACCAACGCCGTTTCAACCTATCTGCCTAAGTGACCGAAACCGTTGCTTCACTTGAACGGAAGAAAACTGGTGCCGCTGAAGGGCATTGAAGTCATATATATCTAGCTATCAGGTGCTATCTGGCCAAATCATAAAAAGGGAAGATACCTGTAATTTATAGATTTTTTTCTATCGGTCATATCTATTCGCTATCAATCTGCCTCACTCCATACTAGATTTAGAGGTGGTTACAGAGGTGGATAGAAAAATGACCCGCGCCCTGAACAAGCTGAACGCCCCAAAGGTTCGCACCTGCGCGCCCGGCAAGTATTCCGATGGCGGCGGGCTTTGGCTGCATAAGCGAGAGGATGGCGGCGGGCAGTGGTTTTTGCGCGTCACGATCCACGGGCGGCGGCGGGAAATGGGCTTAGGCTCTATGGCCGAGGTATCGCTTAAGGAGGCCCGCGAATCCGCCGAAAAGTGGCGGGCCAAGGTGCGGGACAATCAAGACCCGATCAAAGAGCGGGAACGGGAACGCCGCGAAGCTGCCCGCAACCTGCATGTGCTTAAAGACGTGGCAGAGGATGCCTTTGAATCCCGCAAGGCCGAATTGAAAGGCGACGGGATAGCAGGCCGCTGGTTTAGCCCGTTGCGCCTCTATGTGCTGCCCAAGCTGGGCAAGGTGCCTGTATCCGATATTGACCAGAACGATATTCGCGACGTGCTGCAACCGATCTGGCATAGTAAGGCAGATACCGCGCGCAAGGCTCTAAACCGTCTGGGCATTTGCCTGAAACATGGCGCGGCGCTGGGTTTAGACGTGGACTTGCAAGCGACCGATAAGGCCGTGGCGCTTCTCGGAAAGCAGCGGCACAAAGTCCAGAACGTGCCATCTGTGCCTTGGCGTGAGGTTCCGGCCTTCTACGAAAGCTTGTCCGATGGTACGGTAACGCACCTCGCCTTGCGCCTGCTGATATTGACGGGCGTTCGCTCTGGACCGCTGCGGTTTCTGACAGAAGCGCAGATTGATGGTGACGTGTGGATTACCCCCGGCGAAGCTATGAAGGGCCGCAGGGATGCGACCGACGATTATCGCGTGCCGCTATCTAGCGAAGCACTTGCCGTCTTAGAGCAAGCCCGCCCCCTTGCCCGCGACGGCTTCATGTTCCCAAGCATCCGTAAGGGCGTTCTGAGCGATGCGACCATGTCGCGCTTGATGGAGCGCCGGGGCATGGAAGCCCGCCCTCATGGCTTTCGTTCAAGCCTTCGGAATTGGATAGCAGAGACAACCGATACCCCGCATGAAATCGCGGAAACATGCCTCGGGCATACTGTCGGCGGATCAGTGGAGCGGGCCTATCGCCGCACGGATTACCTAGAGCAACGCCGGGTGTTGATGGAGCGCTGGGCAAAGCATGTGACGGGCCAGAATGGGCAGGTTATCAGGGTTGTAGCGCAATGACTGAGCCGACCGAACCCAAGTATTCGGCAATAATTGCCGCATTGCTTGCTGGAGATGCACGGCACGAAGCTGAAAGGCGAGCAAAGGAACAGGCGGCAAGAGCCGCGCTGATCAAACGGTTAGGGTTAGAAGGCAGCGTAGGCTTTGACGATGCCTCGCCCGAATTCAGGGAAATTTGGGAATATCACCTGATCGGCAAAGAATGGGCGAAGGGTCAGAAAGAGTTTCGCAAAGTAAATCCTGTAGGAAGGCCACGAAAGCATCGTTCTGTTGATCTTCAGAGAGTTTGGAAAATAGATGAATGGAAACAGAGGATTATCGCCGATGAATCAATGAGCTTCTACTCATTAGACGAAATCCCTGATGCAGCGATCTACCGGAGGGTACACGGGCAGACGCCCCTTTTTCCGTCAAGCATTACTCTCGAAAGCCTGAAGATATCGGTTTCGAAGGGAAGGAAGGAGCAACGCGACATGCGAAACGAATCCAAAAGCCCACAAATCGCGAAGCGGCAACGCGATAATAAGGGTTAGGATCAATTCCGCGCTTTTTGCGCCATTATTCCCTCAATTCCACGACAACACGCTCTCGAATACATTTGCCTCATATCAAGCACTTGTGAGGCTGAACAATGAATATCACCGATCCACTGTTGATTGCCCGCGAAAGCGCTGCAATCCTGCAAATCAGCGTGCCAACCTTCTGGCGTCATGTCGCGAATGGCCTTGTGCCTAAGCCTGTTAAGCTGGGCGGGCTGTCGCGCTGGCCTAAGTCGGAAATCTTGGCTGTGATCGAAACTGCCAAAGCCGCCCGCACCGCCGCATAACGAAAAACCGCCACCGGGCAGGATGGCGGCTCTATTCGTTGGCAGGCATTGGGTGCCTTAACAATAGCGCAGGCCTTCCCCCGTGGCAATCTTGGGGATTGAACAATGACAAACATACGCTGGGCAAAAGCCCGTTTCGCAGTCCACGATAGCGACGGTACAGCTTCAGAAATCACCGTCCAAGGGCGCGACCGCTGGGCCTTGGAATGCCTGATCAGCGCCGGGGCGAAAGGCTGCACGCCTATTGATCAACCCGGCCCACGCTGGTCGGCATATGTCCACGCCTTGCGCCACGAGTGCGGGCTGGCAATCGAGACAGTCCACGAAAAGCACGGCGGGTCTTTTCAGGGCAACCACGCCCGCTATGTGCTGAAATCGCGCGTCACCTTGGCCGAGGGGGTGAGAGCATGACCGAGGCACAAAACCTTACGCTTGCGCTGGGGGGTGAATGGCGAAACCTAGCTGGCCTTGCGCCTTGTCCGGTTTGCCAATCAGAGCGCCGCGCCGATCAACGCGGGCTTTCCATCCGGGCCGAGGGCGGGCAGCTTCTGGCCTTCTGCCATAAGAGCGGCTGCGACTTCCGCGATATTGTGCGGGCAGCGGGATTGCCGCGCGATGCCCTGCGAGTGGATCCCCAAGCCGCGCGGGAAGCCGACGCCAAGCGCGAAGCCTACACAGCCGAGCAACTCGTCAAGGCGCGGCGGCTCTGGGCCACCTGTAAGCCGCTGCAAGGCACAAAAGGCGAAGCCTACCTGCGCGGGCGGGGCATTACCTGCCCTCTGCCAGCCTCGCTTGGCTGGGCCGCTGATGCCTTCCACGGGCCGAGCGCGCGCTGGCTGTCGGCAATGGTCGGTGACGTGTCAACGGGCGGTGTGCATCGCACCTATTTTGATAAGATAGGGCACCGCATCGCAGGCCAAGCCAAGATGATGCAAGGAACCTGCGCGGGCGGCGCTGTGGCGCTGTTAGAAGCCCCGGGGCCGCTTGTGGTATGTGAGGGGATAGAAACGGGCCTGAGCCTTCTAAGCGGGCTTCTGGCTGGCCCTGCGACGGTTTGGGCGGCGCTGTCCACCTCTGGCATGAAAGCCCTTGCCCTGCCCAGCGCCCCCGGCGAATTGACTGTGGCGACGGATTCCGATGATGCCGGGGCCGGATGGCTGGCGGGTATTGCGTTAGCCGAGCGTGCAGTGGCGCGCGGCTGGGCGGTGTCACTTTTACCCGCGCCAGAAGGGCAGGATTGGAATGACGCCTTGCGCGGGGGGATGGCCGATTGACAGTCCCCAAGCCCATACAATTCACTTCGGCTGCGGGCGCATCACCGCTGATTTACGATTTTCAAGCATGGCAAGAGATTGATCCCGCGCAAATCCCCCGGCTGCGCTTTGTCTATGGCGACACCTTCGCGGCGGGATACCTTAGCGTCACCTTTGCCGCCCCCAAGACGGGCAAGAGTCTTTTGGCGCTGTCAGAGGCGATAGACGCCGCCACTGGGCGCGGGTTTCTCACCGGGCGAGAGTCCGCGCCGATTAAGGTTTTGTATTACAATGCCGAGGATGATTTGGCCGTCATTCAGGGCCGAGTGGCGGCGGTGCTGCAAGCATGGCATATCCCGCAATCCGAAATCATAGGCAGGCTGTTTCCAGTTTCGGGGGTGACGGCTGAAAGCCCGGTTGTCCTGATCAAGGGTGACAAGGGCGAAATCGTTGAACCTGCGTTCCTGGCACTTGCCGATCTGATCAAGCGCGAAGGCATCGCCCTCGCAATATTGGACCCGCTGCAAGACCTCAGCTATAGCCCCGAGACAAACGAGGTTTTCCGAGCGCTGGGCGGGCGCATCCGCGCGCTGGCTTCCGAAACCGGGGCTGCAATCGGCCTTGTCCACCATACGCGCAAACCTTCCCCCGGTATTGCACCAACCCTAGATGATGGTCGGGGCGGATCGGCGCTGCGCGGTGTGGCGCGCTTCAATCGCTTGCTCGTGCCAATGACCGAGGCAGAGGGCGCGCAGGCGGGCGTTGATGATTTTCGGCACTATTTCCGCATCGGTGAAGCCGAGAGCAACCTTGCGCCCCCTTCATCGGATCGGAACCGCTGGTTTGAGAAAACGGGCGTGATGATTGCAAACGGCGAGAACGTCGCAACCATACAGCCTTGGGCTTGGCCCGAGGCATTTAGCAACATAACCGTTAACGATACTTGCCGGGTAAGGGCCGCGATTGCAGCGCGCGACAACCCACCGCGAGAAAGTAGCCAAGCCTTAGACTGGGCGGGAAAGGTTGTTGCCGAGGTGCTGGATTTTGATCTGAACAAGACAAGCGACAAGGCGCGCATCAAGGCAATGCTTAAGAAATGGATAGAAAGTGACGTGTTGCGAATTGAGCGACTGTCCTATGGAGACAAGAACAAAGAAGCAAATTTTGTCGTTGCAGGCGACAACAACCCGGCGGTGCTGGAATGAGTTTTCCCCCACCTTCCCCCACTTACCCCAACCTTTCCCCCACCTTGCAAAAACCCACTACCTCACCCCCCACCCCCACCTTGTATAGGGGTGTGGGGGTGGGGGTGGGGGAAGTAGGAACCGCCCCCACCTTTCCCCCACCTTGGACGTTTCACGGCTTTGCCTGCCCGCTCAGATCGGCAACCCTCACTCTATGCCGTGACCTGTTGGCGGCGCTGTCGGGGGTAATGAACCGATGACCGGGGCCGAGTTGCGAACCGCGCGCAAGGCTGCAAAAGTGACGCAAGCCGATCTGGCAAAGCGTGTTGGCGTGTCGCGCGATGCTGTGCAGTATTGGGAAGCCAAGGCGACCATCGGGCGGCGTAGTGCTGGTGAGCGGATTGCCGAGGCTTTGGTTTGCGGATTAATGCCAGCCCAAACGCGCGCGAGGGGGAATGGGGTGTTAGCTGGCGCGAACAAGCCGCCCAGAGACGGCGCTGGGCACGTGCTAGGGCTTCGAGGGATTAGTTTTTCTTCACGCTGTATCCCGTCCCAAGTAGCGGTGAAGTAATGGTCAGATATCCTGATTTTCCATCATCGTCCGTGTAAATGCCCCAGCAATTCAACGACAAAATCTTATCAATATTCTTATACAGGTCTTTTGGGGCATCCAGCTTTTCGAACCCTTCATGAGCAAACATTTGGGCAAAATGAGACCAACCACCATAAGGGACACCTGTGTCTGCATTGAGTCCCCCGCGTGATCGAATTTTTTCCACCCACTTTGAGCAAAGTGTCTCCACGCTGGGCTGAGTTCCTGCGTCAACCATACGGGAAATCACAACTCTATTGTCATCCCACTGAAAGACAGCGTTCCCACCAATAGGATACCAGCCGTCTCTTAGGTCTATGTTAATCTTATATATTCCGTAGTCCAGCATTGTTAGAGGGTCCTGCATCAACCACTGCGTAACCTCGTCTGGGCCAGCCAAAGATGCCGCAGGCGGCAGGAAAAAAAGAGAGGCAACTAACCAGCAGCGCATTCGGCTTTCCTTTAATGCTTAAACGCAATGAAGATTCGTCCTGCCATCCTGCTCTACACGACCCTCTCAAGTCGAGTCCCGCGCTCAAGACACAGAAGCGGAAGGGCGCTTGCCGCGCGATACGCGCCCGCGCGCGAGGCTTGCTTTCCTGCATTCGGAAAAGGAAGTAACCTTTCCTGATCGGGAAAGTCTAAGCGAACCGCCTACTACCCGCGCGGATAGTTTTCCGTCATCAGGAACAGGCAAATGCCCGAGAGGAAAGTTTACTGATGGGTTCTGACCACGATGCGGGCCCTTTCCTTCATTCTGGAAAGCGGCTTTCTGACCGGGGAAGCATCGTAAGCGATATTCTGGCAGGATTACGCGCGCGCGTATTCGGCGCAGAGGGGCAGCGTTACGCGCGCGCGCGTATTCGCCCAACGAACGCAAAAAGGTGGATTCCGGGGTGGATACGATACTTACGCAGAAAGCTAACCACATGTTTACAAATGATGATTCATGAAACAGTGGTGCCGCTGAAGAGACTCGAACTCCCGACCCCATCATTACGAATGACGTGCTCTACCAGCTGAGCTACAGCGGCACTTTCTGGTGGCTCCTCGTAGGGCGCGGTCAAAACGAAGTCAACCCCCGCCCGCCCTTCAATGCGCGCTGCGCGCCACGGCCTCCAGATCAATGATCTCGGGCTCTGGCGGCGGCTCTGGTGCCGCCGCAGCCACCACCACGGGCGCTGCCACCAACAGCGGCAATAGCTCCGCCCCGGTGACGCTGGGGCCGTTCACCTCGACCGGCTCACGCCAGCTGAGCGTGTCAAAGCCGCCGCAATTCTCGCAGATCGGCTGCCACAGGCTGTGGATCGCCTGGCATTTGTCACAGCACCATTGCGGCCCGCGCGGGGCTGTCAGCGCCTTCGACAGCCAGCCGCGCACCACAGCCTCATCGCTGCCTTCACCGCGCTCAATCGCCGCCATGATCGCCAAGGCGCGCTGCGTCGGATGCCGGGTGATCAGATCACCCAGCGCGCGGCGGGCTTCGGGGAATTCCTCGGCGGTGATGTTCAGCTCGGCCAACAGCAGACGCGTCTCATCGTTGTCGGGGTGGCTCGCCGTCAGCGCCCGGAATCGTTTCAGCCGCGCGTGCGGGTCTTCATCGGGTTCGATTTCGGCAAAGGCGGCGGCGATTTCGGGATGCGGCAACATCTCCCAGGCCTTTTTCAACACACGAGTCGCCGACTTCTTGTCACCCTTGTCGATCAGCCCGCGTCCCGCCATCACCGCCGCCGGGATCAGATCGGGCGACTTGCGGTTGGCCTCAATCGCGGCTTCGCGCGCTTCGACCGTCGCGGTTTCATCCATAACCCCGCGCGCTTCTTGCAGGGCCAGCACGGCATCACGGCGGCGATACACGTCTTTCGGCAAAGCCCCAGCCTTCAGCTTGGCCCCCAAAGTCGCCCGCGCGCCCTTCCAATCGGCTTTCTCGGATTGCAGCTTCAACAGAATATCCTGCGTCTCGGCGTGCTTGGGTTTCAGCGCAAACGCCTTCTCGGCCAAAGCCAGCGCGGTATCGGTATCGCCCTCGGCCAGCTTTTGCTTCATCAGCCCGCGAATCCCGACAAAGCGCGAGGACTCGCTGGCCAGCAGCGTCTTATACGCCTCGGTCGCGCGCTTGGTGTCACCCGCCGCCTCTGCCGCCTGCGCCACCAGGAGCGTCGTCAATTCGGGCCGTTCCAGAAACTTCGCCGCCCTTTGCGCCCGCATCAAGGCCAAGCGGCCCTCACCTGCAGCCAGTGCCATCAGGCCATCGTTGAGCGCCTGATAGCCCTTGCGTTCGCGGTTGCGGTCGAAATAGCGCGAGATCGCGGTTTCATCGCCGTTGAGAAACCGCAGGGTCGCCACGACGAAACCCACCAGCTTCATCAGCCCCCAAAGGGCCACCACCAAGAGCAGCAACAGGATCGCGGTTTGCAATGGGCCAAGGGTAAACTCCCAGCCGCCCATCGAAATCCGCACGCCTTCGTCGCTGTGCAGCAGCATATCCGCGCCATAGGTCAGCCCCGCAATCGCGGCGATGAACAGCAGAACCTTGATCAGGGACCAGATCATCGCGCGCTCCTATTGCATCGCTGCGGCAAGGCCCGCAACTGCCACGACCGCTGCCTGCCGCTTTTGCGCCAGCGCCTGCCATTCGGTCAAAGCCGCCTGCGCCTCGGGGGGAAGTGCTGCGATTTCGGTCAGCGCGGCGGCAATATCGCCCGCCGCCAGCGCCGCCTCGGCCCGCGACAAGATCGCATCGGGGTCATTGCCCTCCTGCGGCGTCAAAGACCGCGCCCCGGTCTGGGTGCGCAGGAAGTTCGCCACCCGGTCCGACCAGCTTTCGCCCATATTCGCCCGCAAGGCTGCCTCCAAAGCCGCACGCGAGGCTGCCGGGAACGCATCTTGCAGCGCGGCCAAGGTCGGCAACCCGGTTTCGGCATTTTCCACCAAGACCGCAGGCACGTCGCCCAAGGCGGGCAGGGCCGAGGCATAGGCCGAGCCGCTGTCCAACGCCGCCTGCACCCTGCCCAAAGCCGCGTGAGCTTCGGCAGCTTTCGCGGTAGCCTCCGCATCCGCCTTGATCTTGGCTGCAGTATCTTCCGCCTGCTTCAACACAGCATCCGCCGCGGCCTTTTGTGCAGCCAAAGCTGCCGCCGAGGGCGCATTGCCGCTGACCGGCAGGGCTTCAACAGCTGTCATCCGCTGGTCCAACGCCGCAATCTGCTGCTGGAGTGGTGCAATATCTGGGGCAGCTTGATCGGCCAGCGCCGCCACCCGCGCCTCCAGATCAGCGTCAGGTCCAGCGATGGGCCGCGCCTCAAGTTCGGCAATCTGGGCTTTCAAAGTCTCAGTTTCCGCCTGTTGCGCCGTCAGAGCCGCCTGCAGCGCCGAAGTGTCCTGAATGGGCCAGCCGCCCGGCACATATTGCGCCAGACCATACCCCAATCCCGCAGCGATCACGCCGCCCAGGATCGGCGCAACCCAGCCCGGCCTGCGCGCAGGCTCTGAGGGCCTTGCCGGTTCCGACGCGATCACCGGAGGGGCCTCAAACTCGCTCGTCTCTGTGTCAGTCATCGCAGACCTCGCCTTTGCGCTTTGGGCCATCGCCTTGCGGCCACCGTTGCTGTGAAGTTAGGCCGAGGCCCGCAGTGGTTCAAGAAGTCATCCACGCCCACGCAAAGCCTGAACCGCCCGTAGCATCGCATCACTGTCCGGTCGGGGGGCAATTTCGGTATAGACGGTGGGAAAATCAAAGGCTTCCGCCACCGCCGGGCTCAGCGCAGCCAACCAGATCGGCGCTTTTGCCGCAATGCGTCGCAATTCATCCGCCAGCAGTCTGGCAGAGCGCGGTGAGAAAATCGGCAGGATCACCGGGCGCGGGTCTTGCAGCACGGCGATGGCCTCGTCGGTCAGGCTCTGGGCAATCTGGCGATAAACAACCAGAGAAACAGTCTCTATTCCTGCCAAAACTAGCCTTCGTTCCAGATCCCCCACGCTGTCCTGACCGCGCAGCAACAGCAACCGCCCGACCGGAGCGACCGCGATAGTATGCGCGAGCAGATCATCGGCAGCCCCGGCAGCCGAACTTGCCGTGAACCCCGCCGCCCGCGCCACCTCAGCCGTGCGATTGCCGACGCAGAACGCCCGCTTCGGCAGTGCGTTCCCTGCGGCGGAAATCCGCCCGGCGGCTTCGGCCCCTGTCTCGGATGTCAGCACAACAGCGGCAAAATCGCCGAGGGGCAGGTCGGGCGACAAAAATTCCGGTCGCATCAAGGGCGAGATCAGCGCACCGCCGATCTGATCCGCAAACCTTTGGCTCTGCGCCAAAGGCCGGGTCAGCAGGATGATGGGGTGGGATTGTCTGGCCATGCCCTTGGTGTTACCTGCGATGGGGCAAGCAATCAACGGCGGACCATGACGGGAACTCTTACCTTTCTGGGCATCGAGTCCAGCTGCGACGACACCGCCGCCGCCGTGATCCGTCATGTGCCGGGGCGAGTGCCGCAGATTTTATCCTCGGTCGTCGAGGGTCAAACCGCCCTGCATGCGGCCTTTGGCGGCGTGGTGCCGGAAATCGCCGCCCGCGCCCATGCCGAGCGGCTGGATCATTGTGTGGAACAGGCTTTGGCGGAAAGCGGCATCGCTTTGGCGGGGCTGGATGGCATTGCGGTGACGGCGGGGCCGGGGCTGATTGGCGGCGTGTTGTCTGGAGTGATGCTGGCGAAGGGGCTTTCGCTGGCAACGGGCCTGCCGATGGTGGGGGTGAACCATCTGGCCGGCCATGCCTTGACGCCGCGCCTGACCGATCAACTGTCCTTTCCTTATCTGATGCTGCTGGTGTCGGGTGGGCATTGCCAATTCCTGATCGTGCATTCTGCTGAACACTTCCAAAGGCTTGGCGGCACGATTGATGATGCGCCGGGCGAGGCGTTTGACAAAACCGCCAAGCTTTTGGGCCTGCCGCAGCCGGGCGGTCCTGCGGTGCAGGCCGAGGCTGCGCTGGGGGATCCGAAACGCTACGCCTTCCCGCGCCCGCTGCTGGATCGGCCCGGTTGCGATATGTCGTTCTCCGGCCTGAAAACCGCTTTGCTGCGTGCTCGCGACGCGGTGCTTGCCGAGAAGGGCGGGCTGACCGTGCAAGATCGCCGCGATCTGTGTGCCGGGTTTCAGCTGGCCGTGGCCGAGGTTCTGGCCGAGAAAACCCGCCGCGCCTTGGCGATTTATACCGAGCTTTCGCCATCCGAGCCTGCGCTGGCCGTCGCTGGTGGGGTTGCAGCAAATACCGTCATTCGGGCAAGGTTAGAGACTGTTTGCAATCAATCCGGCACGCGTTTCCTCGCCCCTCCCTTGCAGCTTTGCACCGACAATGCCGCGATGATCGGTTGGGCGGGCATGGAGCGGTTTCGTGCGGGGATCACAGATGGCATGGATCTGATCGCCCGCCCGCGCTGGCCTTTGGATGCGACCGCTGCGCCGATGATCGGTTCCGGCAAAAAGGGGGCCAAAGCATGATCGGCATCGTCGGCGCGGGCGCGTTTGGCACAGCCTTGGCGGTGGCCTTGGGTCGCGAAGACCGCGAGGTACGGCTCTGGGCGCGTGATGCGGCGCATATTGCCGAGATGGCTCGCTCGCGTGCCAATGAGGCACGATTGCCGGGGATCAAGCTGCCCGAAACAGTCTCTGTTACATCCGAAATTGCGGATTTAGCCGGGGCTGAGGTCGTTCTACTCTCGCTGCCGATGCAAGCCTTGCGCGGTTTTCTTCTCGCCAATCCCACCCTGAACGGCCTGCCTTTGGTGGCCTGCTGCAAGGGCATTGATCTGACCACGCTGAAAGGCCCCACCGCGCTGATTGAAGCGGCTTGCCCGGATTCTCCTTTCGCCATTCTGACCGGCCCCAGCTTTGCCGTCGATATCGCACGCGGCTTGCCCACCGCCCTGACCTTGGCTTGTGCTGATGGCGAGGCGCTGCAACATCTGCTGTCGACGCCCAGCTTGCGGCTGTATCGCACCACGGATGTGATCGGGGCGGAACTCGGCGGCGCTTTGAAGAATGTCATCGCCATCGCGGCGGGCATCGTGATGGGCGCGGGGCTTGGTGATTCCGCCCGCGCGGCTTTGATGACGCGCGGCTATGCCGAGATGACCCGGCTGGCGCTGGCTTTGGGCGGACGGGCGGAAACTTTGGCGGGGCTGTCGGGCCTTGGCGATCTGGTGCTGACCTGCACTTCGGCGCAATCTCGCAATTTTCGCTTTGGTCAGGCGCTTGGCGCCGGTCGGGCTTTTGACACCAACGTCACCGTCGAGGGGGCTGCGACCGCAAAAGCAGTCTCTAACATGGCCAAAAAGATGAAGATTGACATGCCGATCACCCAGATGATCGCGGCATTGATTGACCAGAACATCACTCTGCCGCAGGCGATCTCTGCCCTGCTGTCCCGCCCTTTGAAACAGGAGTAACCCATGCGCGTCGCCCTTATCTGTACAGACAAAGCCGGCCATCTGCAAACCCGGCTGGACAATCGCGCCGCACATCTGGCGCATATCGAAACCTCGGGCGTGGTAGAAATGGCCGGACCGTTTCTGAACGACGGCGCGATGACCGGCAGTCTTGTGGTGCTGAATGTCGAAACCCTGGCAGAAGCGCAGGCATGGGCGGCGGCAGACCCCTATGCGATTGCCGGATTGTTCGATAGCGTGACGATTACAGAATGGAAAAAGGTCATCGGCTGATGGGCTACTGGCTGTTCAAATCCGAGCCCGACACTTGGGGTTGGCCTGACCAAGTCGCCCGGGGTGCGGCGGGTGAGGAATGGCACGGGGTGCGCAACTATCAGGCCCGCAACAACATGCGGGCGATGAAGGTCGGTGATCAGGGCTTTTTCTACCATTCCAACATTGGCAAAGAGATCGTCGGCATTGTCGAAGTCAGCCGCGAATCGCAGCCTGATTCCACAACCGATGATCCGCGTTGGGATTGCGTGTGCCTGCGTGCGGTGCGACCCTTGCTGCGCCCTGTGACGCTGGAAACCTGCAAGGTGCATCCGGGGCTGGAGAACATGGTGTTAATCCACAATTCGCGCCTGTCGGTGCAGCCTGTGACGGCAGAAGAATGGCAAATCATCTGCGATCTGGGCGGTTTGGGCTAATTGATTGGAAACGGGGGGCCCATTACCCCTAAAGGACCCCCCATCCACCCCACGTGCTCCCTCAGCACCACACGTGTTCTGTTAAGGTCCTAGGCTACTGCCTGTTCCTTCAAGCTACGCAAAATACCCGAGTCGTTCAAACGGCAAGTGCTTGGGAGTTATATCAAATCGGAACGATCAAGCTTTCGGCTCGGGCAAGAAGAACGCGGCCAGCCCCAGCAGCGGCAGGAAAGCGCAAATCTTGTAAACCGCTATGATGCCCCAAGCGTCTGCCAGAACGCCCAAGCCTGCCGCACCAAAAGCCGCAATCCCGAAGGCCAGCCCGAACAGCAACCCCGCCACCATCCCGGTGCTGTGCGGCATCAGATCTTGCGCATAGACCACCATCGCCGGGAAGGCCGAGGCCAGCATCAGACCCGCCAGCGCCGCAACCAAGACCGTTGGCACCAAGGGCAGCCACGGCATCGCCAAGGTCAGCGGCAGGATGCCCAGGATCGACCACAGGATCACCTTGCGCCGACCGATCTTGTCGCCGATGGGCCCGCCGATGATCGTCCCCGCCGCCACCGCCGCCAGAAAGATGAACAGGCAGATTTGCGATTGCCCGACGCTGAGGTCGAAGCGCTCGATCAGATAGAAGGTGTAATAGTTCGACAAAGACACCGAATAGAGGAATTTCGAGGTCATCAGCACGATCAGGATGAACATCCCCAGACGCACCGTCGCTTTCGGCACCGCCACCGTCGAGCGTGCCCGACTGCGCCGCGCCAAGGCACGCCCCGCGCCAACAGCGGTGTACCAGCGCCCGACCAGCCACAGCAGCACCATGCCCAGCATTGCCACGCCGGCGAACCACTCAATCGAGACCTGACCACGCTCCATCACCACAAAGGCCGCAGCCAGCGGACCCAAGGCCGAGCCCGCATTGCCGCCGACCTGAAACAAGGATTGTGCGAATCCCGGCCGCATCCCTGCCGCCAACCGCGCGATCCGCGATGCCTCGGGATGGAAGATGGATGAGCCAAGGCCGATCATCGCGACCGATCCCAGCACCGCCGCAAAGCTCTGCGCATGGGCCAGCAGCACCAGCCCGATCCCGGTCGAGGCCATTCCGGCAGCCAAGGCATAGGGCAGTGGCCGCTTGTCGGTATAAAGCCCGATCAGCGGTTGCAGGATTGAAGCCGTGCCCTGAAACACCAAGGTAATCAAACCGATCTGCGCAAACGACAGCGCAAGATTGTCCTTCAACAGCGGATAAGCTGCGGGGATCAAAGACTGCATCAGATCATTCAAAAGATGCCCTAAGGTGACAGCGAGAATGATCGGCAGCACCGTGGCATCGGCGGTTTGCGAGGGATGGGGCGCGGCGGACATTGGACACCTTTCACAGAAAGCCCCGCACCATCGCGCGGCTTTCTGGAAATGGCAATGTCTGACAAACCTGCGCGGCGCGCAGATCATTTCGCCCAGTAAATTATTTAGCGTAGACGGCTTCTTTGCCGAAATGCTTGGTCAGCATGTAATAGACCACCGCGCGATATTTGTTGCGCTCGGCGCGGCCATAGGTGTCGATCACCGCATTGATCGCCTCCATCAGCGCCGGGCTGTCGGCCAGACCCAGCTTTTTGACCAAGAAATTGTTTTTCACGGTTTCCAACTCAGACTTGTCCGAGCCCGCGACGGTCTCGCTATCCGCGTTGTAGATCGCCGGACCGCAACCGATGGTCACTTTGGTCAGCAGATCCATATCCGGGTTGATCTTGCACTTGGTCTTCAGATCTTCGGCATATTTGGCGATCAGATCGTCACGCTTGCTCATTCGAATATTCCCTCGTTTGTCGGACCGATACAGCTGCCAGATGGGGCAGGGTGGCCGCACATTAGGCGATGGAGTAATTCACTCAAAGGGAAATATGGCTACAGGTTCCCCCCTCGGCGGAGACCATCTGACGCAACGTCACAACGCAAAAGGCCCGAGGTTTCCCCCGGGCCTCTGCTGGAATAACCAGAACTCAGTAGCGGTAGTGTTCAGCCTTGAACGGGCCTTCCACCTTGACGCCGATGTAGTCGGCTTGATCCTTGCGCAGTTCCGTCAGCTTGACGCCGATTTTCTTCAGATGCAGGCGCGCGACTTTCTCATCCAGCTCTTTCGGCAGAATGTAGACGCCCGGCGCGTAATCGTCGCCCTTGGTCCACAGCTCAATCTGCGCCAGAACTTGGTTGGTGAACGAGGCCGACATCACGAAAGACGGATGACCGGTGGCGTTGCCAAGGTTCAACAGGCGGCCTTCCGACAGCAGGATGATGCGATTGCCCGAAGGCATTTCGATCATATCAACCTGTTCTTTGATGTTGGTCCATTTGTGGTTCTTCAGCGCTGCGACTTGGATTTCGTTGTCGAAATGGCCGATGTTGCCGACGATCGCCATATCCTTCATCTCACGCAGATGCTCGATGCGGATCACGTCGCGGTTGCCGGTGGTGGTGATGAAGATATCGGCGTTTGCGACTTCGTCTTCCAGCAGCGTGACTTCATAGCCGTCCATCGCGGCTTGCAGCGCGCAGATCGGGTCCACTTCGGTGACTTTCACGCGGGCACCCGCACCGCGCAACGAAGCCGCCGAGCCTTTGCCAACATCGCCATAGCCACAGACCACAGCAACCTTGCCTGCCATCATGGTGTCAGTGGCGCGGCGGATGCCGTCGACCAGCGATTCTTTGCAGCCATACTTGTTGTCGAACTTCGACTTGGTCACCGAGTCGTTGACGTTGATCGCCGGGAACGGCAGCTGACCCTTCTTGTGCAGATCATACAGACGATGCACGCCGGTGGTGGTTTCTTCCGACACGCCCTTGATCGCGGCTTTGGTCTTGGCGAACCAGCCGGGGGATTGCTTCATCCGCTTCTGGATTTGCAGTTTGATGACCTCTTCTTCCTCAGACTGCGGCACGGACAGCACGTCTTCGCCCGCCTCCATCCGCGCGCCCAAGAGCACATACAGCGTCGCATCGCCACCATCGTCGAGGATCATATTCGCACCTTCGGGGAACATGAACGAGCGGTCAAGGTAATCCCAATGCTCGGTCAGGCTCTGGCCCTTGATGGCGAAAACCGGGACGCCCGCCGCAGCGATGGCCGCAGCGGCGTGGTCTTGGGTCGAGAAGATGTTGCACGAGGCCCAGCGCACATCGGCGCCAAGGGCAGTCAGCGTCTCAATCAATGCAGCGGTCTGGATCGTCATGTGCAGGCTGCCCACGATCCGCGCGCCTTTCAGCGGCTTGCTGGTGCCGAATTCCTCGCGGCAGGCCATCAGGCCCGGCATTTCGGTTTCGGCAATCACCAGCTCTTTGCGGCCAAACGCAGCAAGGCCAATATCCTTAACGATGTAATCTTTCGCCATCTGGCGCACTCCTTGATCCTATGGTTGCCGGGCAGATAGCATTTACAGGGCCACTCGACAACCGAAGCCGTGGGTGGCAGGAAAAACATGCAGGAGGCCAACATGAAACAACCGCGCGCGTGGCAACGGATGCTGTCTGGCCGCAGGCTTGACCTGCTGGACCCGACGCCGATGGATATCGAAATCGCCGATATCGCGCATGGGCTGGCGTTTGTCGCGCGTTGGAACGGTCAGACCCGTGGTGACTTTGCTTATTCGGTAGCAGAACATTCACTGCTGGTTGAGGAAATTTGTGCCCGCCAAAACCCGGCCAATCCGCGCTGGCAAT